>NZ_JOJF01000022.1:0-106451 GCF_000720265.1 Nocardia sp. NRRL WC-3656 | reverse complement strand
CGACCACAAGACCTACCAGCCCGCCCCCGCAACCTGACCCCATCAGCAAACCCGGAAATCACCAGTAGGACTTGACAACCTCATTGAGATTCCTCCTGTACACAGTGAGCCGCACTTCGCGGCGTCGCTACACAGAGATGACGGCGCAGCACCCATCCGGTGTGACATCCGCGAAAGTGATGCCGGTCACATCGATTCGAAGTGGCTCAGCGGCGGGCGAACGAGTAGGTCACGTCGGTGAGTTGTTCGGACAGGTCCCAGAGGCGGCGGGCGGTGACCTCGTCGCGGGAGGCGGCCGAGGAGCCGCAGCGCTCGGGATAACCACGCAGGCCGCCGAGGTGGGTCGGGCCGTAGAACGCGCCGGGTTCGACCTTCGCGGTGGCGGCGTAAAGACTTGGTAGCGCGCCCATTTCGGCCGACTGAGCGAGAATCCGGTTGCCCAGGGCCATGATCGCGTCCAGGAACGACTCGGTATGCGATTGCAGTTCGGTGCTGGCGTAGCCGGGATGGGCCGCGACCGAGACCTTCGGCGAGCCGGCCGCGGACAGGCGGCGCTGGAGTTCGTAGGCAAACATCAGATTCGCCAGTTTCGACTGACCGTAGGCGCGCCAGCGCTCGTAGCGCCGATGCTGGTAGTTCGGATCGGCGAGGTCGATACGGCCGATCATATGGGCGCCGCTGGATACCGTGACGACGCGATCGGAGATCTTGTCGAGCAGCAGTCCGGTCAGCGCGAAATGGCCGAGATGGTTGGTGCCGAACTGCATTTCGAAGCCGTCGGCGGTGCGGCGCAGCGGCAGGGCCATCACGCCGGCGTTGTTGATCAGCACATCGGCGCCCTCGATCGTGCGCGCGAATTCGCGAATCGAGGACAGGTCGGCCAGGTCGAGCCTGCGCACCTGCACCCGTTCGCCGATGGTGTCGGCGACCGCCCGGGCCTTCACCTCGTCGCGGCAGGCCATGATCACCTGCGCACCGGCCTGCGCCAGGGCCCTGGTGGTGGCCGCGCCCAGTCCGCTGTTCGCGCCGGTCACGATGATCGTGCGACCGCTCTGGTCCGGAATATCGGAGATGTTCCAACCGCTCACCCGCACGAGTCTAGGCGGGCACCGGCCGCTCCGCGCTGTTGTCGCGAGCCGGGCCGTGGCGTTTCGGGCCGCCCGTGACGCGATACGACTCACCTAATATAGGGTTGCCTAACCTATCTAAGGCAGCTCGACACTGCGCAGCTCGACCCGTGAGGCGATACCCGTGACTTCGATATCCCCCGCCCAGCAGGACCTGCTCGACGGTTTCGTACCGTTTCCGGCCGAATTCGCCGAAAGTTATCGGGCCGCGGGCTACTGGCGCGGCGAACCGCTGGGCGAGTTGCTGCGCGACGCCGCCCGCGGCGGGCCCCGGCGTCCCGCCCTGCACACCGAGAGCGGACCGATCGACTATGCCGAACTCGATCGCCGCGCCGATCGCACGGCCCACGGGCTGCTCGCCTCCGGACTCGAGCCCGGCGACCGCGTGGTGGTTCAACTGCCCAATGTGACCGAATTCGTGGAGGTGCTGTTCGGGCTGCTGCGCGCCGGGATCGTGCCCGTACTGGCCCTGCCGGCGCATCGGCAGGCCGAGATCGAACATCTGACCCGGCTGTCGGGGGCCGCCGGCTACATCGTCGCCGACAAGGTCGGCGACTTCGACTACCGCGAACTGGCGGCCGCGGTGGCCGCGCGGGTGCCGTCGTTGCGCACGATCTTCGTACTCGGTGATGCAGGCGACTACGTCGATCTGAGAACGGTTGCGCGCGAAGGCGATTTGCTGCCGGAAGTCGATGCGTCCGGTATCGCGGTCATGCTCGTTTCCGGCGGCACTACCGGCCTGCCGAAACTCATCGCCCGCACCCACGACGACTACCACTACAACGCCCGCGCCGGCGCCGAGATCTGCGCACTGACCTCCGACGATGTGTACATGGCGACACTGCCCGCCGCACACAACTTTCCGCTCTCCTGCCCGGGCATTCTGGGCGCGGTCGCCGCGGGCGCGTCGGTCGTCATGCTGGCCGACCCGAGCCCGGAGAACGCGTTCGCGACCATCGAACGCCACGGCGTCACCGTGACGGCGGTGGTCCCGCCGTTGGCCCAATTGTGGTGTGCCGCGGTGGAATGGGAGGAGGCCGACCTGTCCAGCCTGCGGCTGCTGCAGGTCGGTGGCGCGAAATTGGCCGAGGTCAATGCCCGCGAGGTGACTCCGGCCCTGGGCGCGACCCTGCAGCAGGTGTTCGGCATGGCCGAGGGACTGATCAACTACACCCGCCTCGACGATGCCGAGGAAACGATTCTGATCTCCCAGGGCCGCCCAGTCTCCCCCGCCGACGAGGTCCGCGTGGTCGACGGCGAGGGTAACGACGTCACACCCGGTGAGGAGGGCGAACTGCTCACCCGTGGTCCGTACACCATTCGCGGCTATTACCGTGCGCCGGAACACAATTCCCGCGCCATCACCCCCGACGGCTACTACCGCAGCGGTGATCTGGTGCGGCAACTGCCGAGCGGGCATCTGATCGTCTCGGGCCGGATCAAGGATGTGATCAACCGCGGCGGCGAGAACGTCTCCTGCGACGAACTCGAGGAACACCTGCTGGCCCATCCCGCGGTCCGGCACGCGGCCGCGGTCGGACTGCCCGACGCGGCCCTCGGCGAAAAGGTCTGTGCCGTCCTGGTGATCGACGGCGAGATGCCGAGCCTGGTCGAGATCAAGGAATTCCTCACCGCTCGCGGCCTGGCGACCTACAAACTGCCCGACCTTCTCGAACAGGCCGACGCGCTGCCGTTCACCGCCGTCGGCAAGATCGACAAGAAGGTGCTGCGGGCCCGCTACGACACGCAGACCGCGACCGCACCGAACCGAACCTGACCGCCGTACCGAACTCTCGCCCCACGGCCCCTCCGGTACGAGAAAGCCCGGCGGGAAGTCACCGCCGGGCTCGTTCTATCGGGCTTCGACGACGTAAGGCGCTATGCTGCCCAGCTTTTCGCAGGTCTCGGTGAATTCGCGCTCCGGGCGCGACTGGGAGACGATGCCGGCTCCGGCACGCAGCCAGGCGCCCTCCGTGGTCTGGTAGATCGCCCGCAGCACCAGCGTGGCCTCCAGCGCACCGCCCGGCGAAACGGTCACCACCGCACCGGAATACAGGCCGCGGGCGTCGTGGTCGAGACGGAACACCGCGTCCACGCCGGTGCGCTTGGGGATACCGGAGGCGGTCACCGAGGGGAACAGCATTTCCAGCGCATCCCAGGCGCTCTTGCCCTCGGCGAGGGTGCCTCGCACGGTGGAGGCCAGATGTTGCACACTCCCGCGTTCGCGCACCGCCATGAAATCGGAGACGGCGGTGCTGCCCGGCTCGGCCACCGCGGCGATCTCGCCGAACGAGGTCTGCACCGAAATGGCGTGCTCGACGATTTCTTTCGGATCACCCACCAACTCTTCGCGCGCGGCCGCATCGGCCGTCTCGCCGCGTCCGAAGGCGCGGGTGCCGGCCAGCGGCTCGGTGGTCACGACCCGGTGGCGGTCGACCGAGGCCACCAGCTCGGGACTGAATCCGGCCGCCTCCAGGCCGCCCAGTCGCAACAGGAACGAGCGCGCGGGCGTGTTGCTGGCGCGCCCGAGCCGATAGGTCTGCGGAACGTCGACAGGGAAGGGCAGATCCACCTTTCGCGACAGGATCACCTTCTGATACCGCCCGGCCCCGATCTCGTCGACCGCCTCGGCGACCCGGCCGCGATAGTCGGTGGGATCGATGGTGACATCCACCGGCCGCGCCGACGCCGGAGGTGTCGCACTCGCCTGCGCGATCAGTTCGTGGATCTCCGCGGTCTCGCGGGGCGTCGCACCGGACACCCGCACGCCGGAGGCGTCGATGCGCACCTCGATGCGCGGAATCATCAGGTGCGCGAGGGTGGTTCGGGCCGGAACGTGCGCATCGGCGCCCAGCGCCCAGGCGCAGAATTCGAATCCGATCCAGCCATAGGCGTTGCGACCCCGCAGCGGCAGCGCGGCCAGCGCCGCGTCGATCACGGCGGCCGGGCGGCCCTGCCACGGCTCGACGGTGGCGCGGCCCTCCCATTCGACACGCAGTTCGCCGGAGTCCAATTCGATGCTGCCGATCGGATCGGCGGCGAACACCCAGCCGTCGGGCCCCTCGTAACCGACGTACTCGCCGAATCGGTCGGCCGCGGCGAGCGCCGCCATGGCGTCGGCGGGTGCGATCGCCGACGCCGTGCCCGTAACCTCCGTCCCCATTGCCAGCTGCCCCGTCGCCCCCGGATCGTCCCCGTAACCGTTTCGCACCCGCTCGTCCGTGGTCGACACCGTTCCTCCAAGGTTATGCTTACCTAACTACAAGAGGTGAGGTTAGCATTACCTGTCCTTTTCGGTATTGTGCCGGAGCACACATCGGAATCGCTTTGCGAGCGTCATGGTCAACTTCCTGCCGAATATGCCTCCGCGAGCTTGAATGGTGGAGCGCCGTCGAGGAGGGGCCCGCCATGATCGATCACGCTGCCGGCAATCCGGCTCCGAGTACTCCGAAGGATCTGCCGCGCTCGGCCGTCGCCCTGGTCGACGCGGTGTCGCCGGTGGAACGCGAATTGATCGGCGGCTGGCTCGCCGAGGGCGGGATCGCCGCCGAACTCGGAATCGACGCTCCCGTCACGCAGATCGACCTGGACGCCACCGCCATCGCCGCCCGGCTCGTCGGCCGCCGCGACGACCCGCTGGTGATCCCGATCCGGGTGCTGTGGCTGCCGCCCGAACGAGACGGCGTGCGGCGCATCACCTTCGCCGATCTGGCGCTGCTGAGCAATCCGCGCCGGCCGCACCGGCTGCTGCAGCGCCGGCTGGTGGACAAGGCGCCCGACCGGCATCTCATTCTCACCGGACAGCCCGCACGGCTCAGCGATCTGCGCGCGAACAACCCCGGGGCCGCCGAGAGTTCGGAACCGTTCGCGCGGGCGATCGTCCGTGCGGGCACGGTGGCGCTGGAACGCGCCGAACGATCGGTGATCGGCGACCGGTACAAGGTTCCGCGGATGGTGGTCGAGGAGATTCTCGACTCCCCAGACTTCCTGCGCCGCCTCGACACGATCGCCACCGAAACCGGAACCGAACCGCGCGAGGTGTACCGCCGGGCCGAGAAGGCGCTGCGCGAACTCGTGGCCGCGCAGAGCCGGCTGATCTCGGATCTGTTCACCCAGGCGATGCGGCCGGTGCACGCCTCGGCCTGGAAGATCGACTGCGACCGGTCGGGGCTCGCGGCGCTGCGGCGCCTCAATCGCAACTACCCGCTGGTGTTCCTGCCCTCGCATCGCTCCTATGTCGATGCCTTCGTCCTCGGTGACGCGCTGGCGCGCAACGACTTTCCTCCCAACCACGTGATCGGCGGCGCCAATCTCAGCTTCTGGCCGATGGGGCCGATCGCGCGCCGCACCGGCACCGTCTTCATTCGCCGCAGCTTCGGCGACGACGAGATCTACAAGGCCGTGGTCGAGGAGTACTTCGCCTATCTGCTCGCCAAACGCTTCAATCTGGAGTGGTACTTCGAGGGTGGGCGCACCCGTACGGGAAAGTTGCGCCCGCCCCGGTTCGGACTCCTGAACTACCTGGCCTCGGCCATCCGTTCGCGGCGCATCGACGATGTGATGCTGGTGCCGGTGTCGATCACCTACGAGCGGCTCAACGAATTGGGATCCATTGCGACCGAACAGGTCGGCGGCGTCAAGAAGCCCGAGGGACTGACCTGGCTGGCCCGCTACATCCGCAGCCAGCAACATTCCGCCGGGCGCGTCTACGTCCGTTTCGGCGCACCGCTCTCGGCGCGCGACCGGCTGGCCGCCTACGGCGATCCGATGCAGCCGATCGCGGACTCGCTCGCCCCGGATCCGGAGGAGGTGTCCGATCGGCAGCGCAAAGCCGTACAGCGCTTGGCCTTCGAGGTGGCTGTCGGCATCAACGCGGTCACTCCGGTCACGGTCAACGCGCTGGTGACCCTGGCCCTGCTCGGCGTGCACGAGCGCGCACTCACCCTCGGCGAGGTGCGCCAGACGCTGGAGCCGGTCCGCGGTTACATCGAGCGGCGCGCGCTGCCGACCGGCGAGTTGGATACGCTGCGCGACGATCAGGGTTTGGCGGCGATCCTGGAACAGCTGTCGCTGGCCAGAGTGGTGACGGTGTACCGGGGCGGGCTGGAACCGGTGTATTCGATCGAGGCCGGCGCCCATCTGGAAGCGGCGTTCTATCGCAACAGCGCCGTGCACTGGTTCGTGAACCGGGCGATTCTGGAATTGGCGATTCTGGAGGTGGCCGATGAACAGGCCGGCGCCGCACCCGGCATAGAGGTCATCTGGGATGCCGCCTACCGGCTGCGCGATCTGCTCAAATTCGAATTCTTCTTCCCTGACCGGATCGAATTCGCCGCCGCGATGAGCGCGGAATTGCTTCTGCTGGACCGCGATTGGGAGCAGCGCGGCAGCGCCGCGGAACTGGTCTGCGCGCTGGCCGATTCGGGATTCATCATGGCGCACCGCGTGGTGCGCTCGTTCTTCGATGCCCAGCTCGTGGTGGCCGAGCGCCTGGCCGCCGCCGATCCGGCCGCACCGCTGGACCGCAAACAGTTCATCGACGAATGCCTGGCCGTCGGACGCCAGATGCTGCTGCAGCAGCGACTGCACAGCACCGAATCGGTATCGTCCGAATTGTTCTCCAGCGCGGTGAAACTCGCCGAGAACTACGGTCTGCTCGATCCCGGCACCCCGGATCTCGCGCGGCGTCGCCGCGAGCTGGCCGACGAACTGCGCACCATCGGCGCTCGCATCTCCCGTGCGGCCGCTCTCGATCCGTCCAACCGCGCACCGCAGGGGACAGTGTGAACCTTTCCGAAGCGATTTCCGCCATCCGGACCGGGCCACAGGGCCCGCGAGTGGCGGCCGTATTCGACTTCGGCGGAACGGTGGTCGCGGGCTTCGCCCCCGCCGCCGCACCGCTGCGCCTGCTGCGCGGACGCGACTCGCGCCGAGCGCTGACCGACACGCTGCTGTACAGCATTCGCGGTTCGCGGACCGAGGGTGAGTACGAGCGCTTCCTGCAGCGCCTCGCCCGGGTGTGGGCGGGCCGCACCGAGGAAGAGCTCACCGAACTCGGCGAACAACTGTTCCGCAGCACCGTCTACGGGCACGTGTATCCCGAAGCGTGGCAACTCGTCCGGGAGCACGAGGCGGCCGGGCACACGGTGGTGATGGTCACCAGCCTCACCCGTTTCCAGGTGCTACCGGTGGCCCGGGAACTCGGGGTGAACCACGTGCTCTACACCGCGATGGCCACCGCCGACGGCGTCCTCACCGGCTTCACCGAGGGAAAACCGCTGTGGCGCAACGAGAAGGCCGCGGCGGTGCGGCGCTTCGCCGCCGAACACGATATCGATCCCGCCGACAGCTACGCCTATGCCGACGCGGCCCCCGATATCCCACTGATGGAAACCGTCGGCCATCCGGTCGCGGTCAATCCGGGACCGCGCATGTCCATGACCGCCGGTGAACGCGACTGGCCGACCCTCACCTTCAAGCCGCGGGAACCGGCCCGCGTCACCGACTTCGCCCGTACCGCAGTCGGTTTCACCGGGCTGCTCAGCGGCGCCGCCTTCGGGGTCGCCTCCCGCGCTGCCACCCGCCGCCACCGGGTGATGGCCGACGCCATGATCGCCACCGCCGCCGACACCACCCTGCGCACCACGGGCGTACGGGTGCGGGTGGTGGGCGCCGAGCATGCCCGGCAGCCGCGTCCGGCCGTCTTCCTGTTCAATCACCAGAGCCAGTTCGACATGGTGGTGCTGGCCGCGGTGCTGCGTTCGGGATTCACCGCTGTGGTGAAGAAGGAGGTCACCACCAACCCGGTCTTCGGCCCGCTGTTGCGATTCGCCGAGGCCACCTTCATCGATCGCTCCGACACCACGAGTGCGAAGGCGGCGCTGGAACCGGTCGTCGACACCCTGCGTGGCGGGCTCTCGCTCGTGGTGGCGCCGGAGGGCACACGCTCGATGACGCCGCGGATCGGCCCCTTCAAGAAGGGCGCCTTCCATATCGCGATCGAGGCCGGGGTGCCGATCATTCCGCTCGTCATCCGCAACTCCGGCGAAATCGCCTGGCGGAATTCGGCGATCGTGCGCAAGGGCACGGTGGATGTGGCGGTCCTGGCACCGATCGATGTGAGCGGCTGGGATCCGCAGCACATGGACGCCGACATCGCGCGCGTGCGGCAGCTGTTCATCGACACGCTGCTGGACTGGCCGGTCGATGCGGCCGTGGAGGCAGTGCCCTAGATCCCGGACGCCCCCAGCCCCCTAACGCCCCAGCCGCTAGACGCGACGGCCGAACAGCAGCTTCCACGGCATCAGGGCCGATTCCAGCTGCACCTTCAGGCTCATCTTCGACGCGCCCTTGGTGCGCTCCTCGAAGCGGATCGGCACCTCGGCGATCGAAATACCCTGCTTGATCGTGCGGTAGTTCATCTCGACCTGGAACGAATAACCGTTGCTGTGGATCGAGGCCACATCGATGGCCCGCAGCGTCTCCGCCTTCCACGCCTTGAATCCGGCGGTCGCGTCCTTGACGCCGAGCCGCAGGATCGCGTTGACGTAGAAGTTCGCCCAGGCCGACAGGGCTTTGCGATACCACTTCCACTCCGCCGCGGTCGAGCCGCCCTCGACGTAGCGTGATCCCAGGACCACACCGGCATCGGAGGTCTCGAGCTTCTCCAACATGGCCGGAATCACCTCGGCCGGGTGGGAGAGGTCGGCGTCCATCTGGATGACCACGTCGGCGCCCTGGTCGAGCGCCGCGGTGATGCCGGCGATGTAGGCACGGCCGAGGCCGTCCTTCTCGGTCCGGTGCAGCACACCCACCACGGACGGCAGCTCGGCGGCCAGTTTGTCCGCGACCTCACCGGTACCGTCCGGGGAGTTGTCGTCGACCACCAGAACGTGCAGATCGGCGACCGGTAGTGCGGTCAGCCGCTCCACCGCCACCGGCAGGTTCTCCCGCTCGTTGTAGGTCGGCACCACCACGGTCACCTTCACAAGTCGCCCTCCACTCGATTCGACCTGACTGCGCGCGCCCGGATCCGGGCACGACGTGCTCTGGAGAACCGTAGCCCACCCACCTGAGAGGGCACGAGCGGCTCAGTCTCTCCCGTCGCGGGCATCCTCGCGGGCATTGCGTTCGCGCACGATCTCGAGCGCCCGCTCGGCGGTGGCACGGTCCGGATACGGCCCCATCCGGTCGGCGAACCAGCACCGCTTGCTCTGTTCGGCGCGGTGATGCTTGAGGCAGTAGTACCACTGATCGTCGGAATCGCCCATGCCGATCATCGTCGCACCCGGCGCCCGCCCTGTCAGGCAACCGGTGAATCCGCACGTCGGGCCGCCCGGCGGGCATCCGCCGACGGGTGTGTCCCTTGACACACTCGCGTAGTGAATGTACGTTCATTCACAACAAATGTTAGTTCACTCATTCGGCGGTGGTCCGCTCGCCGACTCGTCGGAGCAGAAGGAAGCGCAATGGATTTCTCGACCTACTCCCAGCTCACGTTCAAACGCCTGGACGACGGCGTCCTGCTGATCACCATCGACCGGCCGGAGAAATACAACGCCGCCGACGAGCAGATGCACGCCGAGCTGGCCCGGGTCTGGACGGATGTCTCCGCCGATCCCGAAACCCGGGTCGCGGTCATCACCGGCGCCGGCAAAGCGTTCTCCGCGGGCGGTGACCTGGCGATGGTCGAGCGCATGGCCGGTAACCACGAGCGGGTGGCGAACATGCTGCAGGAGATGAGCGACCTGGTCTACAACATGATCAACTGCGAGAAGCCGGTCGTCGCCGCGATCAACGGCGTCGCGGTCGGCGCCGGGCTGGTGGTGGCGCTGCTCTCCGATATCTCGATCTGCGCCGAGGACGCCAAACTGGGCGACGGGCACGTGAAGCTCGGCGTGGCCGCGGGCGATCACGCGGCGATCCTGTGGCCGCTGCTGTCCGGTATGGCCAAGGCCAAGTACTACCTGCTGACCGGCGAGATGGTCGTCGGCGCCGAGGCCGAGCGCATCGGCATGGTCACCAGCGCGGTGCCGCGCGAACAGGTGCTCGACGACGCGCTCGCGGTCGCGGGCAAGCTCGCCGGCGGTTCCCAGCTGGCCATCCGGTGGACGAAGAAGGCGCTCAACAACTGGCTCAAGCAGGCCGGTCCCATCTTCGACCAGTCCGCCGCCTACGAAATGCTCTGCTTCATGGGCCCGGATGTCACCGAGGGCTATACCGCCCTGCGCGAGAAGCGCGCCCCCAACTTCCCCTCCGCCCGCGCGGTCACCGGTAACTGAGGAGCCGAACACGATGAGCGACAACACCATTGCGGTAGTCACCGGGGCCGGTTCGGGTATCGGCCGGGCGATCACCCTGGCCCTGGCCGCCCGCGGCGACCGGGTCGTGGCCGCCGATCTGGATCTCGACGCCGCCAAGCGCACCGCCGAACAGCAGTCCGACCGCATCTTCGCCATGCAGGTCGACATCGCCGACGCCGCGCAGGTGCAGGCCCTGCGCGATCGGGTGCACGCCGAGGTCGGGGTGCCGAACATCCTGGTCAATGCCGCCGGCTGGGACCGCACCGACAAATTCCTCAACGCCACACCGGAATTCGCGCAGAAGGTGGTCGCGATCAACTACCTGGGGCCGGTGCACATGTGCAGCGCGTTCCTGCCGGGCATGGTGGAGGCCGGCGGCGGTCGGGTGGTCAACCTGGCCAGCGACGCCGGGCGCGTCGGCAGCTCCGGGGAAACCATCTACGCCGGCGCCAAGGGCGGAGTGATCGCCCTGACCAAATCGCTGGCGCGCGAGATGGCCCGCTACTCGATCACCGTCAACTGCGTCTGCCCCGGACCGACCGACACCCCGCTGTTCCAGGCCCAGGACGAGAAGCTGAAAGAGGCGCTGATCAAGGCGATTCCGTTCCGCCGCCTCGCCCGGCCGGAGGAGGTCGCCGCCCCGGCTCTGTTCTTCGCCTCCTCCGACGCGTCGTTCATCACCGGTCAGGTGCTCAGCGTCAGCGGCGGACTCACCATGGCCGGCTGAGCGCCGCGCCGACTTCGGAGGACCAGATGTACGACGCCCATGCCTACCGGCAGTACTTCGAACACGATTTCACCTACCTCAACGGTTTCCGGCGCAACGTCCACCGCTACGCCCACCACCCGGCGATCGAGGATCCGGCGACCGGGACGACCGTCACCTACGCCGAACTGGGCGACCGCGTCGACCGGCTGGCCACCGGCCTCGCCGACGCCGGTGTCGAGCCGGGTGACGTCGTGGCATATCAGCTGTTCAACGGGGTCGAGTTCGCCGAGCTCTATCTGGCGACGCAGGCCGCCGGAGCGGTCGGCTCGCCGATGAACTTCCGCCTTGCCGCCGGTGAGACGTCCTACATCCTCGTTTCGAACCGTCCGCGGGTCTTCGTCTACGACACCGACCTCACGCCGATGGTGCGAGACGCGTTGGAGCGCAGCGAGTTCCGGCCCGGCCTCCTGGTGGCGGTGGGGCCGGGTGAGCCGCTACCCGGCGCGGTCCGCTTCGACGACCTGGTCGCGGCGACGGCGCGGTCGCTCCAGCCGGATCGCACGGTGTGGGACGAGACCACCCGCCTGTACACCTCCGGCACCACCGGGATGCCGAAGGGCGTGCCGCTCAACAGCCTGGTGGAGATCTTCAGCGCACACGACGTCATCATGCATTTCCCGATGTCGCCCGAGGACAAGACGCTGAACATGACCCCGTGGTTCCATCGCGGCGGATTGTATTGCGCCGGACCGAATCCCACGTTCTATCTGGGCTCGTCCCTGGTACCGATGCGCGCCTTCGACGCCGACACCACCCTGGATCACGTGCAGCGCTACGGCCTGACCTTCCTCATCGGCGCGCCGACCAATCTGGCCATGCTCGCCCATGCACAGGAGGCCCGGCGCCGCGACCTGTCGAGCCTGCGCGGCATCGTGACGATGGGCGCTCCGCTGGAACGCGAGGCGGCGCTGCGCTATCAGAAGGTGTTGAATCCCAACATCTTCAACGGATACGGCAGTACCGAGGGATTCTGGAACACCTTCCTGCGCCCGTCCGATCTGCCGGCCATGGCCGGAACCGCCGGGCGCGCGTGCATCGACGACGATGTGGCGGTGGTGCGGGTACTCGACGACCGGCTGGCCGAGCCGGAGGAGACCGTCGCCAAGGACGGCACGGAAGTGGGCGAGGTCATCGTCCGCTCACCGAAGGGCGCCAATGCCTACGTCGACTCGCCCGATCAGGAGGCCCGCAAGTTCCATCGCGGCTGGTTGTATATCGGTGACCTCGCCACCTGGGACGAGCAGGAATTCGTCACCATCGTCGGACGTAAGGACGACATGCTGCTGTCCGGCGGCGAGAACGTCCATCCCGTCCAGGTCGAGGAGGCCCTCAACGAACATCCCGGCGTAGACGATTGCCTGGTGGTGGGCATTCCCGACGAGCGCTGGGGGCAGGTGGTGGTGGCCTATGTGGTCGCCGCCGAGCCCGGAGTGGGCGTGGCCGAGCTGGACCGGCACTGCCGCACCCATCCCATGCTCTCGGCATTCAAACGCCCGCGCGCCTACCGCTTCGTGGATTCGCTGCCGGTGTCGGCCACCGGCAAGAAATTGCATTACAAACTCACCGAGCAGGCCCGCGACGATGCCGCGGCCGGCCTGTTCACCTATCCGGACAAGGAAAACGCATGAGCGCGAAACGTCCCCCCGCCTTCGACGCACTCGACCCGCTGGCCATCGATTCGCTGCTGTCCGAGGACGAACGGGCCGTGCGCGACAGCGTGCGCGGCTTCTGCGCCGAGCACATCACCCCGCACATCGCCGACTGGTTCGAAGCGGGCGATCTGCCCGGCGCGCGCGATCTGGCCCGCGAATTCGGCAGGCTCGGTGTACTCGGCATGCATCTCGAGGGTTACGGATGCAGCGGCGCCTCGGCCGTGCACTACGGCCTGGCCTGCCTGGAACTCGAGGCCTGCGATTCCGGTATCCGCTCGCTGGTCTCGGTCCAGGGCTCGCTGGCCATGTTCTCCATCTGGAACAACGGTTCGGAGGAACAGAAGCAGCGGTGGTTGCCGGGTATGGCTACGGGCGAGATCATCGGCTGCTTCGGCCTCACCGAACCGGATGTGGGAAGCGATCCGGCGGCCATGCAGACCCGCGCCAAGCGCGACGGTGACGACTGGATTCTCAACGGACGCAAGATGTGGATCACCAACGGCTCGATCGCCGATGTCGCGGTGGTGTGGGCCAACACCGACGAGGGCATCCGCGGTTTCATCGTCCCCACCGACACCCAGGGATTCAGCGCACACACCATCAAACACAAACTGTCGCTGCGCGCCTCGATCACCAGCGAACTGGTTCTCGACGACGTGCGCCTGCCCGCCGAGGCGATGATGCCCGAGGGCCGCGGCGTGAAGGCGCCGCTGTCGAGTCTGTCCGAGGCGCGCTACGGCATCATCTGGGGTTCGATGGGCGCGGCGCGCTCGGCCTGGCAGGCGGCTCGCGATTATTCGATGCAGCGCAATCAGTTCGGACGTCCGATCGCCGGATTTCAGCTGACCCAGGCCAAACTCACCGATATGGCCGTCGAACTGCACAAGGGCCAACTGCTTTCGCTGCATCTGGGCCGGCTCAAGGATTCGGTGGGACTGCGTCCCGAACAGGTGAGCTTCGGCAAACTCAACAACACCCGCGAGGCGATCGAGATCTGCCGCACCGCGCGAACCATCCTGGGCGGCAACGGTATTTCGCTCGAATATCCGATCATCCGGCACATGGTGAATCTCGAATCCGTCCTCACCTACGAGGGGACGCCGGAGATGCATCAACTCGTGCTCGGCCAGGCCTTCACCGGCCAGAACGCCTTCCGCTGACAAGAGGTCCCATGAACGCACGACTGGAGTACGACTCCGAACACCGCCAATTCCGTTCCGTGGTCCGCGATTTCGTCCGGCAGACGGTCGCGCCCGCCCACGAGGACTGGGAACACGCCGGCCGGCTGGACCGATCGCTGTTCACCGAGGCGGGCAAGCTGGGACTGCTCGGCTTCCCGGTCCCGGAGCGTTTCGGCGGGCCGGGAGTCGAGGATTTCCGCTACCACGCCATCGTGATCGAGGAGATCACGCGGGCGGGTGCGGCCGCGGCGGGTATCGCGTTCTCCCTGCAGAACGATGTGGTGCTGCCCTATCTGACCGATCTCACCGACGAGGAGCAGAAGGCCCGCTGGCTGCCCGGCGTCGTCACCGGTGAGACCGTCCTGGGGATCGCCATGACCGAACCGGGTACGGGCAGCGATCTCACCGGCATTCGCACCACCGCCGTACGCGACGGCGAGTACTACGTGGTCGACGGCAGCAAGACCTTCATCTCGAACGGGCAGAACGGCGATCTGTTCGTGGTCGCGGTCCGCACCGGCGAGGACAAGCACAAGGGGCTGACGCTGCTGGTCGTCGAGGCCGACACACCGGGATTCGGCCGCGGCCGCAACCTGGAGAAGATCGGCCTGCACGCCCAGGACACCAGCGAACTCACCTTCACCGAGATGCGGGTGCCGGAGGCGAATCGGCTCGGCGCGGAGGGCGAGGGCTTCTATCAGCTGGTGCGGAATCTGCCGCAGGAGCGGCTGTCGCTCTCGGTCGGCGCGGTCGCGGCGGCCGAGGGAGTGCTCGCGCACACCCTGGACTACGTGCGTGAACGCAAGGCCTTCGGCACCTCGATCGCGAGCTTCCAGAACACGCAATTCGTGCTGGCGGAATTGGCGACCGAACTCGATATCGCTCGGACCTTCCTCGACGACTGCCTCGCCGAGCACATTTCCGGCGGCCTCACCGCGGCCCGCGCCGCCCGGCTGAAATGGTGGACCACCGAATTACAGATGCGAGTGGCCGACCGCTGCCTGCAGTTGCACGGCGGCTACGGCTATATGCGCGAATACGCGGTCTCGCGGGCCTTCGTCGACGCGCGTATCCAGAGCATCTACGGCGGCACCACCGAGATCATGAAGACGATCATCGCGAAGGAGCTGGGCATCTGATTTTCGGTGGACCACTCTAGAGTTGAGTGAACCGTCGTTCATTCGACTGCGCAGATACGGAAGGGTATGCCCGATGGCGAAGCGATCCGCACCGATGGAACTCGAGGAGGCGGTGCGCGCGGTGCGAACCAGCTCGCGCCGGCGCCAACTCCTCAACGCGGCCGTCGCCGTCATGCAGACCACGGGCTTTCATCAGATGTCGATGCAGGCGCTCGCGGATCAGGCCGATGTGAGCGTCGGACTCATCTACAAGTATTTCGGCGGTAAGGAAGACCTGCTGCTCGCGGCGATCGTCGATATTCTCGACGCCTTCCGGGACGAATTGGCTCCGGCCATGGACGCGGTCGGCGACGATCCGGTGGAGCGGCTCGTCGCCGGTTTCCGGCACTACGTGGAAATCGTCGACGAGAACCTCGACGCCGTGGTCCTGACCTACCGGGAGAGCCGGACCCTCGATCCGGAGGGCCGGGAACGGATCAAGGAGCTCGAGGTCGAAACCTCCGCCCCGCTGCGGGCCGCCGTCGAGGCGGGTATCGCGGCGGGTCTGATGAACGACCTCGATCCGGACCTCGTCGTCTTCAACCTGATGATGCTCGCCCACGCCTGGGCCCTCAAACATTGGCATTTCGCGCCGCGCTACACCGTCGAGCAGTACATCCGGGCACAGGTGCGTTTCGTGCTGCCCACCGTGCTCGCCCCCGGAGTCGCCGAGCGCTATCGACATCTCATGGAGTGAAATATCGTGTCGGTCACGCTGTCTCGTACCGGCGCCGTCGGCGTCCTCACCCTCGACCGCCCGCCGGTCAATGCCTTCGACGAGGGGCAGGCCGGTGAATTCGCCACCGCGGTAGCCGAATTCGGCGCCGATCCGGCGGTGCGTGCGGTCGTGGTGCGCAGTGCGGCGAAGGTGTTCTGCGCGGGTGCCGATATCGCCATGATGGATTCCTGGCGGGAACTGCCCGACCGGGGCGTGCGGCTGGAGAAGTTCTGTCTGCTGCTGCAGAATGCGTTCGCGGCCCTGGCGGCGCTGGGAAAACCCACGATCGCCGAGATCGGCGGTGCGGCCACCGGCGGCGGATTCGAACTCGCCCTCGCCTGCGATTTCCGGGTCGCGCGCGCGACCGCCAAGATCGGGTTGCCCGAGGTCGGAATCGGTTTGCTGCCGGGAGCCGGTGGCACTCAGCGGCTTACCCGCCTGGTCGGACCGGCCACCGCATACCGGCTGATTCTCGGCGCGGAGCTGATCGACGCGACGAGGGCCGAACGGCTCGGCCTCGTGCACTGGGCCGTCGACGATGCGGCGGCCACGGCGATGACGCTCGCCGAACGCCTGGCCGATCTTCCCGCGGATGCCTACACCGCCGCCAAACGGTGTATCGATGCGGCGGGCACCGGAGACGGGTACGGCTTGGAGCGCACCGAAATCGGGGCACTGATCCACACCGAGGAAACCGGGCGCCGCTTGGATCGATTCGTTTCCCGCTAGGGCGAATTTCTCGTGCGGCGTCGATTCGGCGCAGCTGCGGCTGTCGTCCGAATCCGGCTCCGCTCGGCCGCGCAATGCCTAGAGTGCGCTCATGAGCAGAGTGGGCGCCCTGGTTCGAGTCACGCTGGCCTATGTCGTAGCCGTCGTCGTGGGGCTCGCCTGGCTGCTGTGGGGTCCGGATACCGGGCAGCTGTGGTTGAACGGCCTGATCGCCGACTTGATCGCCACGGTTGTGGTCTTCGTATTCAGCCGGATCTACCAGAATTCCAGTTTCTACGACCCGTACTGGAGCGTGATCCCGCCGCTGCTGGCCTTCTACTGGTGGATTCGCAGCGACGAGCCGTCGAATACGACCCGCTGGTGGCTGATGATGGCCGTCATGCTGGTGTGGGCGGTGCGGCTCACCGCCAACTGGGTGACGACCTTTCCCGGTATGCACCATGAGGATTGGCGCTATCCGATGGTGCGCGAACGAGCGGGCAGGTTCGCCTTCGTCGCGGATCTGTTCGGAATCCACGTCTTTCCTACGCTGCAGGTTTTCGCCGGGCTGATTCCGGTGTACGTGGTGGCGACGCGCGCCGGCGAACCGTTCGGTGCGCTCGACATCGTCGCCGTCGTGATCGGTGCGGGTGCGGTTACCTTGGAAACCGTCGCCGACCTGCAGATGCATCGCTTCGCCGCCACCACATCGCCTGGCCAGGTCATGGACCGCGGGGTGTGGGCGTGGTCGCGGCATCCGAACTATTTCGGCGAGTGCGGCGTCTGGCTCTCGTTCGGCCTGTTCGGACTCGCGGCCGCCCCGGGCAGCTGGTGGGTTCTCGCGGGGGTGGTGACCATGGTGGCGATGTTCGTGGGCGTCAGCATTCCGATGATGGAACAGCGCAGCCTGCAGCGACGGCCGGCGTATCGGGATGTGATGCACAGAGTTTCGGTATTCGTTCCCCTGCCGCCGCGGAAACGAGCGGCATGACCGGACCTCGGGTCGTCATCGGGGGTGCTGCCGACCCTGCGCGCCGTGGGTTTCTACGATGTCTTCCCGGTAGCGACCCGAGCGCGTGCCATGCTGCCGCCAGGTCGCGGCGCGGGCAATACTGCACGGGTGAGCGGTTCCGAGAACGACACCGACGACGTTCCGGCGTGGGCACGCCGCACGGCCGGCGAATCACGCTGGGCGGCAACCGCCGCGATGGTGGGCATCATCGTCCTGCAAGTGCTGCTACCCGATCACTTTCAGCTGCGCCCGGTCTGGCTGCTGCCGATGCTGGAAACCGTGCTGCTGATCGTGCTGGTGGCGAGTAGCCCGGTGCGCTTGGACCGTGAGGAGATCTGGCTGCGTTGGTGCAGCCTGGGGTTGTCGGCGCTGCTCGGCATCGCCACCGCCTGGTCGGTGTTCCGGCTGGTGGCCGGCCTGATCAACGGCACGCTCAGCAACGATCCGCCGGTCCTGCTCGGATCCGGCGCGGCGATCTGGCTGACCAATGTCACCGTATTCGCGCTCTGGTTCTGGGAACTCGATCGCGGCGGCCCGGCCGCACGGGCACACGCCCGCGAACAACTACCCGATTTCCTGTTCGTCCAGATGCAGAATCCCGAGCTCTCCCCTGCCGACTGGGAGCCGGAATTCCTCGACTACCTCTACCTGTCGTTCACCAATGCCACCGCGTTCAGCCCCACCGATGTGATGCCGATGACGCGCTGGGCCAAGACGCTGATGATGGCCGAATCCGCGTTGTCACTGATCACCGCGGCACTGGTCATCGCGCGGGCGGTCAACGTCTTGAAGTGAAGACGGCGCATGTTTTCCGAGCCGCCGGAGCGGCTCGCCTACCGGTTCACCAGTTCGGCCACCGCGAGCCGGGCGGCATTGGCGCCGCACATGCCGTGGGCGCCCGGTCCGGGCGGGGTCGCTGCCGAGCAGATGTACATGCCGCGAACGCCGAGGCTGTAGGGGGACAACGTGGTTCGCGGTCCGAACATCAGCTGGCGAATGTCCTTGGCGCCGGTCATGATGTCGCCGCCGACATAGTTCGGGTTGTAGACGGCCATCTCGGTGGTCGAGCGAACCGCCTGTCCCACAATGCGCTCCCGGAAGCCGGGGGCGAACCGCTCGATCTGCGCGATGATCGCCTCGGTCGCATCGCCCGAATAGCCGTTGGGCACATGGGCGTAACTCCACACCGGGTGAATGTCACCGGCCGAACGCTGTGGATCGGCCAGATACTGCTGCCCGACCAGCACGAAGGGACGCTCGGGCATCCGGCCCGCGTGGATCTCGCGCTCACCGGCGGCCAGCTCCGCGTAGGTCCCGCCGAGGTGCACGGTCCCCGCCCGGTGCGCGTGCGGAGCGGTCCACGGCACCCCACCGGCGACCGCGAAGTCGACCTTGTAGGCCCCGGGCCCGCGCCGGAAACGGGCGAACGCGTGCCGAACTCGTCGCGGTAACCGATCACCGAGAATACGAACGACGGCATCGGGCGCCAGATCGAACATGGTGATGTCGGCCGGTGGCAACTGTGCTGCCGACTCGACCCGCACCCCGTTCTCGATCTTTCCGCCCAGCTCCGCCAGCAGTGCCGCCAGCGCATTCGCAATCGCCTGTGATCCGCCTTCGGCCACCGCCCAGCCGTGCCGATGACCGGCGGTGAGGATGCCGAGGCCAACGGCCGATGTGAGCGGATGGTGCAGCGGCCGGAAGGCATGGACCGCAACGCCTCCGAACAGTGCCCGCGCCTGCTCGGTGCGGAACACCCGGGCGAAGGCCGAACCGGGCAGCAGCGTCGGCATCCCGAAGCGAGCCAACGTCAGCGGATGATGCGGTACGCGCAGCAGCGGGCGCATGATGTCCTCGCTCAGCGCGTCGTAGCGGCGCACCGGGCGGTCGAATGCCAGTCGCCAGCGCGAGCCGTCGCGACCGAGCCCGGCCGCGGTCTGCTCGACCGAGCGGTACAGCACCCCGGCGCTGCCGTCGTCGAGTGGATGCACACAGTCGATCTCGGGCAACCGCCAGATGAGTCCGTAGCGGTCGAGCCCCAGGCCCGCGAGGAACGGCGACCCGACGGCCATCGGGTGGATAGCCGAGCAGTGATCGTGCAGCAGACCGGGAACGATGGCCTCGCTGCTGCGCGTACCGCCGCCGATCTGCTCGGCCGCCTCGAGCACGGTGACCTCGACACCTTCGGAGGCGAGGGCGACGGCGGCGGCGAGCCCGTTGGGCCCGCCGCCGACCACCAGTGCGGTTGTCACGCCACCACTCCGAAATCGTCCTGGCTGGGCTCGGTCTGCACCGGGCGAACCCAGGTGGGCCGCAACGGAATCGGACCGTTCGGCAGCCACGGCTGCTCGGCGACGGCATCGGCGACATTCCAGGTGCCGCGTTCGATCACGCCCAGCGCGGCGTCGATCAGCTTGTAGTGCTGCACGCCGCTGCCGAACGCCTCCGACTCCACCCAGGCGATCACACATTCGCCGGGTTCGAAGCGAGCCTCGTCCTGCACCGCGCGGATCATCTCCTCGTCGTGGAAGTGGCCGTCACCGAAATTGAACCCCACGATCGAGTTGCAGAGAAACTCCCCCTCCCGGACCGTGCGCGAATCGATATCGGGCAGCCGCGAGATCAGCAGCGAGAACAGGCCGCGGCCCTGGCTGTGCAGGGTGCGCCAGGCAATAGTCTTCTGCAAGGTGATCTCCGCCCACTGCGGTTCGTAACCGAATTCGATGAACTGATCGATCTGATTGCGGGCCGAGCGGGTCACCCGGTTCAGCTTCTCCTCGGCGCCCGGGGTGAACGTCCACACCGCCGAGGCCCAGTTGCCCGCGTACTGCCGCATCGACGGCAGGAACGAGACCTTGTCGGGCCGCAGATTGCCGAGCACCGGGAAGAACAGCAGCGCGGCGACCACCGGAACGACCAGCCACACCGGCGACATGTTCCACACGGCGTATCCGTTCCAGGCGGGGAAGCCCAGGAACAGGAAGACGGTGGCGTAGGCGAACAGCACGTTCCATTCCAGCGGCACCGCCAGCGGGAAGGTGGACACGATGAAGAGGTGGAAGATCACCATGATCAGCACCGCGACCAGGGTCACCCACTTGTTCGTGGAGAACAGCAGCACCAGCGGAACCAGCATCTCCACGCAGGTGCCGTTGACGTGGGCCATGAAATGCGCGAGGCCGGAGGGACGCATATCGCGCGGGAAATCCTTGTAGTGCGCGCGTTTCACCGATTTGAACGGCACCGACGGGCTGTTGGACACCATCGGCGGCACCACGTTGGAGAAATGCTTGCCGAGTTTGGAGAAGCCGGCGCACACCCAGACGACCACGATCAGCAGTTTCAACGCGACGATCATGTTCACGAACGGGAACACCGTGAACGCGATCAACGCCGGCAGATATTGCTCGCCGCGGGCGCCGAGGAAGACGACCTTGTCGCGCAGGCCGTTGAGGATCAGCAGCACGATCGGCGCCGTCAGCACGGCGGGAGCGATGAGCCCGGAGGTGTTGTCCGGCAGCACCGCCGCGAGCGAATCACTGTGCGCGCCGGGCAGAATCAGCGCGATCACCAAACTCGCGAGCAGGGCCAGATACAGGGTGACGTCGAACCAGGTGCGGCGATTACCGCCGGTGCCGGGCATCCACGCCCACGGGCGTTGCCGGATCGTGCCGGGCCGGGCCCAGAAGAGGATGCCGCCGGTCATCGGTTTGACCTTGCCGGCCAACGGCCCCCAGGAACCGGCGAGGCCGAGAACCTCCAGCAGCACCGTCCAGACGACGGCCTTCTGATAGACGATCGGCTGATTCCACCATTCGGCGACATGCCAGAACGCCGGTAGGCCGGAAGTCATTGTGGCCACGGTGATTCCGCCGATCGCATAGAGCACGATCAGCTTGAGGATGTAGACGCAATGCACCATTTTCGGTGAGCCGAAGCCGTTTTCGGCCCAGTCGGCGCCGAGGATGCGCATGCGCTCCATCAGCGGTTGCTGCAGGAATGTGTCCGGATCGACGGCCGGCAGATCCGGCTTGGTGAATCCCATCGGAATATCTCCTTCTCGTGGGGCGGATCAGGCGGTCGGCACGCGGCGCAGCGACGGTTTGTCGAGTTTGCCGACGGCGTTCTTGGGCAGGTCGTCGAGGAAAGTGATCGCCACGGGCAGTTTGTATTTCGACAAATTGCGCCGGGTATGGGCGAGCACCTGTTCGGCGGTGAGAGTGGCGCCGGAATTCAGGGCGAGGAACAGCACGGGCTCCTCGCCGTAGAGCTCGCTGGCCCGGCCGACCACCGCGGCCTCGGCGACCTCGGGCAGCTGGTAGACGACGCTCTCGATCTCCTTGGGATAGATGTTCTCGCCGCCGCGGATGATCATGTCCTTGGCGCGATCCACCAGGACGAGATAGCCGTCCTCGTCGATCCGGCCGATATCGCCGGTGCGCAGCCAGCCGTCGACAACTGTGCGAGCCGTGTCCTCCGGCCGATTCAGGTAGCCACGCATGACATTCGGGCCCTGGATCAGGACCTCACCCGCGGCGCCGTCGGCGACCGGTGTGCCTTCCGGGTCGGCGATGCGGATGGTCTGGCCGGGCAGCGGGAGACCGACCGTGCCCGGCTTGCGGCGGCCACGCAGCGGGTTGACGACGCTCGCACAGGTGCCCTCGGACAATCCGTAGCCTTCGACGATCGGTATGCCGTAGCGGCTTTCGAACTTCGTCAGCAGTTCGGCACTGGCCGGCGCCGCGCCACACACCGCGAAACGCACCGCCGAGGTATCGGAGGAGACCTCCGGCGGCAGGTCGGCCAGCATCGTGTAGATGGTCGGCACCGCCGAGAAGTAGGTGGCGCCACTGCGCTCGAGCCGGGCGAAGAACGTGCCGGGGGCGAACCGGCCCGCGATCGTGGTGCGCCCACCGGCGAGCAGCGGGGCGAGGGTGCTCACCACGATCCCGTTGACGTGGAACAGCGGCAGGATCAGCAGGCTGTGGTCGGCGGCCGTGAGTTCGAAGGCGCCGATCACCATGGCGCACATGGCGTTCAGATTCGCGTGGTCGAGCATCACGCCCTTGGGCCGCCCGGTGGTCCCGCTGGTATAGACCAGCAGGGCCAGTGCGTCGTCGCGGATTTCGGCGGTGGTATCGGTGGGCGGGGTCGCGGTGAGCTCGGCCGGGGTGAGCACGGTGATCCCGATATCCATCGGCCGATCGGTCACCAGGACTTTGGCGCCGGCGTCGGCACCCTGAAAGCCGACCTCGGCCGGAACAAGCGACGGATTGATCGGCGTCACCGCGGCGCCCAGACGCCATGCGGCGAACAGGGATACCACCAGCGTCACGGTGTTCGGCAGCATCACCGCGACCACATCACCGGGCGAAACTCCCTGTGCGGCAAACGCGGTGGCGGCCCGCCGCACCGCGTCGGCGAATTCGGCGTTGGTCAACTCGACCTGATCGTCGGCCACACAGGGTGCGCCGGGATCGTGGCGGCTTCGAAGGTCGGGCAACTCGGAAAGGTGCATGGACGGGTCCTGAATCCTCGGTGTCGAACGGATACGTCAACGCTAGGAATCAGTGAGCTGGACCACACCGTCGTCCGTGGACGAATTACTGCCGAAGTCTTGTCTCTGCGAGACAAAGATCACGCGCCGAGACCTCGGAACGCGTTCGATGGTCAGCGAGTGAGGACCGCCTTGCCGTACCAGTGGCACACCAGCAGCGCGAGTTCCACGTCGAGCCGGTCGTCGGCGATGGGCCGGCCACGCCGCGACACGGCGCGGCCCACCCGGTATTTCACCGAGTTGTAGTGCAGATCCAGTTCCTGCGCGGCCGCCTTGTAACTGGACCCGGTCCGGAGAAACACCCGCAGGGTGTCGCGCAGCCGCGCATCGCTCGCGGTGTCGGTGGCCAGTGGACCGAGAACGTCGGCCACCCAGTCCCGGACCGCGGCGGGATTCCCGCCGAGTAGGGCGGCCGCCATCAATCCGGGATCGGTGGACGCCACGATCTTCTCCTCGGGCCCGCGTCGTGCCGCCACGGCGCGGGCCTGCTGGGCCTGGCGGTGAGACCGGCGGAACCCGTCGACTCCCACCCCCACCGCCCCGATCGCGATGTGTGGAGTATCGGGCCGGCCGAGGGCGAACCGGCGAATCTGCTCGGCCGGATCGCCGGGATCCGAGGTGAACGGCAACCAGACCCACCCACTGGTGCGGTCGGCCGCGGCGAACAGCGGAGCGGCGGCGGCATCGACGGCACCGGCCAGTTCACGGACGAACCGCTGCAACCGGGCCAGATCGTCGCTGTCGGAGTCGGCGTCCGGGTACCAGAGCACCATCGCCACGTGATGCCGGCGCAACGGATACCGGATCGCGGCGGTGGCGTCGTCCACGTCGACGGCCGTGTCCTGGGCCAGCATCTCGCGGACTCGCATGGCGCGCACGCTGTTCCGGTTCTCCAGCCACCGTTCGCGTTCCTCCTCGTAGACCGCGACGACCTGCTGTGAGATCCAGTCGATGTAAGCGAACAGCACGTCGGTGATCTCCTCGATCACCGCGATCCGGGTGGTGGGCTCCATATCTATGGCGTGCAGCTCCGCGAAGACCAGCTCGGTCAACCGCCGCTGTCCCAGCCGATACGCCCGCACCAGCGCGTTCACCGGCACCCCGTGCTGCGCGAGCCGCCGGGCGTATTCCAGCGCGGCGGTCGGCGCGGTGATCCGCTCCACCGCGATGCCGTGCCGCAGCGCATGCAGAATCGTGTCGACATTCCCCTCGACACTCGCCCCCAGCAACTCCACCGTCCGCGCATCCCCCCGCAACTCCGGTATGAGCTGTTCGAGCGCATCCTTGATGAGCGAGCTGACCCCGGTCACCTGCTCGTTCATCCGCGCGGCAATCCGGGCCACATATTCGCCGGAACCGACCTCACCGTCGTGCGCCTTCGTCACACCACGGACGGTAGGCCCCGAACACCCACCCCGACCGGCGTTCCGCCCGAAATTCGTCCTCCCGGAACAATGGCGGATGTGGAATCTGTCTCGTCGCGATCAGCGACCGGTCCGAGACGAGAAGATCCGGTGCCCCGCCGGGCTGTCACTACCGGATACGACGCGTACCCGGACGTATGCTGTGAACCCACAGTCGGTCACCCGCTGCGCTCCTGACCTGCTATTACAGGCTCACGGTCGGGTCGGGAGGGGTTTGCTACCGGCCGCGTATGCGTCGCTCCACACAACCTGGAGGAACATCGCATGAAGAAACTCGTATCGGGACGAGCTCCGTGGATGGCCCGCCGTACGACCCGCATCGGGTCGATCGCTGCCGCAGCGATCACGGCGTCCTTCATCGCGCTGACACTCGCGTTCTCCGCACCCCCCGGCCAGCCGCAGACATCCGCTCCCTCCCCGACCTTTCCCCCTCCCCTCCCGACCTTCCCTCCTCCCCTCCCGACCTTTCCTCCTCCTCTCCCGACGTTCCCCCCTCCTGGTGGAAGCGGTTCGGCCGGGTGTGCGACGTGGAGCGGCTCGGCTGGTTCGAGCGGTTCGGGTAGCTGTTGAGAGCAGCGGCGCGCAAAGGGTTACGCGGGGCGCCCCGTTCATCCGGAGGTGCTCACGGCCGTCGAAGACAAAAAATCCCCCCGACCACAGGTCGAGGGGATTGAAGTGGCCAAGGCCGGGATCGAACCGGCGACCTTCCGCTTTTCAGGCGTGAGAAAAACGGCACAGTGCGGACTGTTATCCGCCCCCAGGCATCCGCCCCTGCAGCCTGCCGAGGGGGCGATTGACCTCCGCCGTACAGGCATGAGTAACAACCGATCCAAGCCGGTGGCTTGCGCTTTCCGGAGTACAACCAGAACCGATCACTCCAGCGCCAGCTCACGGAACCAGCTTGACGTCGACCGCGAGCTTGTGCGTGAATTCGGTGGCGGTAGGGACGCATCCCAGCAGCTGAATGAGGTCTTCCGCCAACGCGTTTATACCGCGGCGACTGGGGCAGTCCGCCGATTCAAGCTTCGACTCGCTTCCGCAACCCGTTGAGAGTGCTGTTCACCAGCCCTTTGATCACCCGCTTGCGAATGAAGCCAGGTAGCGGCAGGTTGTGGTGGATGGTCAACTGGTACGTGACCGAGGTGGTGTCCGGGCCGGCATCTTCGAGCTGGTACCGGCCCTCCTGACCGGTCTGCATGCGGCCTTCCACCATCGACCAGCTCATGCCGTCGCCACGATGCCGGTAGGTCAACGTGTAGGTATCGGTGCCGACCGTTGCCGACGCCTTGAAGCGGGCGGTTACCGGCAGGCCGGTCTGCTCGTCCACCTCGAGCACGTCGGCTTCGAGGATCTCGGGAATCCACTCCGGCTGACTTTTCAGGTCACGGATGGTCTCGAGCACCCGCGCCACCGGCGCGTGCAGGCGCACGGTTTCGGTGGCGCTGTCAGTGGGCATGGCGGCCATCCCTGGCGTCGTTCACTGCTCTGGATCCGGTATCGATGTCGGTCATGAGATCGATCTCTCCTCGCGGTGGAGATGTCGGTGCTGCTCTGGCCGAGGGTGTCTATTCGTGACAGTACTCTCACAACGTAGCGTCGCCCGGGGTCGTGTCAGGAACGACAAGGCGGCACCTTGTCGCACCAACAGTTGCCCAATTGGGCAAATGCCCCGTGATCTTCGTTCGCATCGAGAAGGTCGAGTGATCACCGAGGCGGCGCCAATCTCGCCAACGTGTCTAAGGAGAGAAACGCCTGGTCAGCCCACGCCGTCCACACTCACCACCAATAGCTGGGACTCACCAAACGTCGAGACCGACGACCCTGAAAACCGTTGCCGCACAGGTATGCACGCACCGCGATTAGCGCCCCGCCGACCGCAGCGCCTTCGCTGGACACCACTGCCTCACCGGGAGCGTTCCCTGCTGATTCCCCGTAGTCAGCACGAACTCGACCAGCCCAAGCCATGTTCCATCGGTTGCGCGTGCCCACGCGCGCAAGCGCCCGAGTGTCTGGCCGGTGAGAACCAGGCCGCCAGCCTTGATTCGCATGGCGATCCGGTTGCGACCGAATGGTCCGTCGGCGCCGGTGGGTATAGCGGTAGCGAGGTCGACGAGGACCGGCGCTGGCGGATCCACAACTCGTCGCAGAGGCGGGTCGAACGGGTCCCGCCAATCCTCGAACATACTTTCGGATACTAGACGGTCTCTATTCCCTGAAGTGACGAACCGACGCCCCCGACTCCTTGTCGAAATTGATGGCGCCGGCGACCAGCATCCGCGCCCGTCGGTCGAGGTTCCGTAAGTCCGCGCCTGAGGATCCCGTGCGACATACGTGCAACAGGCATAGGCAAAACACGGTGATTCGCGGTCGATCAGGGACAACCACCCGGACTGCGCTTGGGCATGAAAAATCCCCCCGACCAGGTGATATGTCGAGGGGATTGAAGTGGCCAAGGCCGGGATCGAACCGGCGACCTTCCGCTTTTCAGGCGGACGCTCGTACCAACTGAGCTACCTGGCCGGGGCACCCGAACCGAATGCCGTACAACAAAGCGACCCTGACGGGACTCGAACCCGCGACCTCCGCCGTGACAGGGCGGCGCGCTAACCAACTGCGCCACAGGGCCTTGCATGCTCTCAACGGTGTTGCCACCGTACCCCCTACGGGATTCGAACCCGCGCTACCGCCTTGAAAGGGCGGCGTCCTAGGCCGCTAGACGAAGGGGGCCCGCCGGATCTCTCCGGTCCGTACCTCAACGGCTTCCGTTGGGAGCTCGCATAGCTTATGACAGGCTTTGCGCTATTCCCAAATCGGCTGGTCAGAGGCCCAGATTCAGATCTTCCAGGCGTGCCGAGGCCTTCCAGCCGTGCCGGCGGAACTCCTCGAGCCAATCCTGAGTCGCCATCGCCTCGATGATCACCTCCAGCGCCTCGGTGAACCGGGTGCGCAGATCGACCCCGCCGCCGAGCAGATCGATGATGTAGCGCTGACCGGCCAGCGCGGCCGCCAGGGTGCGGGTGAATCGGTCCGGGTCGGTGTCCAGGCGCAGCTGCTTGCGGTCGACGGCACGCACCGCGAGCAGTCGCGCCGACCGGCTGACGATCCGGCTGCCGCCCGCCCGCGCGTCCTGATAGAACTCGGGTTCGATCACGAGCCGGAACTCCGCCTGGGCGATGATGTCGTTCTCCAGGCGCAGCGCGACCTCGTCGATCATCCCGTGCATGATGTCCAGCGGCTCGAGATCCGTTCTGGCCAGCCACCTTTCGGTGGTCGCCCGATATCGTTCGACGGCAGCGTCCAGCACCGCCCGGGCCAGATCCTCCTTGGAATCGAAATGGAAGTACATCGCGCCCTTGGTCGCGCGCGATCCCTCCAATATGCGATTCAGCGATGCCGCGGCGTAGCCGCTCTTCCCGAATTCAACGGCGGCGGACCTGATGATCGCCGCCCGTGTCCGGCGGGCCCGCTCTTGCTGCCGTGCCATGCTCGAAACGCCTCCGAAGCTGCTTGCCGCCGGAGGAACCGATAGGGGACGGTCCTCGACGAGAAGTTATTAGATTTTCAAATACTTAATTCCGGGCTACCGCCCGGTTTTCAGACTTTTGGTACGAAAATTCGCAGGGATACCTGAAACACACCAGCTGGTATAGTTTCGACGTCCGGGTGCGCCGCAGGGGGTGCGCACCCGGGCGTTTTGTTCGTCTCGGATCCGCCTCCTGCGACGTCGTCTCCTCCGACCTCGCGACCGGCCCGGCCGATCGCGACATGTGCCGGCACAACAACCTTCGGCCGAATCCCAACCGCCGGAAGATCTCCCGGTTCCGCCGGAATTCACCAAGCGATCACCGTACCCCGAATCCCGAGACGACGCGCCACGTACCGAGGAGTCACTTCACCGGAAACCGGGACCGCTCGTGGCAAATGCCCGGTTAGCGCCCGCGTATGCGAATTCCGGCGCGCCCCAGCAATGTTCACCACCATGGCCGGCACCGTGGATACCCGGGACTCATCCCGGCCGCTGCGGTCGGCCACCGGGCGGATCCACCGACACGATCACCTCCCGTACCAAATATGTTGTCACGCACTACGTTTGGACAATGTTTCCACACTTCCGCGCTGAAACAAATTGCTGAGCAAGGAGATTGCCCGAGAATCGGCCGGGTATACGGGAACGCCGGGCCGGCGGGCCCGGGCACAGGTCCACCGGACCGGGTCGGGCGGACGCCGCCCGGCGTTCGGAGGGCGCCCCGGGCCCCGCCGGCGGCGATCCCGCTCCCGGCAGCGCCACTTCGCCCGGAGGGCCGCGCCACCAGGGCAGATACCCACCGCTACAGCGTCACACGGATACCGGTTACCACTTCCGCGCGCGAAACATTAGACTTGCGGACCGCGCCCCTATAGCTCAGTTGGTAGAGCTACGGACTTTTAATCCGCAGGTCCCAGGTTCGAGCCCTGGTGGGGGCACACCGATGGGCCGGAGCGAGAGTTCCGGCCCATCGTCGTCTCGGGCTCTGTTTCGTGCCGCGACCAGCGGCGCGGGCACCCGGGACCCGGAAATCCGATGCTCGGCTAACGTTCACGACTCCCAGGCGATACACCGTTGGCGCACAGGTCCCCCACCTACACTCGCACCGGTTGGGGCATGTGCCGAACACCCGTATGAGTTCCGTCACCGATGCTGTGAACTCATACAGGTGCGCTTCGCATCACACCTACGGTGCCGTAAGGTATGGGCGGCGGCGGCACGGCCAGCAGGGGGGCGACCAGCAATATCGCAGGACAACACCGAAGGGCGTATGTATGGCAAGGGATCTGACTCAACTCGAGCTGCTGACGGAGTTGGAGCCGGTTGCCGAAGAAAACGTCAACCGGCACCTTTCGATGGCCAAGGAATGGCACCCGCACGACTACGTGCCGTGGGACGAGGGGCGCAACTTCGCCGCGCTGGGCGGCGTCGACTGGGATCCGGAGCAGTCGAAGCTCAGTGAAGTGGCGAAGGCCGCGATGATCACCAACCTCCTCACCGAGGACAATCTGCCCTCCTACCACCGCGAAATCGCCGAGAACTTCTCCCAGGACGGCGCCTGGGGAACCTGGGTCGGTCGCTGGACCGCCGAGGAGAACCGCCACGGCATCGTGATGCGCGACTACCTCGTGGTCACCCGCGGCGTGGACCCGGTGGCGCTGGAACAGGCCCGCATGGTCCACATGACCAACGGCTTCGCCTCCCCCGCCGAGGCCGACGCCGGCTTCCTGCACTCGGTCGCCTACGTGACCTTCCAGGAGCTGGCCACCCGCGTCAGCCACCGCAACACCGGCAAGGTGTGCGACGACGCGATCGCCGACCGCATGCTGCAGCGCGTCGCCGCCGACGAGAACCTGCACATGATCTTCTACCGCAACATGTGCGGTGCGGCGCTGGATCTGACGCCCGACCAGGCCCTCGACGCGATCACCCTGATCCTCGAGAACTTCCAGATGCCCGGCGCCGGAATGCCGAACTTCCGCCGCAACGGTGTGCTGATGGCCAAGCACGGCATCTACGACCTGCGCCAGCACCTCGAAGAGGTCGTCCAGCCGGTGCTGAAGAAGTGGCGCATCTTCGAGCGCGACGACTTCACCGCGCGCGGCGAGGCGACCCGCGAGCGGCTCGGCCTGTTCCTCGACCAGCTGGGCAAGGACGTCCTGAAGTTCGAGGAGCAGCGCGACCGCATGCTGGCCCGCGAGGCCGCCAAGCGCGAACGCGACCTCACCGCGGCGAGCTGAGCTCACCGCACGACTACGACCGGGACCGGTGCCGCACGGCACCGGTCCCGTCGCACGCACAGGGCACCCCTGTGATCTCTCGCACTGTCATTCGGATGGGACACTGGAACTCGTGACCGCGGCACTCGACACCAGAACCGGATTGCGAATCGGCCCCTACCCCGTCGATCCGCCGGTGGTGCTCGCGCCGATGGCCGGGATCACCAATGTCGCGTTCCGCAAGCTGTGCCGCGAATTCGGCAGCCGCACCTCGATCTACGTCTGCGAGATGATCACCGCCCGCGCGGTGGTCGAGCGGCACGAGAAGACGCTGCACATGATGGCCTTCGACGAGGACGAACATCCCCGCTCGATGCAGCTCTACGGCGTGGACCCGAAGACGCTCGGCGAGGCGGTGCGCATCATCGTCGGCGAGGGGTGGGCCGACCACATCGATATGAACCTCGGCTGTCCCGTGAAGAAGGTCACCCGGCTCGGCGGGGGTGCGGCGCTGCCCTACAAGCGGCGGCTGTTCGCCGAGATCGTGCGGGAGATGGTCGCGGCGGCCGAACCCGCCGGTGTCCCGGTGACATTCAAATTCCGCATCGGCATCGACGACGACCATCAGACCTATCTCGACACCGGGCGCATCGCCGAGGCCGAGGGCGCCGCCGCGGTGTCGCTGCACGCCCGTACCGCCGCGCAGCTGTATTCCGGCACGGCCGACTGGTCGGCCATCGCGCGGCTCAAGGAAGCCGTCACCACGATTCCGGTACTCGGCAACGGCGATATCTTCAGCGCCGCAGACGCACTCGCGATGATCGCCGAAACCGGTTGTGACGGTGTGGTCGTCGGACGCGGCTGCCTGGGCAGACCGTGGCTGTTCGCCGAGCTGAGCGCCGCGCTGCGCGGGGAGCCGATTCCGGAGGGACCGCGACTTGGCCGGGTCGGCGAGATCCTGTACCGGCACGCGACGCTGCTCGTCGACCACGACGGCGAGGACAAGGCCATGCGTGATATCCGCAAACATATGGCCTGGTACTTCATGGGCTTCCCGCTCGGTTCGCAGCTGCGCCGCAGCTTCGCGACCGTGGGCAGCCTGGCCCAGTTGCGCGAGCTGATCGACCAGCTGCCGCCGGATGTGCCGTTCCCCACGGATGCGCAGGGACCGCGCGGGCGACAGGGCTCACCTGCGGCGAAGGTGGTGCTGCCGGAGGGCTGGCTCGACGATCCCGAGGATCCCACCGTGCCCGCGGCCGCCGATGTGATGCACAGCGGAGGCTGACGCGCAGATACTCTCCGACCTGCGCCGACAGTGATGGCTGGTTTAGAAGTGGCCAACTGTGGCGTAATCGTTATCATGACTGGGGCCGATTCGGCCGGATGTGACTGCGCGTGCCGCCACCGGAGTGATGGAATCGACAGCTCCGGTCGCGACGAAGAGTGAAGTGAGGTTCGTTGGTGGGTGACGACGATCGGCGCGGGCGTTCGTCCCGGCCCGGAGGTCGCGCCCCGTGGGAGCGATACCCTGCGCCGGATTCCGACGACGCCCCTCGCAACCGGCGTGCGGACGAACCGCAGACCTCCAAGCCGATCACCGTCCACGACCTCGTTCAGCGGGTCGACAGTGAACGTATCGAGCGTCGCCGCAAGGACGAGGCCGCGGACAAGCGCCGCAATGCGGGCGAGAGCGGCTCCGGCCGCGGTCGTAACCCGCAGCCGGAGAACGCCGGCCGTCAGGCCGGAAACCGCGGGCGCACAGCGGATAACACCGCCCGGCCCGCCACCGGTGCGAACCGGACGGCCGGTCGCGGCAACCCGCGAGCCGCCCAGCCTCCGAACCCGCCCGGCCGGGGCGGCAGCGAACGCCGGGTCGATCCCCGCGACCTCGCCCCCGGCGCCGCGCCACGTCCCGCCGCACCCGGGCCCGCGGCCCGCGGGCAGGCGCCGACCGGCGCATCGGGCGCCATTCCGAACGCACGCGGCCGCACACCGGCCGACGGCAACGCCCCGGGCGGCAAACCCGGCCCCGACCCGCGCACCCGCCGGCCGCGCCCCGAGCAGTCGGCCACGCCTGCGGCACCGGGTCGGCGAGGTCCCGATCCGAAGGCCGCGCCGCCGCAGCCCGGACCGGCCGCCGCGCAGCGCGACCCCGCGGCGGGCCCACGCCCGTCGGCCGCGGCCGCTCCGGTCGTGCCGGGTACCGCCGCCGACCCGCGTCGTATCGGCGGCGCATCCGATCCGCGCGCGGCATCCAAACCGGGATCGCGACCGGAAGCCGCCGCAACGCGAAGTGGCGCACCGGTTTCCGCCGATGCCCAGGCCACCGCGGTCCACCGCGCCCCGGCCGCCGACAGTCCGGTCGATCGGCCGGTCGCCGGTAAGGCGCCCGTCGCCGAGCAGGTCACCGACCAGCTGCCCATGCCCGACGACGAATCCGGCACGGAGGCAAAGGCTTCCGCGGCACCCGAGGCGGTGGGCAAGCCGCCGTTGTCGCGACTGGCGGCGAGCAGGCAGCGCCGGCGGCGGCGCGCTCGGCTCGCGGCCCGGGTGACCACCTCGATGTGTGCGGTACTGGCCCTCGTCATGACCGGTGTCGGCTGGAACTATCTGCGCGCCACCGACAACGGTTTCACCCAGGTGTCGGCGTTGGACGAGAATTCCACCGACATCGTCGATCCCGGCGGCCAGACCGGTGACGAGAACTTCCTCATCGTGGGCACCGACACCCGCGCCGGCGTGGACAGCCAGCTCGGCGCCGGCACCACCGAGGATGCCGAGGGTTCACGGTCGGACACGGTGATGCTGGTACACATTCCGGCAGACCGCTCCCGCGTGGTCGCCGTCTCGTTCCCGCGCGACCTCGACGTCAGTCGCCCCGAATGCGAGGGCTGGGACAACGACAAGGCCAAATACACCGACGCGAAATTCCCCTCCGCGATCGGCGACAAGCTCAACGCCACCTATGCCCTGGGTGGTCCGAAATGCCTGACCAAGGTGATCCAGAAGCTGTCCGGTCTGAAGATCAGCCACTTCGTCGGCATCGACTTCAGCGGTTTCCAGTCGATGGTCGACACCATCGGCGGTGTCGAGGTGTGCACCAACCGGCCTCTGGTCGACGAGGAGCTCGGCACGGTGCTGCCGAATCCGGGCCGCCAGATCCTCAACGGCCCGACCGCGCTGGACTATGTCCGCGCTCGTCACGTGCAGGGTGAGGAACGCAGCGACTACGACCGCATCCACCGCCAGCAGCTGTTCCTGTCCTCGCTGCTGCGCAGTGCCCTGTCGTCGAAGGTGCTCTTCGACATCGGCAAACTCAACGGCTTCATCGGCGCGTTCAGCAGCCATGCCTTCATGGACAACGTCAACACCAAGGATCTGCTGATGCTGGGCCGCTCACTGCAGAAGGTGAGCGCGGGCGCGATCACGTTCCTGACCGTGCCGACCGCGGGCACCACCTCCTACGGCAACGAGATCCCGCGCGAATCGGATATCAAGGCGATCTTCCAGGCGATCATCGACGACCAGCCGCTGCCGGGTGAGAAGAAGGCGCCGGAGCCGTCCAAACCCGCTCAGGCCCCGGCCCCGCCGCAGCTGACCGCCGTGGATCCGAGCACGGTGTCGGTGCAGGTCTCCAACGGTTCCGGAGTGACCGGCGTGGCGAGTACCGCGGCGACGAAATTCGCGGCCGACGGCTTCCAGATCTACAACGTCGGCAACTATTCCGGCGGCACGATCGACACCACCACCGTCCGCTATTCGGCCGGTCACGAGGCCGAGGCCGCGACGGTCGCCTCGGCGTTGCCCGGCGCGAAGCTGGCCGTGGCCTCGGGTCTGGGCAGCATCGTGGAGGTGGCGCTCGGCGCGGACTTCGCCGGCACCGTCGGCACGCCGACCGCGTTCGGGTCGCCGGTTCCCGCCCCGGCCGGAGCCACCGATACCGCCGCGACGCCGGTCACACTCCCCTCCGACCTGGAACACGTCAACGCGGGCGACGACCTCTGCAAGTGAGCCGCGCTCACCTGCGGCGACATCGCCGATCGCACCGGCACCGACGATTCACCCACCGTTCGTGACTTGGTCAGAGCCGGGAACTAGTCTTTGGTTTCATGCGTGTCATCTACAACGAACAAATGGCCGAACTCGCCGATCTTCTGGGTGAGATGGCCGGACTGGCCGGCTCGGCCATGGAGCGGGCGACCCAGTCGCTGCTGCAGGCCGACATCGTGTTGGCCGAACAGGTGATCACCGAGTACGACCGGATCGCCGAGATGATCGCGCAGGCCGAGGAGAAGGCGTTCGCACTGCTGGCGCTGCAGGCGCCGGTGGCCGGTGACCTGCGGCAGGTGGTGAGCGCCATCCAGATCGTCTCCGATGTGAATCGGATGGGTGTGCTGGCGCTGCACGTGGCCAAGGTGGCCCGCCGCCGGCACCCGAACCACGCGCTCCCGGAATCGGTGAACGGCTACTTCGCCGAGATGGGCCGCATCGCGGTGAATATGGGCGCCGCCGCCAAGGAGGTCCTGGAGACGCGCGATCCGGAGCGGGCCGCGCAGCTCAACGAGGACGACGAGGCGATGGACGATCTGCATCGCCACCTGTTCTCCCTGCTGATGGACCGGGAATGGAAGTACGGCGTGGCCGCCGCCGTCGATGTCACGCTGCTGGGCCGCTACTACGAGCGCTTCGCCGACCACGCCGTCGAGATCGGCCGCCGGGTCGTCTTCCTCGTGACCGGTGTGCTGCCGCCCGACCCGGATGCCGAAACCGAGAAGATCTGAACCGGTTCCGCCTCTCCGGGTCTTTGCGTGTCGTCGGGTGGGTGTGGGCTTCGGCATCGGGGCGGCGGTCGGGTGAGCGGTGCGTTCTGGACGTCCCCGGTGAGTTACCCATGTACTCGCTAAATCAGTTGGCCCGTTGACACACTGTCCGGGCAGAGGCCGCTGCCCGTCCAGCACGCGGACGGGCAGCGAGCTGTTATGTGCGGCTGACGGTTTCGGCTTTCGCCGGGGTGTCCTCCGCACGGAGGCCCACCGTCACCGGCTCCTCCTCCGAGGTTCGGCCCAGCAGTGGCGACGCGCCGCGCTCGGACTTCCACGGCAACAGCACCGCGACGAGCACCGCGCAGACCAGCAGGGCCCCGACCGCCGCCCAGGATGCGGCCGTCGAGCCGGCCAGGGCGGCCACCTTCATGGCATGCACCAGATCGGCTTTCGCACCGGCGAAGAACGGGCTGATCGGCGACTTGACGATTTCCAGCACGCTGATGGGGGTGTCGCGGGCCAGGCTCTTCTGCGTCGGATTCATGATCGCGTCCGGGATCGCGTCGATGCGGGCGCCGACTCGACCGGTGTAGACCGAGGTCATGATCGAGCCGAGGACGGCGACGCCGAGGGTGCCGCCCACCTCGCGGGTGGTGTCGTTGACCGCCGATCCGGCGCCCGCCTCCTCGATCGGCACCGCGCCCATGATGGATTCGGTGGCCGGTCCCTGCACGACGCCGAAGCCGACACCCATCAGGACCATCGAGACCAGAACCGTTCCCAGATAGGGCGTTTCGACGGTCACCCGGCCCGCGAAGAACATGCCGGCGGCCAGCAGGAGCAGGCCGCACACGACGGTGGCGGTGGTGCCGATGCGCTGCGCGGCCAGCGTCGCCACGGGCGCGCCGAAGCCCACCGCGGCCGCGAAAGGCAATGAGTGGATGCCGAATTCGAGCGCGCTCAATTCCTTCACACCCTGGAAGTATTGGGTGATCAGGAACAGGAATCCGAAGGCGCAGAAGTAGGAGACGGTGATCGCCAGGGCCGGGATCGAGAAGCGCCGGATCCGGAACAGCCGCATGTTCAGCACCGGTGATTCCACCCGCAACTCCCAGATCACATACAGCGCAAGCAGAATCAGCGAGAGCGCGTACCCGCCGACGCTGCGCCCGGACAGCCACCCGTGCTTCGGCGCCTCGATGATCGTCCACACCAGCGTCGTGACCGCCACCAGCGAGAGGCCGATCCCGAGCACGTCGAGCCGGCCGCTGTGATCGGCCCGCGATTCCGGGACGACGACGAGCACTGCCGCGATCGTGATCGCGGCGATCGGCACATTGATCCAGAACACGGCGTGCCAGCTGAAGTATTCGAGCAGCCAGCCGCCGGTCACCGGTCCGATCGCCACCGCGATACCGGCCATGGCGGTCCACAGCGCGATGGCCGCAGCCCGGGCGCGTGTCTCCGGGAACAGGTTGATGATCAGGGCCAGCGTCGCCGGGAACACCGCGGCGGCGAAGACGCCCATGCCGGCCCGCGCGGCGATCACCTGGCCGAGGCCCGAGGACATCGCACCGGCGGCCGACATGACGGCCACACCCGCCAGGCCGATGATCATCAGCCGGCGGCGGCCGTAGCGGTCACCGAGATGGCCGAGCGGCAACAGCAGCCCGGCGAAGGCCAAGGTGAACGCGTCCACGATCCACTGCAGCCCGCTCATCCGGGCCTGCAGTTGCACCGCCATCGACGGCAGGGCCACATTGACCAGCGTGTTGTCCAGTACGACCAGCAGTTCGGCCAGACAGATCGCGACCAACGCGAAAATCCGCATGCGCGTCGCGATCGGAATCCCCTGCTGGGCTACAGGTCTCGCCGTTGACACCGACATCCCGCCTCCTGACTATAACGATCGGTTTAGTTCAGGAGCAAGGTAACTGTTACCACGAGTGTCAGACAACCGACTACGGTATGAGATGAGCGAGCACACATCTCGGCCGAACATGTGATAGGCGCCACGCCCGCCTCTCCGCGCATGAGAAAACCCCGTCCACCAGGGACGGGGTTTCGAAACGCGGAGGGACTCAGCCCGCGATCACAAGGTTCGGAGAACCTATCCGAAGCGGCCGGAGATGTAGTCCTCGGTCGCCTTCTGTGTGGGGTTGGAGAAGATCCGCTCGGTCTCGTCGATTTCGACGAGCTTGCCGGGCTTGCCCTGGGCTTCCAGGTTGAAGAACGCCGTCTGGTCACTCACACGTGCGGCCTGCTGCATGTTGTGGGTGACGATGACGATCGTGTACTCCTTCTTCAGCTCCGAGATCAGGTCCTCGATCGCGAGCGTGGAGATGGGGTCCAGCGCCGAACACGGCTCGTCCATCAGCAGCACATCGGGCGAGACCGCGATCGCGCGGGCGATGCACAGACGCTGCTGCTGACCGCCGGACAGGCCACCACCGGGCTTGTCGAGGCGATCCTTCACCTCGTTCCACAGGTTGGCGCCACGCAGCGAGCGCTCGGCGACCTCGTCGAGCTCCTTGCGGTTGCGCACCCCCTGCAGCTTCAGCCCGGCCACCACATTGTCGCGAATCGACATGGTGGGGAACGGGTTCGGCCGCTGGAACACCATGCCGATGGTGCGCCGCACGCCGACCGGGTCGACCGCGGAGCCGTAGATGTCCTCACCGTCGAGCAGCACCGCGCCCTCGACGCGGGCGTTCGGAGTCACCTCGTGCATGCGGTTGAGCGAACGCAGTACCGTCGACTTACCGCAACCGGACGGGCCGATGAAAGCGGTGACGCTGCGCGGCAACACGGTCAGCGACACATCGGATACGGCGTGAAATTTGCCGTAGTAGATGTTGAGATCTTTGACGTCGATCCGCTTGGCCATTGTCGTATTCCGTTCGCTTCTATCGATTCCGCGTGAGCAGTTTGTTGACCACGGCCGCGCCGATGTACAGCAGGGCGATGATCAGGATCAGCGTCAGCGACGCGCCCCACACTCGCATCCGGCCGGCCGCTTCCGGGTTGGCCAGTTCCTGGTAGATCATCAGCGGCAGCGACGCCATATTTCCGTTGAAGATGTTGGAGTTGATCGACTTCGAGTAGCCGACGAGGACCAGCACCGGCGCGGTCTCACCCATGACGCGGGCGACTGCCAGCAACATACCGCTGATCATGCCGGGCAGAGCGGTCGGCACGACGATCCGCAGGATCGTCTTCCATTTCGGGATGCCCAGCGCGTAGGAGGCCTCGCGTAATTCGTCGGGCACGAGTTTGAGCATTTCCTCGGTACTGCGCACCACCACCGGCAACATCAGCAGCACCAGTGCCAGCGACACCGCGAAGGCCGACTGCGGGAACCCGAAGGTGGCGATCCACAGCGCGAAGACGAACAGCGCGGCCACGATCGAGGGCACACCGGCGAGGATGTCGACCATGAAGGTGGTCGTCTTCGCCAGCCAGCCGCGGCCGTATTCGACCAGATACACGGCGGCCATGATGCCCAGCGGCACCGCGATCACCGCGGCCACCGCCGATTGCACGATCGTCCCGTAGATCGCGTGGTACACACCGCCGGCGAACTGGTCGGGCAGCACGCCCTTCTGCGACTTGGACCACCAGCCACTGCTGACGATCGCGTGGAAACCCTTGCTCAGCACCAGGATCAGTACCCAGCTCAGCGGGACCAGCGCGATGCCGAAGCACAGCCACATGACCGAGGTGGCGAGGTTGTTGCGGACCTTGCGGCCCATGCTCACGTGGCGGAACGTGGGCGCCTTGATCGGCTTGTCCAATGTGGTGGTCATCACCCGTTCACCTTCCCGCCGGCGGCGATCCGAGCCAGGGCATTGACGACGAAGGTCAACGCGAACAGTACGAAGCCCGCCGCGATATAGGCGCCGGTCGGCAACGCCTGGCTGAATTCCGAAGCCGCCGAGGCGATTTTGGAGGCGAAGGTGTAGCCACCGTCGAACAGCGACCAGTGGCCGGCCGAGGCGGCGGTGCGCAGCACGATCAGCACCGCGATGGTTTCACCCAGCGCGCGGCCGAGCCCCAGCATGGAACCGGCGATCACACCGCTGCGGCCGTACGGCAGCACGGTCATCCGCACCACCTCCCACTTGGTGGCGCCCAGGGCCTGTGCGGCCTCGATGTGCGCGCGGGGAGTCAGGTGGAAGACCTCGCGGCTGACCGAGGTGATGATCGGCAGGATCATCACCGCGAGCACGACTCCTGCGGTGAAGATCGTGCCACCGCCGCTGATGGAGACGTTGCCTTCCTTGAACAGGAAGAACCAGCCCAATTTGTCGTTGAGGAATTGTTCGAAGGGCGCCAGCTTCTCGGCCAGCACCAGGAAACCCCACAGACCGAACACGATCGAAGGCACCGCCGCGAGCAGATCGACCAGCATCGCGAACGGACGCGACAACACCTTCGGCGCGTACTGCGTCAGGAACAACGCGATACCGACGCCGAGCGGCACGGCGATCAGCAACGCCAGCAGCGAACTCAGCACCGTGACCATGAACAGGTCGCGGATGCCGAAGTGCATGTTGTCGGCATTGGTGACGTTGAACTCGGCACTGGTGAAGAAGTTCGCCTTGTTCGCCGCTACCGACGGCACCGCGCGAATCAGCAGAAACAGCGCGATGAGCGCGATCGCCGCGACGATCGTCGCCCCGGCGGCCGTGGCCAGGGAACGGAAAACGGTCTCCCCCCGGCGGCTGTGGCCGCCGGCGATGCGACCGGCCGGCTTGTTGCTCGACTCACTCGGCATGGAGGAAGTATCTCCCGGCGGGACTTCGTTGCCCGTCCGCGGGCCGGTCGAATCCGACTGGCCCGCGGCGGTGACTTCGTCGTGGACGGTCATCAGGGTTTCGCAATCAGGAGATGGCGTTGATCGCGGTGGTCAGCTTGGTCTTGAACGCATCCGGGATCGGCACGTAGCCGGAGTCCTCGAGTCCGTTCTGACCGTTGGTGATCGCCGAGGTCAGGAACGCCTTCACGGCTTTGCCGGTGTCGGCGTCGGCGTACTTCGAGCACACGATCTCGTAGGTGGCCAGCATGATCGGGTAGGCACCCGGATCGGTCGGCTTGTAGAACGAGTTGGTGTCGATGATCAGGTCGTTGCCCTGACCGACGATCTTCGCGGCGGCGATGGCCTTACCGGCCGACTCGGTGTTGAGCGCCACCGGCTTCACGGCGGCATCGGTGATGATCTGCGCGGTGGACAGGTTCTGCGACCGCGCGAAGGACCACTCGTTGTACGTGATGGAGCCCTTGGTGCTCTTGATGGCGGCCGAGGTGCCCTCGTTGCCCTTCGCACCCTCGCCCACACCGCCGGCGAACGACTTACCCGCGCCCTTGCCCCACGCGCCGTTGGAGGCGGCGTCCAGGTAGCGCTGGAAATTGTCGGTGGTGCCCGACTCGTCACTGCGGAAGAGCACGTGGATCTCGTCCGACGGCAGGTTCACGCCCTGGTTCAGGCCCTTGATCGCCGGGTCGTCCCACTTGGTGATGGTGCCGTTGAAGATCTTCGCCGCCGTCGGGCCGTCGAGGGTCAGGTTGGTGACACCGTCGAGGTTGTAGGTGATGGCGATCGGACCGAAGACCGTCGGCAGGTTCCAGGCCGGCGCGCCACAACGATCGGCGGCCTTCTTCGGCTCGTCCTTCTTCGGGTCCAGAGCGGAGTCCGAACCACCGAAATCGGTCTGGCCGCCGACGAACTCGTTCACGCCGGCGCCGGAGCCGCTGGAGGTGTAGTCCAGCTTGGCGCCGTCGCAGTTCTGCTCGTAGGCGGCGATGAAGCGGTCCATCGCGTTCTTCTGAGCGGAGGATCCGCTGGCCTTGAGAGCCTTCTTGCCACCGCAGGCCACATCGACCTTGGTGGTGTTACCGGTCGCGGCCGAGTTGTCGTCGCTACCACAGGCAGTCAGTGTCAGAGTGCCGGCAGCCGCCAGCACACCGAGGAGAGCGCCGCTGCGCTTGAAATTCACCTGTTCCTCCGGGAAACGCTTCGTACACGCCCGATCCCTCAACGACCGGACGGGTCCTGTGGGTGGCCGTTCGCAGAGAACTTGCGCACCGAGCAGCGAATGCCGCCCACGATCAAAGTAGATTCGTCCGGTTGACAGTGGGACCTGGGCAAGTGAACGCAGGGTGAACAACCCGGCGCGATTGCGGTTCGAACCTGTGAGATTTGCCGCAGTGTTACTGCGAGGGTATCAACGCGCGGTGTAGGCGACGTCGATATGGGCCGTCTCGAACCCGAGACGAGTATAGGTGTGCACGGCCGCGGTGTTGTCGGCCTCGGTGTAGAGGATCACCGCGCCGAGTCCCCGATCGCGCAGGTAGTGCAGGCCCGCGAGGGTCAGCACGCGTCCCAGTCCGCGGCCCTGCGCGGCCGGGTCGATGGCCACCACGTAGACCTCGCCGACCGCGTCCGAGGTCTCGTCCGGCTCGTGCACCTTGGTCCAGTGAAAGCCCAGGATATGGCCGGGATCCGCGGGATCGGCGGCGATGAACAGGCCCTTCGGGTCGAACCAGGGCGCCGCCCGCCGGACCGCGATCTCGGCCTCGGTCCAGCCGCCCTGCTCGGGATGCCAGTGGAAGGCGGCGTTGTCGACCCGCAGGATCTCCGCGTCGTCGGCGGGCCCGGCATAGGTCCGCAGCACGATGTCGGCAGGAACCTCCAGCTTCGGTAGCTCAACGGTTGCTTGATCGCCCTCCGGAGCCTGTGTCAGGGGCCGCCGCATCTGCCACAACTCGCGTGCGATCGTCAGCCCGAGCCGGCCGGCGACCGCCCGCGCCGGCGCCAGATTGCCGTGCGCCCAGATCCGCGCACCCGGACCACCCGCTTGCAGGGCCGCCGCGACGAGCGTCGCGCCGATACCGCGCCCGCGCGCCCGCGGATCCACCACGGCCTCGGCCATCGCCGGGTGATCACCGTGTGCCGGAACGAGATTCGCGTACGCGACGAGTTCGCCGTCACGCTCGACGACCAGATGCCGCGTCCGGCCGGTCGCCGCATCGGCGTCGGCATCGTCGTGCGCAGCCGACGCGGATGCGGTCACCGAGAGCACCGCTTGTTCGGAGATCGGCGCGACCGCGTCGGCGGCACCCGCGCGTTCCACCAGCTCCACGATCTGCGCCGCGGTCGCTGGGGCCAATCCGGTGGTCCAGTCCGGCACCTGCACGCTCACACCCATCCCTCGCTCATTCGTTCACGTCCGCCGGCAGCCGGCACTTGCGGCAATCGGCCCCTCCCAGAACCTGCTCGGCTACCGCCCTGATTCCCGCCGGCGGCGGCCGGCTGACCCAGCGGCCGGTTTCGTTTCGGCGCAACCGTTTTCGCGGGCCGATCGTTCGCGCCGCGGCCAACCACACCGGCCTCCCGCTCGTCCATCGCACCGCGGCCCACTCAGGCCCGTCACCGACCTCAGGACGGGCTGCCGTTGACCTGTGTCAGATGCGAGTCGTCGGCGCCGTCGTCGCCCTCGTCCGGGAGGCCGGCCGGCTGCTCGCCGCCCTTGTTGTTGGCCGAGCGCGCCGGGCGAACCGCCTTGTAACCGACGTTACGAACGGTGCCGATCAGGGATTCGTACTCACTGCCCAGTTTGGCTCGCAGCCGCCGCACGTGCACGTCGACCGTGCGGGTGCCGCCGAAGAAGTCGTAACCCCAGACCTCCTGCAGCAACTGGGCGCGGGTGAAGACCCGGCCGGCGTGCTGGGCGAGATATTTCAGCAGCTCGAATTCCTTGTAGGTCAGATCGAGCGGGCGGCCGCGCAACCGCGCGGTGTAGGTGCCCTCGTCGATGACCAGTTCGCCGAGCGTGATCTTGCCGGTGTTCTCCGGGCTGGCCGCGCCGCCGTTGCGGGCGACCAGCAGGCGCAGCCGGGCATCGAGTTCGGCTGGGCCGGTTCCCGGCAGCAGGATGTCGTCCAGTCCCCAATCGGCATTGACCGCGACCAGACCGCCCTCGGTCAGCACCGCCACCACCGGCACCGAGGAGCCGGTGCTGCCGAGCAGTCTGCACAGTCCGCGCGCGGCGGCCAGATCGGTGCGGGCATCGACCAGAGCCACATCCGCGGTACCCGCCTCGAGCAGCGATGCCACCTCGGTGGGCGCGGGCCGCACATTGTGCGGGAGCAGCGCCAGGGACGGCAGCACGGCTTCCGGGTTCGGATCGGAGGTCAGCAGGAGCAGCTCCACCGGCTCTCCTCCCAATCTGGCATGTCCGCGGGCAACCTCGACGTCAATCGCGAATCCATGCGCGTCGGCACAGGTAATTCGTGCCTACATTAGCGCGTGCGGGGCGCCGATCATGTATTGCGCACTCCGCCGCACCCGCGCGGAGACCAGCGGTGATGGCCGCCGCCGCGCCCACACCCGCGCGCCCGCGTGGTCCGGGCAGATATCTTCGTACCGGGTAGCCTCTCCTCGAGACGCCCACGCCTCGTACCCCTCCGCGCGCGACCGCAGCGTTCCGCGCGCACGGACGGCCTGAACTCGGAGCATGTGGATGAGAAAACTGATCGTCGGACTGCTGCTGGTGGTCGCGATCGCCGTAGTGGTCGATTTCACTGCGGCGGCCTACTCGGAGTACCGGGTATCGCGGTCGCTGCGGGCCGGCGGTGAACTCAGCGCCGACCCCGAAGTGACCATTCACGGCTTCCCGTTCCTGGCCCAGACCGCGCGCGGCGACTACCGCAACCTCGAGATCCGGGCACGCGCCAACCGTCCCGACATTCCCGGCGAGATCCTTGTCGAAGCCACCCTGAACGGTGTCCATCTGTCGATGCACGATCTGGTGGACAACGACATGCGCTCGGTGATGGTCGATCAGGTGGCAGGCCGGATGCGTATCGAACCGGTCGAGCTCGGGCGGCTGTTCAACATTCCGGACCTCGAAGTGGTCACCCGCCCGGCCGACAAATCCGACGGCACCGGGGGTTCCGGCGGCTCGGGCATGACCACCCAGGGCGCCCTGGTCCTCACCGGCACCATCCAGCTCGGCCCGGAGACCCGCAGTACCGACCGGGTGAGCGTGAAGGCCGATCTGTTCCTCGACGGAGATCAGATCAAACTGGTCGCCACCGACCTCTATCACGGCGGCGTCGACACCACCGCGCCCACCACCACCGCCGCAGAACTGGGTCCCGACCTGGACAAGGCCGCGGTACTGGCCCGCTTCACCCGCACCATCGACACCAAGGATCTGCCGTTCGGGGTGCCCCCGAAGAAGGTGCAGGCCATCGGCGGCAATATCGTGGTAGAGGGGGAAGGGGAGAATATTCGCATTGATATGGACAGGTTTGCCCGACCATGATTGAACTCACGATTCTGGCCGTCGTCCTGCTGGCCGGGGTGGCCGCGGGTATTGCCCTGCGCTACCGCGAGGGCCGCGTGCGGACGGCCAAGGCCACCGAGATCGCGGGTTCGCGCACCGAACTGCTCAGCGCCGTCGGTGTCACCGAGGCGGTGCCGACCGTCCTGCACTTCTCCGCCGAATGGTGCGGTCCGTGCGCAGCGGTCCGGCGGGTGGTGGCCGGGGTCGTCGCCGATCTGGCCGATACCGTGCAGCCGCCCCGCGACGTCGAGATCGATATCGACGCCGAGGCGGACCTGGCGCGCGAGCTCAATGTCCTGTCGCTGCCCACCACGTTCGTCTTCGACGCCCACGGGCGCGAGCGGTTCCGGATCTCCGGTGTGCCCAAGGCCACCGACCTGCGTAGCGCACTGGCTCCGCTGACGGTTCCCGAAGCGGCCTGAACTTCCTGCTCACACGGGCTTTTCGGCCGTTGCTCGAACCGCCCCCCGCGCCGTCTGCGCGCCCGGCGCCCGCCCGAGTTTCGTACCCCGGGTCCAATTCCCTCCCGAAACCGGGTAAACTGCTTGGCGTGCAAACCCGCCGAGAGCTGATGCTCACCCGACGCCGCACAGTTGATCTGTGCCGCCTCGGCGGTTGTTGCTGCCTGTGCATGTAGCCGGTCGGCCTTTCGTATCCCCTGCCGCCGACCGGTTTCTCCACCGCGTGTGAGATCTCGTCGATCCCCCGGTGATCCGACCTATCTGACGGATAACCCGCAACCGGATAAGCCAGATAAGCCTTCTTCAGCGCAGGAGTTCCCGTGCCTCAGAACACCAACTCACCCACCGGTCAGGTGGACGTCCGCGGACCGCGGTTCGCGGCGTGGATCACCACCGGTGTCCTCGTGCTGGTCCTGATCGTCTCCGCCTTGTCGACCGCCGCCGCCGCGGTGCTGATCGCCCTGCAAGCGATCGTGTTCGCCCTCGGCGCGCTGTACGGTCCGCGGCGCAGCCCCTACGGCTGGGTCTTCGCCACCTTCGCCGCGCCGCGCATCGGCCCGGCGACCGAAACCGAGCCGGTGCCGCCGCTGCGGTTCGCACAGCTGGTCGGTTTCGTCTTCGCGATCGTCGGTTTCATCGGCTTCGCGGCCGGGGCCGGCGTGGTGGGCGCGATCTTCACCGCCTTCGCACTGTTCGCGGCGTTCCTCAACGCGGCGTTCGGAATCTGCTTGGGCTGCAAGATCTATCCGCTCACCCAGCGGCTCGGCGCGCGCACCCCGGTCACGACGAGCAACTCGGCGAACTGACCGCCCCCACGAACCACAACTCATCTCTCCACATACCCCGGCAAGTCACATCGAAAGGAACAACATGGCTCGCTCCGATGTCCTGGTCTCCGCAGACTGGGTCGAAGAGAACCTCAACACCCCCGGCGTCGTGATCGTCGAGGTCGACGAGGACACCTCCGCCTACGACACGGGCCACATCGAGGGTGCCGTCAAGATCGACTGGAAGAAGGATCTGCAGGATCCGGTTCGGCGTGACTTCGTCAACCGGGAGCAGTTCTCGGATCTGCTGTCGGCCCGCGGTATCGGCAACGACGACACCGTCGTTCTCTACGGTGGCAACAACAACTGGTTCGCGGCCTACGCGTACTGGTACTTCAAGCTCTACGGCCACCAGGACGTGAAGCTGCTCGACGGCGGCCGCAAGAAGTGGGAGCTCGACGCCCGCCCGCTGTCGACCGATGCGGTGACCCGTCCGGCGACCACCTACAAGGCCTCCGAGCAGGACCTGTCGATCCGCGCCTTCCGCGACGACGCCATCCAGGCAATCGGCGTCAAGAACCTCGTCGACGTGCGTTCGCCCGATGAGTTCTCCGGCAAGATTCTCGCTCCCGCGCACCTGCCGCAGGAGCAGAGCCAGCGTCCCGGCCACATCCCCGGCGCCATCAACGTGCCGTGGAGCAAGGCCGCGAACGAGGACGGCACCTTCAAGTCCGACGAGGAACTGGCTTCCATCTACAAGGAAGCGGGCCTCGACGGCGAGAAGGAGACCATCGCCTACTGCCGCATCGGTGAGCGCTCGTCGCACACCTGGTTCGTGCTGCAGGAGCTGCTGGGCCACAAGAACGTCAAGAACTACGACGGGAGCTGGACCGAATACGGCTCCCTCGTCGGTGCACCGATCGAGTTGGGAGCGTAAATAGATATGTGTGCAGCACCTACCCAGGGTCAGGCCCTTCCGGCCAACGTCGACACCGAGAAGGAGACCGTCCTCACCGGACGCGTCCTCGATGCGGACGGTAACGCGGTAGGCGGCGCCTTCGTCCGCCTGCTGGACTCGAGCGACGAGTTCACCGCCGAGGTCGTGGCCTCCGGCACCGGTGATTTCCGCTTCTTCGCCGCGCCCGGCACCTGGACCATCCGGGCCCTGTCGTCGGCCGGCAACGGATCGGCCAAGGTCAGCCCCGAAGGGGCGGGCGTCCACAACATCGACGTGAGCGTCGCCAAGTAACACCGACGCCGAGCGTCGACGGCACGCGCCGAAAACTGCGCTCATCGCACGCGAACGGCCCCGGGATTCGTTTTCCCGGGGCCGTTTTCGTCTTCGCCGAGCGGGTCGTTAAACTCCGATATGTGGTCTTAACCTTCGAGATTCTGCTGGTCATCTGCTCCGTGCTGATCGCCTGGTTCGGGCTGTACGTCCTCTACCGGCTCTTCACCGAGTCGTGACCGATTCGGCGAGCGAGAACGTCGAAAACGCAGCGACCAACGGTCACGCCTCACAGGCGCACGCCGAGGGGCGCGAAAGCGATGACGCGGCTCGCCGCAGTGGCGACGAGGCGGTAGCCGAGGCTGCCGAGCGCGCCAAATCCACCGGCGGCCGCAACATTCCGCAGCTGCCGGGTCTGCCGCTGCCCGAGGACACCGCGAATCTGCGGCTGGGTCCCGATCTGAGTGCCTCCATGCTCGCGCTGCTGCCGCTGGTGGGCGTCTGGCGCGGTGAGGGCGAGGGCAACGATCCCGAGCGCGGCGGCGACTACCACTTCGGCCAGCAGATCATCGTCTCCCACGACGGTGGCGACTATCTGTCCTGGGATTCTCGTTCCTGGGTCATCGACGCCGAAGGCAACTACTCCGGCCCCGATCTGCGCGAGAGCGGCTTCTGGCGGGTCGGCATCGACGGCGACGACGAGGTCATCGAACTCCTGCTGACCCACAGTTCCGGCATCGTCGAACTCTTCTACGGCCAGGCCCTCACCCAGTCGTCCTGGGAACTGGCCACCGACGTCGTGATCCGCAGCCAGTCCGGCGCGGTGGTCGGCGGCGCCAAACGCCTCTACGGCATCGTCGAAGGCGGCGACCTCGGCTACGTCGAGGAACGTGTGGAAGCCGACGGCGCTCTGAAACCCCGCCTCTCCGCCCGCCTCCAGCGCTACATCGGCTGAGCCGAGCCCGGGCAACGTCGGCCCTGATCTCAGGCGGAAAGAGCACGGCCCCCGAGCCGTACCGCGGAGATCTGATCTCTCGCGGTCCCGGTCGGACAAACCGGGGGCTCGGGGGCCGGGTGACTGCCTTGGATTAGTTCAGCGCTCGCGCGGGGACCGAATCCACTGCAGCGGGCCGCGGTACGGGGACCGCGGCTGTGGCGCTCAACCGGCAGCCACCTCACGCGTCCTCTGAATATCCATTCTTCGAACCACCTCCTTTCCCGTGTACAGACGAAACTACCGGCCGCGGCCGAGGAGCTGCAACGGATTTTTCGCAGAGCCGAATTCCGGTGCCGACCTGGGTTTTCGCCGGGTCAGGCGGCGACGCGGCGAGTGATCGATATCTCGCCGCCGGGTGCGACCGCGACCACGGTGTCGGCGCGGTGATCGGGGGGCAGCTGGTGGGTCACGACGACCACCGTGCGATCCGGGTCGACGAGACCGCTGGTTTCGTCGAGCAGTGCGCGCAGCAGTTCGGCGCCCGCCGCCGCCTCCATATGTTCGGTGGGTTCGTCCAGGAGCAGGGTGTCGGCGGGGGCGACGAGAGCGCGCGCCAGCAGCAGACGCCGGCGCTGCCCGCCCGAGAGTGCGGCCGCGCCGCCGACCAGATCCGTTTCCAGCCCCTCCGGCAGAGTATCGAGCCACGGCCCGGAACCGACCGCGCGCAGGGCGCTTTCGGCCTCCGCATCGGTCACGTCGCCGCGGGCCACCCGGAGGTTCTCCACGACCGAGGTGCCGAATACGTGGGCGTCCTCGGCGAAGAAGGTGCGGCCGGGGCGCGGAATGTCGAACAGTCCGGCCCAGCTCATCAGCAACGTGGTCTTACCCGCCCCGCTCGGGCCCACCACCGCGATCCGGCGGCCCGGCGGAAGGTCGGGCAACGCGTGGATCAGGCGGGCACGCAGGTCGCCGCTGTCGGCCGGCACGACACGGTTGCCCGGATCGCCGGCCCGCGACGGCGGCTCGACCGGGTCGAGGGCACGGATGCGGCGCAGGGCGGCTCGGCCCTTGGTGAGGGCCTGCGCCGCGGCGGGCAGCACCCCCACGGCCTCGAACGCCGACAACGGCAGCAGCACCAGGATCGCGAAGGCCATCGGGCTGATCCCGCCGGCCGGCGCAGGCTGCAACGGTTCGGCCGGCGCGCCGAAGCCGTTGCCGTACAACACGATTCCGATCAGCAAGGCGCCCACAACGCTGGCACCGATCGACAGCGGAGTCGCCGCGGCCGCCCACGCGCTGCGCGAGGCCGCCCGATCCTCGGCACGCACCGCACGCTCTGCGGCGGTTGCGGCGGCCGTCATCGCCGTGTCGAGCCGACCGGCGACCCGCAGTTCGGGAGCGTGATCGAGCACCGTCACGGCCGCGGCCCGGAATTCGGCACGATCGGATTGCACCGCCAGTTCGGCGTCGCGCGCCGCGCGCGCGGACAGCCAGGGCGCGAACCCGCCGGAGACCAGCAGAGCCACGGCCAGAACCACCCCGGCGGGCACGGAAATGGTGGCGAGCAGGGCTACGGCGGCGAGCGAGAGCAGGATCGCGACCGCGATGGGGACGACCGCGCGCACGATCACGGCGCCCAGGTCATCGATATCCGCGCCGATCCGGGTGAGCAGATCGCCCCGGCGCAGCAGCGCGGTCTCCCGCCCGGCGCCGCGTTCTGTCGAACCGGTGACGTCGCCCTCGGACCGGCCGGCGCGTCGCAGGGACCGGATATCGGTACGCGCCAACGCCGTATACACCGCCGTGCGGGCGGTCGTCATGGCGCGCAGCGCGACGTCGTGGGTCGACAACCGCTCGATATAGCGGAACAGTCCGCGCGAGATGCCCAGTGCCCGGACGGCGACCACCGCGACGCTCAGGTCCAGCACCGGCGGCATCTGCCATGCCCGTGCGATCAGCCACGCCGCCAGCGCGGCCAACCCCAGCCCACTGCCGAGCGCGACGGTCCCCCAGCAGATCGATACGACCACGCGCCACGGGGAGATCTCCGAAACCCGCCGCAGCTCCCGCAGTTCGGCCCACAGAGATTTCACGGCGTCCACCCCCTGGTCATCACCCGGCCGACTCCGATCGGCGCCACAGACGTGCCCGATGCACGCGCATCGCCACGCCGAACCTCGTCCGCCGGCTCCACCTCCGCAGGGGCGGCGTGCTTTAACCCATCCGATTCTCGGCCGGCCGACGCCCATTGCTCGGCATCAGGTTCCGCCGGGTCCGACTCCGCCCGCGCGTGTACCTCGATGATGTGATCGGCGATGGCGAGCACGGTGGGGCGGTGCGCCACCACGACGACCGTCGCGCCCGCGCGGGCCCGTTCGGTCAGGGCGGCGAGGACCGTCGCCTCACTGTGTTCGTCGAGATGGGCGGTGGGTTCGTCGAAGAGCAGAATCGGGCGGTCGGCGGCCAGCACGCGAACCAATGCCAGGCGTTGGCGCTGGCCGAGGGACAGACCGACGCCGCCGGGACCCACCACGGTGTCCCACCCGTCCGGAAGTTCGCCGAGTACTGTGTCGAAACCCGTTGCCGCACAAGCATTGTCGACGGCCTCGGCGCGGCCGGCGGTACCACCACGCCCGCCGCCACCAGCTTGCGCGCCGAAGAGTTCGAGGTTCTCTCGCAAGGTGCCGGGCAGCAGCACCGGGCGCTGCGGCAACCAGGCGATATGCGACCACCATCCGTCCGGATCGAGCTCGCCGACCGGGCGCCCACCTGCCAGAACCGCACCCCGCTCCGGCGCCATCAGACCCAATATCACTTGCAGCGCAGTCGATTTCCCGCTTCCATTGGGGCCGATGAGGGCGGTCACCGCGGCCGGTCGGAACACACCCGACAATCCGGCGGGGGCGTACCCGCCCCGCGCGCGCACCCACACGTCACGCAGCTCGATCTCCGCGGTCCCCGGTTCGACCGTCGCCGGGACTCGCGCCGCGGATGGCTCGCCGGATCGCCGGACACTGCGGGCATCTGCTCGCCGAGGTTCGGTGGGCGCGTTGGCCTCCACCGAGACTTCCCGCGCACCGGCGACGCTCGCGGACAGGTCCCGCGCCTGGGTCCGGTCCGGCTCCAGTATCGCGAAAGCCCGTTCGGCAGCAGCCATTCCGTCCTGCGCCGCGTGGAACCTCTCCCCCACCGCACGCAGCGGCAGATAGACCTCCGGGGCGAGGATCAGGCCCAGCAGACCGGCGTACAGGCCCATATGCCCGAAGACCAGCCGCATGCCGATCGACACGGCGACCAGTGCCACGCACAGGGTCGCCAGCATCTCCAGCACCATCGACGACAGGAACGCCATCCGCAGCGTCGCCATGGTCCGCTTGTGCAGCGCCTCGCCGAGCTCGCGCACCCGATGCCGCATGGTCGGCGCACTGTCCTCGGCCGCACCGGCTTCCCGGCCGAGCGCCCGCAGCGTCGGCATGCCGGCGAACAGGTCGAGCATCTGATCCGACAGCCGGGTGGTGGCGGCCAGGGCGTCGGCGGCACGGCCCTGGGTCATCAGCCCGATCAGAATCATGAAGATCGGGATCAGCGGCAGCGTCACCAGGATGATGATCGCCGCGGTGAGATCGTGCACCGCGATCACGGCCAGCACGACGGGCGGTACCAGGACCGCGAGCAGCAACGCGGGCAGATATCCGGTGAGATAGGCGCGCAATCCGCCCAGTCCGTCGCCGACCACCACCGCCAGTTCGGTTCGCCGCCGGTCCAGCTCCCGCGGCGGCAGGGCGGCTCCGGCGGCCAGGACGGAATTCTCCAACTCCGCGACCACCTGTGCGCCGGCTCGATGCGCCAGCCGCGACTGCCACCAGTTCGCCACCGTCCGCACCGCGATCGCCGCCGCCAGAATCGCCAGCTCGGCGGTCCACGCGCCGATCGTGCGCTGCCCGGGATCGGTGATCACGCCCGCCGCGACCCGGGCCAGCATCAGCGCCGCGACCACGATGCCCGCCGTGATCACCAGCGACAGCCCCACGCTGACGATCAGATATCGGCGGGCCGAGCGGGCGTGACGCCACAGCCGGGGATCGACGGGACGGGCCATCGTGGACCTACCGCGCGCCGCGGCGCATCGACAGGCCGATGGGCGCCGGGATCTGCTCGACGGTGATGCGCTTGCGGAAGACCCAGTACGTCCAGCCCTGGTAGATCAGCACGACCGGAGTCAGCACCACCGCGACCCAGCTCATCACCACCAGCGTGTAATGCGTGGAGGAGGCGCTGACGGTGGGATGCCCGTCGACCATCCGGCCGTCGACGGTCAGCCCGTAGGCGGCGTCGATGGTGGACGGCAGCACGTACGGGAAGAGCGCACCGAACAGCAGCACGATCGCGGCGACCACGGTGACGGCGGTGCCGGTGAACGCCCAGCCGTCGCGATGCCGCAGCACCGCACCACCGGCGAGCAGCAGGCCGAATACCGCCACGCCCAACGGGATCCAGGTCCAGCCCTGGCCGTGGGCGAGCTGGGTCCACAGCGCGAAGGCGGCGGCGACCACGGTGGCCGGCAACCAGATCACCCGGGCGATCCGCTCGGCGCTGTCGCGAATATCGCCGCCGGTCTTCAAGGCGATGAACACCGCACCGTGCAGGATGAACAACAGCAGCAGCGTCAGGGCGCCGAGCAGCCCGTACGGGTTGATCAGGCCGAGCAGACCGCCCTCGATCCGCCGCTGCGCGTTGAGCTGCGTTCCGTGCACGATATTCGCGAAGGCCAGCCCCCAGGCCAGCGCGGGCACCCAGGAACCGAAGACGATCGCGGCGTCGCACCATTTGTACCAGCGCGGATCGTGGATCTTGCCGCGCCATTCGATCGCCACCGCGCGCACGATCAACGCCACCAGGATCAGCAGCAGTGCCAGGTAGAACCCGGAGAACAGGCTGGCATACCACTCCGGGAAGGCCGCGAACATCGCACCGCCCGCGGTGATCAGCCACACCTCGTTGCCGTCCCAGACCGGCCCGATCGTGTTGAGTACGGCGCGCTTTCGCGTTTCGTCGCCGCGGCCGATGATCGGCATCAGTATCCCGACGCCGAAATCGAAGCCCTCGAGCACGAAGTAGCCGGTGAACAGGACACCGATCAGCAAGAACCAGAATTCGGGCAGACTCATCCTCGGCTCCTCAGTACGCGAACGAAAGCTTCTCGACCGCAGGCGTTTCCGTCTCCGCGGGTGGCTGTTCGGGCCCCTCGATCACATAGCGCCGCATGAGGAAGAACCACACGACCGCAAGTGCGCCGTACACCAGCGTGAAGACGATCAGTGAGGCCAGCACTGTGCCTGCGGTATGCCCGGAGACGGCTTGCTGCACGGTCATCCGGATGGCCGGGTTCCCGGTCGGATTCGGTGCGACCACCCAGGGCTGGCGGCCCATCTCGGTGAAGACCCAGCCCGCGCTGTTGGCCAGGAACGGCGTCGGAATGCAGATCAGGCTCAGCCACTTGAACCAGGGCTGATCCGGGATCCGTCCGCGCCGGGTCATCCAGAAGCCCAGCAGCGCGATGGCCGCCGAACCCACTGCCCAGCCGATCATGGCGCGGAAGGTCCAGTAGGTGACGAACAGATTCGGCCGATAGTCACCCGGGCCGAATTTTTCGTTGTAGCTCGCCTGCAGGTCCTTGACACCCTGCAGCGTCACGCCGCTGAACCTGCCTTCGGCGAGGTACGGCAGCACGCCGGGCACCTCGAGGACGCGGGTGATGCTGTCACAGTTGTTGTGGGTGCCGACGGTGAGTATCGAGAAGTCGGGGTCGGTTTCGGTGTGGCACAACGATTCCGCCGAGGCCATCTTCATCGGCTGCTGTTTGAACATCAGCTTGCCCTGGATGTCGCCGGTGAATACCAGTGCGATGCCGGCGATCACGATCACCCACATCCCGGCGCGGGCGGCGGGCCGCCACATACCGCGCGCCTCTTCCAGCAGTTCCGGATGGCCCGAGCGGGCGTTGCGAACCATCCACCAGCCGCCGATACCGGCCACGAAGGTGCCGGCGGTGAGGAACGCACCCGCCACGACGTGCGGGAAGGCGGCCAGCGCGGTGTTGTTGGTCAGCAGTGCGCCGATGCTCTGAAGTTCGGCGCGGCCGGATTCGGGGTTGTAGCGGGCGCCGACCGGATGCTGCATGAACGAGTTGGCGGCGATGATGAAGAAGGCCGAGGCGTTCACGCCGATCGCGACCAGCCAGATGGTGGCCAGGTGCACCAGTTTGGGCAGCCGCGACCAGCCGAAGATCCACAGCCCCAGGAAGGTCGATTCCAGGAAGAACGCGGCCAGGCCCTCCATGGCCAGCGGGGCGCCGAATACGTCGCCGACGAAGCGGGAGTATTCGCTCTAGTTCATGCCGAACTGGAACTCCTGCACGATGCCGGTGGCGACACCGAGCGCGAAGTTGATCATGAACAATTTGCCGAAAAACTTCGTCAGCCGGTACCAGTGATCCTTACCCGTGATCACCCATGCGGTCTGCATCCCGGCGACCATCGGCGCGAGGCCGATGGTGAGCGGTACGAAGATGAAGTGATAGACGGTCGTGATCCCGAACTGCCAACGTGAGACGTCGACGACATCCATCCGGCGGCCTCCTGTGTCATGCGGGACATCCACACGTACTACGACATGTCGTAGTGGAGCCTACGCCGGTACAGCCGTGGAGCAACGAGTCCTACGTCACGACATTCCAACAATTATTGCTGCGCGGTAACGGGTTCCGCTTTCGACGCTCCGACAACGCGGTCGAATCAGGTCCAGTCGGCGATATTCCAGGCCCGTTCGATCCCACGGTTCACCAGATCCTTGATTTCGTCGGCACAGTCCGGCGCGGACATCCGCAGCCCGTCCAGTGTCGCCACCCGCGCGGCCAGCGTGATGCTCGACAGTAGCCAAACACTGTCGGCGGTAACGAGATCCGCCGTGAACAGCGACTTGTAGCTGCAGTCCCAGCCGGCCTTGCCCGCCTCGGCGAACAAGGCGCGCTGGGTGATGCCGGGCAGGACCCCGTCGCGCGCGGGCGGGGTGAGCAACTGCTTGTCGCGCTGGATCACGACCGTCGAGCGCGGCCCCTCCAGCACGCGGTGCTCGGTGCTGGTGAAGATCACGTCGTCGGCGTCCTGGCGGGCCGCGAACCGCAGCGCCGCCATATTCGTCGCATAGGAGAGCGTCTTGGCACCCAGCAGGAGCCACGGGGCGGTGGTCGCGAGTTCGGTGGAGATGCCCCGAGTGAGAGTGATCACCGAGATGCCTTCGGCGCGAGCCTTACTCACCCGCTCGGCGACCGGGCTCACGAGCACGTAGCCGGTGAGATCCGGTGCCGGGCCGGACAGTTCGCCCGAACCGACGCGCTTGGACTCGGCGCCGTCGCGGCCCCGCGTCACGATCATGCGCAGCACGCCCTCGCGGTCGGATCCCCATTCCTTGACCGCGGACTCCACGGCGGTGCGCCACTGGGCGACATCCGGGTCGGGCAGGTCCAGCGCCTGGGCCGAGCGCCGTAGCCGCGCCAGATGTAATTCCAGTGCACTCGCCTTACCGTCCCGCACCAGCACCGTCTCGAAGACGCCGTCGCCGCGCAACGTGCCGATATCGTCCGCATAGAGCAACGGCTCGTCCGGATTCCGGACGGTACCGTCGAGTGTCACCAGAACTCGATCCACCATGCGTGGCAGCCTAGGCGAATCGAGCGCTCCAGGCGTGGGTACGCAATCGTCGGGCAACGCCCGGGCGAGCCCCGCGCCCACAGGCGTATCCACGGCATACTCACCGCATACCTGCGGCAACCCGTGGCGCGGCGCGGGTCGGCGCGACCGCCTATTGTGGAAAACGTGTCCGTGGTTGCCGCCCCCAGTCCACTGCTCGGTCTCCCAGGGGCCGTGCCCGGCCCGCCCGAAAGTCCCGATGCCGCGGTCGCCTGGCATTACGGCGATCCCTTCGGGGAACAGCGTGCCGCGGCCCAGCGCGTGGCCCTCGTGGACCGTTCGCACCGTTTCGTGGCGAGGATCACCGGCGCCGAACGGCTGAGCTGGCTGCACACGATTTCCAGCCAGCACATCGCCGAGTTGAGCGACGGCCGGTCCGCCGAGAACCTGGATCTGGACCTCAACGGCCGCGTCCAGCACCACTTCGTGCTCACCGAACTCGACGCCACGGTGTGGATCGACACCGAAGGCGATCGTGGCCCCGCATTGCTCGACTTCCTGCAGAAGATGGTCTTCTGGGCCGACGCGAAACCCGAGGCCGCACCGGACCACGCGGTCCTGAGCCTGCTCGGGCCGCGGGTGCGCGAGCTGACCGGGACGCTGGGCGTCGCCGCGCTGCCGGAGGTGTACGGCGCGGTCGCCCTGCCCGGCGGCGGATTCCTGCGCCGGATGCCGTGGCCCACCGAGGATTCCTACGACCTGGTCGTGCCGCGCGACCGGCTGAGCGAACTGTGGTCGGCGCTGACCGCGGCCGGCGCCGAACCGGCCGGGCTGTGGGCCTTCGAGGCGCTGCGGGTGGCGGCGTTGCGCCCGCGCATCGGCCTCGACACCGACGATCGGACCATCCCGCACGAGGCCCACTGGATCGGCGGCCCGGACGAATTCGGCGCGGTCCATCTGAACAAGGGTTGCTACCGCGGACAGGAAACCGTCGCCCGCGTCCACAATCTCGGTAAACCGCCGCGGCATCTGGTGCTGCTGCATCTGGACGGCTCCGCCGATGCCCGGCCCGCGGCCGGCGACGCGGTGACCGCCGGCGGCCGCGCGGTCGGCCGCCTCGGCACGGTGATCGACCATTACGAACTCGGGCCGATCGCACTCGCGCTGGTCAAACGCGCCATCCCCGCCGACACCCGGCTGGAGGCCGGTCCGATGGCCGCCGCCATCGATCCGGATTCGATCCCGTCCGATGACGAGCCGCAGGCCGGCCGGCTCGCCGTGGACAAGTTGCGCGGCCGGTGAGCGCGCCCGCAGCGCCCCGGGAAATCGGCGCGATCGGCCACGTACTCGCGGTCTGTGTACTCCATGCCGAACTCGAGGTGCCCGCGAAGGTGAGCCGGGTCGGCCGGACCGCGATCGACAAACGCCCGGTCGCCGACCGGGTGGCGGTCCGGGCGCTGGGACTGGCCGGTGACCGCGTCTGCGATACGAAACATCACGGCGGCGTCCACCAGGCCGTCTACGCCTACGCCGACGAGGACGCGCGGCAGTGGGGCGAGCAGTTGGGCCGCACGCTTGCGCCCGGCTGGTTCGGCGAGAATCTGCGGGTGTCCGGGCTGCCCGTCAGCGATGCCGTGATCGGTGAACGCTGGCGCGTCGGCGACACGCTGCTCGAGGTCAGCGCACCGCGCGTGCCCTGCGCGACCTTCGGGCACTGGTCGGGCGAGAAGCAGTGGGTCAAGCGCTTCACGCTGCAGGCCGATACCGGCGCCTATCTGCGAGTGCTGACCGAGGGCACGATCGGCGCGGGCGACCGGGTGCACGTGGACCACATCCCCGAGCACGGCATCACGGTGCGCGACCTGTTCACCGGACACGATCCGGCACGGCTGGAACATTTGCCGGCCGCCGAACCGACGATCTCCGAAGACGTGCGCATGCAGATCGCCCGGCATGCGCGGCGGGCCGCCAACCGGACGCGCAACACCGAACTCCACGAGGAGATTCGCGCCGCGGCAGTGCCGGACAGGGCAGCGGGCGCGGATGCATCGAACGGGACGCTGCCGGACCCCGCGGCCACCGGCGGGGCCCAGCCGATACCGGCCGCGACGGCGTGCGGAACCGCCGAACGAGGAGATCGGCCGTGAGCGTAGAGCTGGTGGAAGTGGTCCGCTCCGGATTCCGCGAATGCGTGCACCGCGGGTCGGTGGTGATCATCGAACCCGACGGGGAACCGTCGCTGGCCCGGGGCGAGGTGCATCTGCCGATCTTCCCGCGGTCGACCAATAAGCCCATGCAGGCGATCACCTTGCTGCGCAACGGTTTCGAGCCGGTGGACGAGGCCGAACTCGCCATCGCCACCGCCTCGCATTTCGGCGAACCCGACCATCTGGCGCTGGTGCGGCGGCTGCTGGACCGCTTCGGCTTCGACGAGAACAGTCTGGGATGCCCGCCGGATCTGCCGATGGGCGAACAGGCCCGCGCCGATGCCCTGGCCGGGCGCGACCGGCACTCGGCCCCTCGCAAGATCTACATGAACTGCTCGGGCAAACATGCCGCGATGCTGGCGACCTGTGTGATCAACGGCTGGCCGACCACCGGATATCTCGACCCCTCCCATCCGCTGCAGCAGGCGGTCACGGCGACGATCGCCGAGATCACCGGCGAACCCGAGACCGACCTCGGCATCGACGGCTGCGGCCTGCCGATCGTCCCGGTCTCGCTGATCAATCTCGCCCGCGCCTACGCCGGCCTCGCCACCGCGGCCCCCGGATCGCCGGAACGCCGGGTCGCGGATGCGATTCGCCACCACCCGCGAGTGATTTCGGGCACGGACGCCCCCGATCTCGAGACGATGCGCGCGACCCCCGGACTGGTCTGCAAGATCGGGGCGGACGGTGTGCACGCGGGCGCGCTGCCGGACGGCCGCGCCTTCGCCTACAAGATCGATGACGGTCACGACCGAGCCCGGATGCCGCTGACGCAGGCGATTCTCCAGCGTATGGGGGTCGAGTGGACCGAGGCCCACGCCGCGCTCGCCGGGCCGCCGGTCCTGGGCGGCGGGGCCCGGGTCGGCATCATCCGGGCAATCCCGGGGGCGGTGTAGAAGCGCACCATTTCGGCGAACCCCCGCTCGACGGCCCCGCGAACGGTGGATGTTCCGGAGTCTTCACCGACTCCTGGAAGCGCGACCGCCTGACACACGCTAAAGTGTCTGTCAGGAAGATTATTAATTCGAACGGGGCCGCCAACCACCCCAGGCCGCCCCGCAGTGACGCGAGGGGGTCAGCCATGGGCCGTGGCCGGGCTAAGGCAAAGCAGACCAAGGTTGCACGCGAGCTGAAGTACAGCTCGCCGTCGACCGACTTCGCGAGCCTTCAGCGCGAGCTGTCGGGGCACTCCCCCCGGCGGAGCGGTGTGCTGTCCGAAGAGCACAATTCGGACGAATCGCTCAAGCGCTGGGAGGAAGATGAGGACTACGACGACTGGCGCCGCTGACTCGGATCGACGTATGCAGGGGGAGGCCTGAGGGGCCTCCCCCTTCGCACGTCGGCAGCGTTTCGGCCGATAGATCGACCGATCCCCACCTCGATGAGGGCTCGTAGTACGGGTTGCCGCCGCAGGTATCACCGATACCCAGGGCGGCGTTACCCGAGTTCGGATTGCTCCGATTTCCACCGTCGGGCACGGTAGACGCTTCGCCGTCCGAGCGCCCCGGAGTGGTGCCGTGGGCAACCCGTGAGCGCGTCGCGAGCGACCCCCGACACGACGCCTCCCGAGACGACAACGCCTCCCCGCCCGAACCGGTGCGAGGAGGCGTCGATGTGTCCGCTCAGAACCTCGGATGTTCCCCGACCAGCGCCACGCGCGCGGCATCGGCATCCTTGGCCTTCTTGACCGATCCCAAGGTCCAGCATTCGATATGCCGCGCGGTCAGCACCGCGAGCGCACGATCGGCATCCTCGGGGGCGACGACGGCGACCATGCCGACGCCCATGTTGAAGGTCTTCTCCATCTCCGCCCGTTCGACCCGGCCGCGCTGCGCGATCAGTTTGAAGATCGGCGCGGGATTCCAGGTGCCACGGTCGATTTCGGCGACCAGCCCGGCCGGCAGCACGCGGGCCAGATTGTTCGCCAGCCCGCCGCCGGTGACGTGGGCGAAGGTGCGCACGTCGGTCTCCGCGATCAGTGCCAGACAATCCTTGGCATAGATCTTGGTAGGTTCCAGCAACTCTTCGCCCAGGGTGCGGCCGAATTCCTCGACGTGCCCGGTGAGCGCCATCCGATCGATGTCGAGCAGCACCCGGCGCGCCAGGCTGTAGCCGTTGGAATGCAGGCCCGAGGAGCCCATCGCGATGACGACGTCGCCGGGCCGGACCCGATCCGGGCCCAGCACCTCGTCCGCCTCCACGACGCCGACGCCGGTCGCGGAGATGTCGTAGTCGTCGGCGCCCATCATGCCCGGATGCTCGGCCGTCTCGCCGCCCAGCAGCGCACATCCGGCCTGGATGCAGCCCTCGGCGATACCGGAGACGATCTGCGCGACCCGTTCCGGAACCACCTTGCCGACAGCGATGTAGTCCTGCAGGAACAGCGGTTCCGCGCCACAGACGACCAGATCGTCGACGACCATGGCGACCAGGTCCAGGCCGACCGTGTCGTGCTTGTCCAGCGCCTGCGCGACCGCGATCTTGGTGCCCACACCGTCGGTGGAGGCGGCCAGCAGCGGTTCCCGGTAGCCACCCTTGAGCGCGAACAATCCGGCGAAACCGCCCAGACCGCCCTGCACCTCGGGCCGGCTGGCCTTCTTGGCCAGCGGCGCGAACAACTCGACTGCGCGGTCGCCGGCCTCGATGTCGACACCGGCGGCGGCGTAGGACGCGCCTCCGGATTGGGCCTCGTCGGCGCCGGTGTCGTTCACACCGGCACCACTCGGGGTCTGCTCAGTCATTGTTCGGGAAAGCTCCAAACCGAATCGGCGGACAGATGCCTGATCACGCTACCGGAGCCGGATAACGAGACTGCACCGGTATTGGGCTGCACGTACGGATTCGAGGCTACCGTCACATCCACCATTGACATACATACGGTATGTAGGTAACTCTGGAACACATCACACCCACTCCGGAAGGCATGTCATGGGAATCAGCACCAGCCTCGGCCCGATTCGACACGTCGCCGTGCCGGGCGGCCGCATCCGCTATCACGAGACCGGGGCCGGCTCGCCGGTCGTCTTCGTCCACGGCCTGCTCGTCAACGCCGATCTGTGGCGCAAGGTGGTACCGGACGTCGCCGCCGCCGGGCATCGCTGCCTCACCCCGGACTGGCCGTTCGGCTCGCATTCGGAGCCGATGCCGGCCGCCGACCTCACCCCGACCGGCGCCGCCGATCTGATCGCCGCGTTCCTGCGGGAACTCGACCTCACCGACGTCACCCTGGTGGCCAACGACACCGGCGGTGCGATCACGCAGATCATGCTGTCGCGCGATCGCAGCCGGGTCGGGCGCGTGGTGTTCACCAACTGCGACGCCTACGAGAAGTTCTTCCCGCAACCGTTCACTCCGCTGCCGCGGCTCTCGCGCGTACCCGGCCTGCTCACCGCGATTCTGCAGAGCCTGCGCTTCCGGCCGGCGCAGCGGCTACCCCTCGCCTACGGGTTGGTCACCAAACAACCGCTGCCGCACGAGATCGCGGATTCCTACCTGCTGCCGAGCCTCAATTCGGCGGCCATCCGCGCCGATCTGCGCCGGTTCCTGCGCGATATCCACAAGCGCCATACCCTCGCGGCCGCACGCACTTTCGGCGAGTGGGATCTGCCGGTGCTGCTGGCCTGGGCACCCGAGGACAAGGTGTTCCGCCTCGATTTCGCGCAGCGGCTGGCACACGATCTGCCCGATGCCACGCTGCACACGATCGAGGATTCGCTCACCTTCATCTCCGAGGACCAGCCCGAGTTGCTCAGCCAGTTGATCGTGGAGTTCACTCGGCTGCATGCCACGCCGTAGCCAGGAGGACAGATCACGCGCGACGCGGGCGAGTCTCGAGTCGGTCGGGCGGCGGCTGTTCGCCGAACGCGGATATTCCGCGGTGTCGGCGGAGGAGATCGTCGCCGCGGCCGGTGTCACCCGCGGCGCGCTGCATCATCACTACGGCGACAAGCGCGGCCTGTTCATCGCGGTCCTGGAACAGCTCGAGGCGGACAACACCGAGGAGGTCCGGCATGCGATCGACACCCTGCCCGACCCGACCGATCTGCTGGCCGCGATGGCGACCGGCCTGCACACCTTCCTCATGATCAGCCGCCGCCCGGAAACGGTCCGGATCGCCATGTCCGACGGCCCTGCGGTACTCGGCTGGCAGGGCTGGCGTGAGATGGAAGCGCGCCACGGCCTCGGGCTGATCACCAATCAGCTGGAATTGGCCGTGGAGTCCGGCCTCGCGCCCGCGGTCCCGGTCCGGACCCTGGCCCAATTGATTCTGGCCGCGATCACCGAGGCGGGCATGATCGTCGCGCACGCCGACGACCCGGATGCGGCCGGCGCCGAGGCCGAGCAGTGCATTCTGATGATGCTCGGCGGATTGCTCACACCGCCCAGCACGTCACCGAGCCTTTAGGCTCTCGGACCTGTTCGGCACCGAATGTGCGTGCGCCCCAAGTCGATTCGACCTTCGATGAACATGCCGGGCCGCCACGACGAACGGCCCGGGCACGACGTCACGGGTGACGCTCAGGGGCGGCTCAGCGCGCTCGCGTTGGCATTCTCGCCCAGGAGTTCCGATTCCGGCTTACCGGAGAGAATTCCTTCGAGGACGTTCTTGCCGACGGCAGCCTCGTCGGGCAGCGGGATCGGGTACTTGCCGTCGAAGCAGGCACAGCACAGGCGGGTGCGCGGCTGCTCGGTGGCCGCGATCATGCCCTCGAGCGAGATATAGCCCAGGCTGTCGGCGCCGATGGAACGCCGCACGCTTTCGACCATCGCCGCTTCCGAATCCTGTGACCCCTCGGCCATTTCCGGCCCGGCGCCGTTGGCGATCAATTCGGCCGGCGAGGCGAAGTCGATGCCGTAGAAGCACGGCCACTTCACCGGCGGGGAGGCGATGCGCACGTGGATCTCCAGCGCCCCGGCCTCGCGCAGCATCCGGATCAGCGCGCGCTGGGTGTTGCCGCGCACGATCGAGTCGTCGACCACGATCAACCGCTTCCCGCGAATCACCTCGCGCAGCGGGTTGAGCTTGAGCCGGATACCGAGCTGGCGGATGGTCTGGCTGGGCTGGATGAAGGTGCGGCCCACGTAGGCGTTCTTCATCAGGCCCTGGCCGTACGGCACGCCGGAGCCCTGGGCGTAGCCGACCGCGGCCGGCGTTCCGGACTCCGGGACCGGAATCACCAGATCGGCCTCGACGGGATGTTCGGCGGCCAGCCGGCGGCCGATGTCGACCCGGGTGGCGTGCACCGAGCGACCTGCGATCGTCGAATCCGGCCGAGCCAGATAGACGTATTCGAAGACACAGCCCTTGGGTTCGGGGTTGGCGAACCGCAGCGAACGAACTCCGTCGGCGTCGATCGCCAGCAGTTCGCCGGGCTCGATCTCCCGGACGAACGAGGCACCCACGATGTCGAGCGCGGCGGTCTCGCTGGCAACCACCCAGCCGCGGTCGAGGCGGCCCAGGCACAGCGGCCGCACACCCTGGGGATCCCGCGCCGCGTAGAGGGTGTGCTCGTCCATGAAGGTCAGGCAGAAGGCGCCGCGCAGCGTGGGCAGCAACTCCATGGCCGCCTGCTCGATGCTCTTGTCGGCCGCGGCATGGGCCAGCAGCGCGGTCATCACATCCGAATCCGAGGTGGCGGTGATCGCACTGCCCGGCAGGCGGCCGTTGATCAGGCCCAATTCCCGGGCCCGCGTCGCCAGCTCGGCGGTGTTGACCAGATTTCCGTTGTGCCCCAACGCAAGTCCGGTGCCGACGGCCGTGGTGCGGAAGATCGGCTGAGCGTTCTCCCAGATGGTGGAACCTGTGGTGGAGTACCGGCAGTGCCCGATGGCGATATGCCCCGGCATCGCCGCCAGCGTCTGTTCGTCGAAGACCTGCGAGACGAGGCCCAGATCCTTGAACACCAGTACCTGCGAGCCGTCCGCGACCGCGATACCGGCGGCCTCCTGGCCGCGGTGCTGCAGTGCGTACAAGCCGTAGTACGTGAGCTTGGCCACATCCTCGCCCGGAGCCCAGACGCCGAAGACGCCACACTCCTCGCGGGGTTCGTTCTCAGGCTCGTCGGCTGCGGAGGAGTTTCGGCCTGCGGCGGTCTTCGGGATCGACAGATCGGCGTGGGTCACCGTTTGCTCCCTGTTAGTCGGGCGGGGGGCACTCATCATTCTACGGGTCATCCGCGCGAAACCCACGTCCGGATCCTCCGGGTGGCGAGCTGTTTGCTGCTACGGTTCGTCCGTGGCGAGTACCGACACCGCAGTACAAAGTCGAAATCTACGGCGGCTTATTCCGTTTCGATGGATGTTCCCTGTGGCGGTCGTCTCAGTGGTGGCGGCGTTGTTGGGCCTGCTGTATCTCGACTATGTCGTCGACCCCCAGCGAAATCTGCACGACTTCCCGATCGCCCTGGTCAACCAGGATGTGGGTGAGACGCTCGGCGCGCCCGGCCAGCAGAAACACGTGAACTTCGGCGATCAGGTCGCCGACGGGCTGCGTGCGGCCGTGCCCGCCGACCAGATCGATCTGCGCGTACTGGGGCTGCCGGAGGCCCAGCAGCAGATGCAGAACGGCCAGGTCTACGGCACCGTAGTCATCCCGAGCGATTTCAGTAAGCGACTCGGGATCCTGGGTGTGGGCAGTGTCATACCGGGCGATATCGAGCGGCCGATCATCACCTTGCTGACCAATCCGCGGTCGGGCACCTACGCCACGCAGATCGTGGTGCGTTTCGGGGATCAGGCGCTGCCCCAGATCAACGAGAAGGTGGGACAGCAGCTCACCGAGCAGGTGCGGACTCAGCTCACCCCGGCGCCGGGCGGCCCACCGGCCCCCGAACTGTCCGGTGCGACCCGCCTCACCCTCGCGCAACCGCTGCAGATCCTGGTGCAGGAGTTCCATCCCCTGCCCGGCGGGTCCGGCCAGGGGCTGACGGCGTTCTTCTACGCGCTGCTGTTGCTGATGGCGGGCATGCTCGGCGCGATGATCGTGCACACCATGATCGACTCGGCCCTAGGTTTCGTGCCGACCGAATACGGGCCGTGGTACGTGCACTATCCCGCCACACCCGTCTCCAGACTTCGCACGCTGCTGATCAAATGGGCGGTCATGGCGGTGGCCGCGGTGGTGGTCTCCGCGATCCTGCTCGGCATCGGCGCGGCATTGGGAATGCCGCTGGACAATCCGCTGGGGCTGTACCTCTACGGGGTGCTCGCGATCATCGCGGTCGGCTTCACCGGTATCTCCATCCTCGCCGCGATCGGCTCGGCCGGATTGCTGGTGAACATGATCCTGTTCATCGTGCTGGGCCTGCCGTCCTCGGGAGGCACGGTTCCGATCGAGGCGACACCGAAGTACCTCGGCTGGCTGGCCACCTTCGAACCGATGCACCAGGTGTTCCTGGCGGTGCGTTCGCTGCTGTATTTCGACGGCAACGGCGCGGCCGGTTTCACCCGTGGCTTCTGGATGACCGTGCTCGGCCTCACGATCGGTGTGGTGCTCGGAGTGGTCGTGACCCGCTTCTACGACCGAAAAGGGTTGGAGCGCAAGCCGATCAACCGTACCGAGCCCGCCCCGGCCTAGGTCACAGCGCGACCAGCGGCAGCCAGCGGGCCAACTCCCCCGCCCGGATTCCGGAGGCGCTCAACGCCCCCGAATCCACCGCGGCGTCGAAATCCAGCAGTCCGGTCGCGAGCAGCAACCACGTCCGCGGGTCGGTCTCGACCACGTTCGGCGGCGTCCCCCGGGTGTGCCGTGGCCCCTCGATACATTGCACCGCCACGAAGGGCGGCACTCGCACCTCCACCGAGGCGCCCGGCGCCGCGGCGGCCAGACTCCGCGCGGTCCCGCGCACGGCCGCCGCGAGCTCGGACCGTGCCGGCTGGGCCGCCGACTCGTCGCGCAGCCACGCGCCGAGCGCCGCCACCGAATCACGCACCTGAGCAGGGTCCACAGCCGAACGTCGCGCCATTCCACCGAGCGTAGCGAGCCGAACGGACTCAGCGGTGCGATACACCCCGGCCGATGCGCCGGTCACGCAGCGCCACCGCCACTCGCGGCGCCAGCGCGCCACCGGCATTCAGGGCGAGGTGAACGAGCGCCGGCGCCGTCGCACTGCCCGTGCGGCGACGCAGCCAGGAGAAGAGCAGCCCGCCCGCGGCGGTGAAGGCGACAGTGGCTGGGATGCTGTCACCCGCGGACCGTGCCGGATGAATGTGCCACAGGCCGAAAACCACTGCGCCGCCATACGTCCGCACGTGCCTCGCGTCGTCGAAGAGCCGGTCCAGCGTCCCCCGGAAGATCAGCTCCTCGCTGTAGACGGTACCCACCGGAATGTGGATGCCGGCCCATTCGGCCGTACTCACCTCCGGCTCGCGCTCGGCGAACTCCGCCATTCGATTCCGGATCCCCGGTACGGCGAGCCCGACACCGTAAGCAGTGACGATCGCGCCGAATGCCGCTGCGCCCCAAGCCCATCCACGTCGAGAAAGCCATTCCGACCGGCCGTCGAATACCGCGGCATACCCGGTCGCGAACGCGGCGTTGGCGACCGTGCGACCCCGTATGCCCGACCCCAGCCTCGGCAGCACGAGATTGCTCCACATCAGGGCGATGCACGACGCCGATAGGGTGCGCACCACGCTTCGGTTGTTCACCGATCCGCACCTCCCGAGTGCGCGTTCCGGCCGTAGCGCGAGGTTTTCGTTACCGTGCTCATTTCACCGCGCGTTCGAACGCTTCCGACAGTTCCAGCTGCGTCCGGATGTTCTCCTGCAGTTGCGGATTCCAGTCCGGAGGCGGCAGTACCGCGGCCCAGCCGTCGAGGACGAGGGTGCCGTAGTTGTGTCCGTGCCCGTCGCTGACCCCTTGGGCATTGGTCAGGTCGGCGGCGACCTGCCAGAAGGTGACCAGCGGCCACCAGCGCATCTGCGTGGACACGTCGGAGCCACGCGGCTCGGAGAGCCAATCCGGTTGGGAGAAGATCAGATCCGGTGACCACCAGACGATGGGGTCGGAGGGATGCTGCAGGTAGGCGATGCGCGGACGCCGCCATTCCGGTGACGGTTTCGTCAGATCCGCTGCGGTGGAAGCGAATCGGACCACGAGACCGTCGGCGTAGATCGGTTCCACCTCGCGGGTGCCGGGGTCGCGGCGCTCGACGAACTGTTTCCACAGCCGATTGGAATTCGGCGGGCCCACCCAGAGCGCGCCGTCGACCTTGGCGCGCAGATCGGCCAGGCCGTCGAAGGCCGCTTCCGAGCCCTGCGAACCCAGGCTTTCCCCGTACACCAGCAGCTTCGGCCTCGACTGCGCCGGTCGCGCCGACCAGGCGGCGTAGACCGCCTCGAACATCTTCTTCCCCGCCACCGCGACCTTCTGCCGGTCCGCGAGGAACGACAGCACACTCGGCAGATACGAGTACTGCGAGGCGAGGATCGCGGTGTCGCCGCCGTACATGTACTCGAGCGCGCCCGCGGTCGTCGAGTTCACCCATCCGGTTCCGGTGGTGGTGACGATCACCAGCACCTTGCGGTCGAAGGCGTGCGTGCGTTCGAGTTCGGCGACCGCCAACTGTTCCTGGGTCTGTCCCTCGGCCGCCGATCCGAGACCGACGTAGACCCGAACCGGTTCGCGCGCGGGCTTTCCCGTCACCGCGCCGATGCGGAAGGCATCGGGTCCGTGCGAGACGAACCACCGGCCCTCCGAACCGAGCGTGTCCCATTTGGCGAGCGATGCGGGGCTGCCGGAGCGCTCGGGTTCGGTCGGCTGCACCGCGTACGGCGTCATCTTGTCGTTGCGCACGCTGAACGCCGAGTTGGCGACGGTGAAGAAGGCCTCCGACAGCACACCGTTGAACAGCAGCACCGCCACCACGGCCAGCACGATCGCGCCGACGCTCGGGGCCAGTTGCGGCGGCACCCGCACCCAGCGGCTGAGCAGACGGGCGAAGAACCGCACGATCCACCGCACCGTCCGGTAGATCGCCACCACCAGCGCGGCCACCGCGACACTGAGCCCACCGGTGCGCAGATAGGCGGCGCGCGTGGTGCCTTCCATATCCATCAGGCCGTAGATCTGCCGTTGCCAGTCGGCGGAGAGGACGAGCATGTAGATCGCGGTGAGCAGACAGATCGTCAGGATCGTCACCTTCACCGCGTAGCGAATCCGCAGCGACGGTGCGCGAAAACGCAAGCGCGGCCGGATCAGTCTGCGAAAACCCCACTCCAGCAGACAGCCCACGCCGTAACCGATGGCGGCGTTCAGACCACTGATCAGACCTTGGAACAACCAGTCGCGCGGCAGCAGTGACGGCGTCACCGACCAGGCGAAAAACACTGTCGCGGTGACCAGGCCGACGTAGTTGAGGGCGATGATGTCGTCCTCGAGCCGGCGCAGCAGCCGCAGGCCTCGCCGATAGACCACAACGCCGCGCGTACGCAGCGTTGTGAGAGTCTCGGCGGTATCGAGCACCCGTCAAGTATGGCGGTCGGTGTGCCGAAATCGGGGACCTCGCCACGTGAGGCAAACAACGCCTACAACGGGAATTACCCGGTGTACTCGAGTAGTTCTACGCACGTTCCCCGCGGCCCGGGACCGCAGACTCGACGGTATGAGCACTCCCACCCAGCAGAAGAGCAGCCCCGCCTTCCTGGCCCAGGCCGCGATCGCCTTCGGCGTCAGTTTCGTCGCCGCCACCGCGGGCATCGTCTATCTGCCGCTGGATATCTGGCAGCGCGGATTCCTGTTGATGACAACGCTGTTCATGGTCTCGAGCGCCTTCACCCTTGCCAAGGTGATCCGCGACCAGTTCGAGTCCGCGCGCGTCCATCAGCGTATCGACGAAGCCCGCGTGGAAAAGCTGATGGCCGAACACGATCCGTTCCGGGTGTGAGCGGACCGCGTCGCTCCGGGTGCGGCCGCGGTCCGCCTCGGCTCACTCCGCGGAGGCGCCGAACAGCGCGGGCAGCGTGCCCTCGTGGGCTGTGCGCAGTTCGTCCATCGTGATCGAGAACTGGCCCTGTACCTCGACCGAGTCCGAGCCCTGATCCACCACGCCGATGCGCACCCACGGCAGTTCGCGCGCGGTGCACATCTTGGTGAAACGCGTCTCCTCCGACCGCGGGACCGCGACCAGGACGCGTCCGGCCGATTCCGAGAACAGCGTGACGAACGGGTCGTCCCCCTCGGGCAGCAGGATGCGCACACCGGTTTCACCGGCCAGCGCTCCTTCGACCACCGCCTGAGCCAGGCCGCCCTCGCTGAGATCGTGTGCGGCGCTGATCATTCCGTCGCGCGAGCCGGCGGTCAGCACCTCGGCGAGCAACTGCTCGCGGGCGAAGTCCACCCGCGGCGGCACACCGCCCAGGTGATCGTGCTCGACCTGCGACCAGATGGATCCGTCGAATTCGTCACGGGTCTCGCCGAGCAGGATCAGCGTCTCTCCGGGCTCGGTGCCGAATCCGGTCGGGATGCGCCGGTGCACATCGTCGATGACGCCGAGCACGCCGACCACCGGGGTCGGCAGGATCGCGGTCTGGCCGGTCTGGTTGTAGAAGCTGACGTTGCCGCCGGTAACCGGAATGCCCAGGGCCACACAGCCGTCCGCGAGGCCGCGCACGGCCTGCTGGAACTGCCACATCACGCCCGGGTCCTCGGGGGAACCGAAGTTGAGGCAGTTGGTGACGGCCTTGGGCGTCGCGCCGGTGCTGGCGACGTTGCGGTAGGCCTCGGCCAGCGCCAGCTGCGCGCCGGTGTAGGGGTCGAGTTTGGTGTAGCGGCCCGAGGCGTCGGTGGCCAGGGCGATGCCGCGGCCGGACTCCTCGTCGATGCGGATCACGCCCGCGTCGGCATGTTCGGCCAGCACCGTGTTGCCGCGCACGTAGCGGTCGTACTGCTCGACGATCCACTTGCGGCTGCACAGCTGCGGGCTGGAGATCATCTTCAGCAGCGTGGCCCGCAGCTCGTCGCCGGACTTCGGCCGGGCCAGCCCGGCGGTGGTGTCGGCGACCAGCGCGTCCTGCTCCTCGGGACGCCGCACGGGCCGCTCGTAGACGGGGCCTTCGTGCGCGACGGTGCGCGGCGGCACGTCCACCACGGTTTCGCCGTGCCACTTCACCACCAGGCGGTCGCCGTCGGTGACCTCGCCGATCACTGTGGCCAGCACGTCCCACTTGTGGCAGACGGCCATGAACGCCTCGACGTTGTCGGGCGTCACCACCGCGCACATGCGTTCCTGCGATTCGCTCGAAAGCACTTCCGCCGGTGTCATATTCGCCGCGCGCAGCGGCACCTTGTCCAGGTCGATGCGCATCCCGCCGTCGCCGGCCGCCGCCAATTCCGATGTCGCACAGGACAGTCCGGCACCGCCGAGGTCCTGGATGCCGACCACCAGTCCGGCGTGGTACAGCTCGAGACAGCACTCGATGAGTACCTTCTCGGCGAACGGGTCGCCCACCTGCACGCTGGGCAGTTTCTTACGGCCGGAACCGGATTCGTCACCCGAGAAGGTGTCCGAGGCCAGCACCGACACACCGCCGATACCGTCCAGACCGGTCCGCGCGCCGAACAGCACGATCTTGTTGCCGGTTCCGGAGGCGAAGGCCAGGTGCAGATCCTCCACCCGCATCACGCCCGCGCACAGCGCGTTCACCAGCGGATTGCCCTGATAGGAGGCGTCGAAGACGGTTTCGCCGCCGACGTTGGGCAGGCCGAGGGAGTTGCCGTAGCCGCCGACACCGCGCACCACGCCGTCGACCACTCGACGGGTGTCGGGATGGTCGGCCGCGCCGAAGCGCAACTGGTCCATCACCGCGATCGGCCGCGCGCCCATCGCCATGATGTCGCGCACGATGCCGCCGACGCCGGTGGCCGCGCCCTGGTACGGCTCGACGTAGGAAGGGTGGTTGTGGCTTTCCACCTTGAAGGTGACCGCCCAGCCGTCACCGATGTCCACCACGCCCGCGTTCTCGCCGATACCGGCCAGCATCGATGCGCGCATCTCGTCGGTGGTGGTCTGGCCGAAGTAGCGCAGGTGCACCTTCGAGGATTTGTAGGAGCAGTGTTCGCTCCACATCACCGAGTACATCGCCAGCTCGGCATCGGTGGGGCGGCGGCCCAGAATGTCGCGGATGCGCGTGTATTCGTCGTCCTTGAGACCCAGCTCCTTGTACGGCTGCGGGGTATCCGGGGTGGCTGCGGCGGCGCTGACGGTGTCGACGTGGACAGTCACGGTGGGCTACCTAGGTCCTTTCGGCCGGGCAAACGTGCAGCTACGAGCTCCGACGCTGGAGTGAGAGACGGAATGCACGCGGATGGGGAATCCAGGCCAGTCTAATGGAGGGCAAACCCAGCCCGACCAGGCAGCACCTGTTCACCGGTACGCTGAGCCGGTGAACGATCGATCCAGGGTCGCAGATCCGGACGAACTGCCCGCGACCACGTCGTCCGCGCGGTCCACCGGGGGGCTGACGACTCGGCAGCGACGGCTACTCCTGATCGCGATCGCCCTGTTCGTCGTCTCGGCGATCGTCTCCTGGGCCGCCCACATCTGGACCGGCTACATCGATCTCCAGGTCTACCGCAACGGCGCCCGCACGTGGCTCGACGGCGGCGACCTGTACGGGCCGATGCCCAAGGTCTACGGCATCGGGCTGCCGTTCACCTATCCGCCGCTGGCCGCACTGTTCTTCGCGCCGCTCGCGCTGATGCCGCTCGCCGTCGCCCAATGGCTGGTGCTGCTCACCTCGATGGCGAGTCTCGCGGTCACGTTGTGGCTGGTGCTGGTCCGGATCCGGCCGGAGATGGACCGGTCCACCCGGGTGATCCTGCTGATCGGGGCGCTGGCCGTGCTCGGCCTGTCCGAGCCGGTGCGCCAGACCTACAACTTCGGCCAGATCAATCTGATCCTGATGGCGGCCGTCGCGCTGGACGCACTGGTTCGCAAGCCGTTCTGGCCGCGCGGCATGCTGATCGGAATCACGGTGGCGGTGAAGCTGATTCCGGCCGGCTACCTGCTCTACTTCCTGCTGCGCCGGGACTGGCGCGCGTGCCTCACGCTCATCGGCTCGGCGATCGGCGCGATCGCGCTGGCATACCTGCTGTTCCCGCACGATTCCACCGAATACTGGTTCCACACGCTGATCGATACCGGTCGCATCGGGCCGCCGCAGTACGCGGGCAACCAGTCGCTCAAGGGGTTCGCCTTCCGCCTGGGCGTCTCCGACGGCGCCGCGACGGCTATCTGGATCGGGCTGTCGCTCATCGCGATCGGACTCGCCGCCCTGTGGATGAAACGGCTGCTCGACGCCGGTCATCAGGTGTCGGCGCTGCTGGTGAACTCGGCGGCGGTCCTGCTGGTCTCGCCGGTCTCGTGGTCGCACCACTGGGTGTGGGTCGCCCCCGCCCTGCTGGTCGCGGGCGACCTGATCGCCCGGATGCCGGCCGCGGACGCCCCGGATACGCCGGGACGCGCGGCTCGGCGGCGGCGGATGTGGATCGCGATCACCGCCGCGATCACCGTGCTGTTCATGGTCGGGCCACAGTGGGTGCTGCCACACAACGCCGACCGCGAACTCCGCTGGGCGTGGTGGCAGCAGATCATCGGCAGCAGCTATGTGCTGGTGACCTTCGCCGCTCTGGTAATCGCGGCGATCGCCTACCGCCCGAGTGGTGTGAGGAACGCCGCGAGCGCCGCCGAATAGGAGGCCACGTCCGCGGCGCCCATCAGTTCGCGCGCCGAATGCATCGCCAGCTGCGGTGCGCCCACGTCGACGGTCGGCATACCGGTGCGCGCCGCGGTCATCGGGCCGATGGTGGAACCGCACGGCAGATCCGCGCGATGCACGTACCGCTGCAGTGGCACCCCGGCCTGCGAACATGCCAAGGCGAAGGCTCCGGCACCGACCGCATCGGTGGCGTAGCGCAGATTCTGATTCACCTTCAGCACCGGGCCGCCGCCGACCTCGATGCGATGCGAGGGCTCGTGCCGCTCCGGATAGTTGGGGTGGGTGGCATGGGCCATATCACCGGAGGCGCAGATCGAACCGGCCAGTGCCGCAAGGTAATCCGCGCGGCCACCGCCGCGGGCGAGCACGATTCGCTCCAGGATCGCGGGCAGCAGATCCGATTGAGCGCCGCGGTCGGATTGGCTGCCGACCTCCTCGTGATCGAACATCGCCAGCACCGGGGTGGTGCCACCGTCCCGGTCCGCGGCGGCCAGGAACGCCTGCAATCCGGCATAGCAGGTGGCCTGGTTGTCCAGCCGCGGCGCACTCACCAGATCCTGGTCGCGGCCGACCACCCGGCTCGGTTCCAGGTCGTGGGTCATCAGTTCCCACCCGAGCACGTCGTCGGCGCGGACGCCGGCCTGCTCGGCGACGTAGGCGATGAACGAGCGCGGCCGCTCCCCCAATCCCCAGATGCCGTTGACGTGGCGTTGCGGATCCAGCGTCACCCCGCGCCGATCCTCGGACAGGTGGATGGCCAGTTGCGGCACCCGGACCAGCGGATCGTCGATGCGGACCAGCCGCTGGCCCAATGCGTCGCCCTCGCGCACGGTGAGCCGGCCCGAGATGCCGAGATCACGGTCCAGCCAGGAATTGAGCCAGGCGCCGCCGTAGGGTTCCAGGCCGATCAACTGCCAGCCCGCGACGGCCAGATCGGGATGCTGTTTGACACGCAGATTCGGGCTGTCGGTGTGCGCGCCGACCACCCGGAACGCACCCGCCGGATCGGTGGTCGTCGCGGCCCAGGCGACCAGGGATCCGCCGCGGATCACGAAGTAGCGGCCCACTCCCCCGTTCGTCTCCGCCGCCTCGGCCCACGGCCGGGCCTCGGGCAGTTCGGTGAATCCGTGGGCCGTCAATTCGGCTGCCACCGTGCGGCATACGTGAAACGGGGACGGCGAGGCATCGATGAAGGCGCACAGCCCGGAGGCCGACGCGGTGGTGGAGACCGGCATACCGGCGATCCTATCGGCTGCCGGAATTGCCGGATTATCGCCGAGTCGGCGGGCGCGTTCCGAACCGGATCAATCCGACTGGGTCTCGACCATCAACTCGAGCAGTCGCAGCAATTCCGCGTGATTTCGCGCGCCGATTCGTTTACGCAATTCCTCTTCGGCGAGCGACTCCTGCTCGCGCACCGAATCCACCAGATCCTTGCCGCGATGGGTCAAACCGATGAGAATGCGGCGGCGGTCGTCCTCGGCCGCAATTCGAAAGATCAGGCCGCGTTCGGCCAGGGCGTCGGCGTGGCGGGTGGCCGACGAGGGCGGTAGCTGGGCACGAACCGCCAGCTCGCTCATGGTGATACCGGAGCGGTCGGACAGATTCGACAGCATGGCCCACTGGTCGGCGGTCAGCTGCCTGGCACACAGTGCCGCGTCGAGGTGGCGGAGCCAACCGCGTTCCGCAGCTCGCAGCGCCCCGTGCAGCGTGGCGACGCCACTTACAATGGTCGACATATTTTCCGCCCCATCATTTCGCTCGGATACGAAGAAGGGTACCGAATGTTCTCCTTCGGCGAGAGCCCGGACGAAGTGGTCGAGGTCCTGAATATCGTCCCCCTGCAGGGCCCCGTCGGAATTGTCGCGCCGTCCTGTGAAGCGGCGATTTCCTTGGCTGCGAAAGAAATCAACAGCGGCACAGGAATTCTGGGCCGGCAAGTACGGGTGACGACCATCGACGGCGGCCGCAGTCCGGCCGAGGTGGCCGACGAGGTCTCGGCGCTGCTGGCCACCGGAATGGTCGATGCCATCACCGGCTGGCACATCTCGGCGGTCCGCCAGGCGGTTGCCCGGGTCACGGGCGGGCGGGTTCCGTATCTGTTCGCCAACGTCTACGAGGAGCTGCCGAACGAACCGGCCGAGGTGGTGATGATCGGCGAGGCGCCCAGCGGCCACATCCTGCCGGCCATGCGGTGGTTGTCCCGGGAATTCGGCACCCGCCGCTGGGCGATCATCGGCAACGACTACATCTGGCCGGTGGCCACCGGCCGCGACGTCCGTGCCGCGTACCGCGACGCCGTCCACTACGAGCGCTATGTGCCGCTGGGGACCCGGGACTTCGGCTCGATCCTCACCGATCCGTGCCTGGACCGGGTCGACGGCATCGTGATGTTGCTGGTCGGGATGGATGCGGTCCGGTTCAACCAGCAGTTCACCGCGATGGGCCGGGCCGGGAAGCAACTGCGGGTCAGCCCGGTCGTCGACGAACAACTCCTGCTCGCCGCCGGCCCCGGCGCCAACACCGATCTCTATGTCGCCTCCAGTCTGTTCCCCGATGTGAACGCCGATCCCGACCGGCAGGCGCGCTATCACCGCATGCACGGCCGCTTCGCGCCGAAGCTCACCTACTTCGGCAACACCGCCTACGAGGCGCTGCATACGCTGCGGGCGATGGCCCATGCGGTCGGCTCCCTCGAGGTGCCGCGGATGCGGGCCGCGCTCGAGGACGGCGTGGTGCTGGAGACGCCGTCGGGAGCGCGGATGTACCGCGACAATCACGTGGTCCGCCCGCCCAGCCTGATCGCCCGCGCAGAGGGCGTGGACCTGCGGATACTGGACACCTTGTACTGACGCCGCTGTACCGGCACCTCGCGCGGCTCAGTCGAGCCCGAGCGCCTTGTGCGTGACTTCGGCCGAATCATTCGGTGGCGCAACGGTTTCCGGACCCGGCGCGGCGAGCAACGGTCGCTCCGGGCCGAGCCCCTTGTCGACGGCGGCGGCCCGGACCGCGTTCACGACGAACAGCAGCGCCGCCCGGCGTGCCGTATTGGTGCGATAAGCCAGCGAGACGGTTCGGGTGAGGCCCTCACCGAGCCCGACGATATCCACGCCCGGCGGCCGCAGCGCCAGCCCCAGATCCGAGACCAGCGTGACACCCAGTCCGGCCGCGACCAGCGCCATCGCGGTCGACTGCTCCTCCACTTCGTGGTCGATGCGTGGTTCGACCCCGCCGGACTGGAAGGCCAGCCGGACCGCGTGACCGAAATGGGAGCGAGCGGGCGCGAGGATCCACGGATGTTCCGCCAGATCGGCCAGCGTCACCGTCAGCGCCGGCACCGCTCCGGCCGGCACCGCCGCGTAGAGCCGCTCGACCGCGATCACGGCACGTTCCAGACCGCGGTCCCAGGTCATCGGGTAATTCGAGTAGTCGAGGACGAACGACAGGTCGAGGGTCCCGTCGCGAACAGCGGCAGCCGTCGCCTCCGGTGCGAGTTCCCTGGTCCGCACCAGAATGCCCGGATGGGCGCGGGCGAGCGCGGTGAGCGCGTCGGGCAGCAGCCCCGAGGCGACCGAGGCCCACACTCCGGCGGTGAGTGTCGCCGACACCGACTCCCCGGACTCCTCGAGCGCCTGCGTGGCCCGCTCCACCGAGGCGAGGATCTCCTCGGCGTGCTCGGCGAGCAGAACTCCGCGATCGGTGAGTTGCAGCCGACGCCCGCGCCGCTCGAACAGCCGCAGCCCCACGTCGCGCTCCAACTGAGCCAGCTGTTGCGACACCGCCGAGGCGGTGTAGTGCAGCGCACCCGCGGCCGCGGTGATCGTGCCGCGCCGATGCAGCTCGCGCAGCATGCGCAGGCGAGGCAGCGACAGGTCCATGGCATCGAGCGTAAGCGCTGCGCGGAAACCGTACGCGCGGCCCGCAACGCTGTGCGGACCGCTGTGCAGAAACACTGAACACGGCCGTGAACGAACCGTAAATAGACGTGTGACCGGGCAGGACTCAGGCTGGTGACAGCGAATCACCAGCCGGGACGACGAGGTCCGGACGCCGATCGTCGCGCGACTCGTCGTTCCCCCGCGGATGGTGGTCGGCCATCCGAACGCGAAGGAGGTAGTTCGCCGTGACGACGATCCACAACCCGGCCGAGGACACCGCACCGACCGTCCCGCCGGTGCCCGCGACCGTCCCGGTCACCCCCGCGATCCGCCGCCCCGAGCCGTATATGCGGCTGCAGTGGACCGATTCGGATACCGGCGCCGTCGGCTATCTCGTCGTCCACACCCTGCGCGGCCGCCTGGCCACCGGCGGCACCCGCATGCGGGCCGGCTGCACGCTGAGCGAGGTGGAGGATCTGGCGCGCGGAATGGCCGCCAAGACCGCGACCTTCGACCTGCCGATCGGCGGCGCGAAGGGCGGCATCGACTTCGATCCGAAGGATCCGCGTGCCATAGAGGTGCTGGAGCGATTCTGCGAGGCCATGCGCCCGTGGATCGATGCGCACTGGGTGACCGCGGAGGACCTGGGCGTCCCGCAGCATCTGATCGACGAGGTCTTCGAGAAGCTGGGCCTGGGGCAGAGTTATCACGCCGCGATCCGCCGCGCCGCGGATCCGGCCGCCACCCTGGAACGGGTCCGCAACGGACTGAACGCGGCGGTCGAGGGCGGTTTCCTGCTGGGCGATGTGATCGGCGGTTACGGCGTCGCGCACGCGTGCCTCGCCACGGCCGTCTCGTGGGGCCGGATGCCGGCCGAGACGACGGTCGCGATTCAGGGAGTCGGCACCATGGGCGGCGCGGCGGCCTACTACCTGCACGAGGCGGGCATGCGCGTGACCACGGTGGCCGATGCCGCCGGTGCCCTGTACCGGGCGGGCGGACTCGATATCCCGGCTTTGCTGGAATTGCGCGACGACTACGGCGAGATCGACCGCTCCCGGTTGCCTGCGGATGTCGAGCAACTGCCACGCACCGCGGTGCTGTCCGCCGATGTCGACATCCTGGTGCCGGCGGCCATTTCGTACGCGATCACGCCGGACAATTCCTTCGACGTGCGCGCCCGCGTCGTCGTCGAGGCGGCCAACGCCGCCACCACACCGGAGGCGGAGGCCATGCTCGCCGCCCGCGGTGTTCCGGTGCTGCCGGACTTCGTCGCCAATGCCGGTGCGGTCGCCTGGGCGTGGTGGCTGCTGCTCGGGGAGGTCGACGACGTGCCGGACAACTCCTTCGATCGCCTGCGCACCACCATGCACACCAAGGTCGCGCAGTTGCTGTCCGCCTGGACCGACCACGGCATCACACCGCGTGACACCGGCCGACGCTGGGCCGACGACCCGGCGCCGATCACCGCCGCGGTCGTGATCCCCTGAGCGACAGGACGATCAGGCCGTGGTGACGGGCGATCAGACGGTGGTGACGAGGCTGTCGAGGACCGACAGGAAGATCCCCAGCCCGTCGTCACTCGGCCCGGTCAGCGGTTCGGTGGCGTGTTCGGGGTGCGGCATGAGACCGACGACACGGCCGTTCGGGGAGGCGATGCCGGCGATATCGCGCTGCGAACCGTTGGGGTTGCCGCCCACGTAGCGGAAGACCACCCGGCCCTCACCCTCGAGTTCGTCGAGCACGGCCTGCGAGGCCTGGTAGCGGCCCTCCGCGTTCTTCACCGGGACCAGGATCTGCGCACCCGCTTCGTAGCGCGAGGACCACGCGGTCGCGGTGGACTCCACCCGCAGCCACTGATCGCGGCAGACGAAGTGCAGGCCCTCGTTGCGGGTCAGGGCACCCGGCAGCAGTCCGGCCTCGCACAGCACCTGGAAGCCGTTGCAGATGCCCAGCACCGGCATACCCTTACCGGCGGCCTCGACGACCTTGCCCATCACGGGCGCGAACCGGGCGATGGCACCGGCGCGCAGATAGTCGCCGTAGGAGAATCCACCCGGCACCACCACCGCGTCGACACCCTTGAGGTCCGCGTCGGCGTGCCACAGGCTCACCGCTTCGGCGCCGGCCAACCGGACCGCGCGCGCCGCGTCGACGTCGTCGAGCGTGCCGGGGAAGGTGATGACACCGATTCGCGCAGAGCTGGTCACGGCAGCCGCACCACTTTCCAGTCCTCGATCACCGTGTTGGCGAGCAGGGCCTCGGCGATCTTCTCGAGCTCCGCATCGCTGACGCTGTCGTCGATGTCGAGTTCGAACCGCTTGCCCTGCCGCACATCCGACACACCCGGGAAACCCAGGCGTCCGAGCGCGCCGGCGATGGCCTGACCCTGCGGATCCAGGATCTCGGCCTTCGGCATCACCTCGACCACAACTCGTGCCACGCGTTGCTCCTCAAGCTGGTGGGGGGATTACCACAACAGCTTAATCGGGGCTGCTCGCGGGCGCCCCGCCGGGCCACGGCACCTGCGAGAGACGTCACAGCGCCTGTCGGCCGGCCTCCGCGTGGCCCCTCCGTGGTTACGCAGCCGCGTCCAGGTCCCCGCTGCGGCCGGAGGCGATAGCGTGAACTCATGCGCATCGCCCACTTCGGTCATTCCTGCGTCCTCGTCGAATTGAACGGCGCGAAGATCCTGTTCGATCCGGGCACTTTCTCGCACGGATTCGAAGGCATCACGGGACTCGACGCGATCGCGATCACCCATCAGCACCCCGACCACATCGATCCGAACCGGATCGAGGCCCTGGTCGACGCGAATCCGAGCGCCCGCCTGCTCAGCGATCCGCAGACCGCACAGCAGCGCGGTGAACCGTGGCAGGCCGTGCACGCGGGCAATATCGTCACCATCGGCGATCTGCAGATCACCGGTGGCGGCGGCAAGCACGCGGTGATCCATCCGGAGCTGCCGGTCGTCGACAACACCGTCTTCCAGCTCGGCAGCGCCGAGGATCCGGCGCAGTTCGTCCACCCGGGCGATTCCCTGTGGGTCCCGCCGGTATCGGTCGGGGTGCTGGCGGTGCCCGCGGTCGCGCCGTGGATGAAGATCAGCGAAGCGGTGGACTATCTGCGCGCCGTGGCGCCGCGCACCGCCGTCCCGATCCACTACGGCATCATCGCGCCGGAGGCGCAGGGCATCTACTTCGGCCGCCTGTCCGAAATGCGCCCGGCCGATACCGAATTCGCGCTCATCGAGCCGGAGGACAACAAGACCTTCTAGCGGGCGCGCACCGCGAAGCCACGCCCCTCACCGAGGAGCGCGCCCCTCACCGCGAATACGAGGACAGGAACAACGCCTCCGCCAGCGCCACGTGCTCGATCTCGCTGGGGTCGACACTTTCGTTCGGGGCGTGGATCAGGCATTTCGGCTCCTCGACGCCGAGCAGCATGATCTCGGCGTCGGGATAGGTCTCGGCGAAGACGTTGCACAGCGGAATCGAGCCGCCCTGCCCCTGCATGGTGGCGGTGCGTCCGTACGCGGCGGCGAAGGCGTCCTCCATCGCCAGCCGCGCCGGGCCGCAGGTACCGGATCGGAACGGCGCCCCGGTGCCCTCCGTCTCGACCCGGACGCGCGCACCCCACGGCGTATGCGATTCGATATGCGCGGTAAGGGCTTTCAGGGCCGGAGCCGGATCCACTCCGGGCGGGATCCGCAGATTCAACCGGGCCCGCGCGCTGGGCTGGACGGCCGCCGCCGACCCCACCACCGGCGGGACATCGATGCCCAGCACGGTCAACGCCGGCCGAGCCCAGAGCATGTCCGAGATGGTGCCGCTGCCCAGCACCTGTACGCCGTCGAGAATGCCGGCATCGACCCGGAACTGCTCCACCGGATATTGCGCGCCGTCCCAGACCTGATCGGCCGGCAACCCGGCGACCGTGGTGTTCCCGTGTTCGTCTCGCAGCGTCGCGAGCAGCCGGATCAACGCGGCGACGGCATCCGGAGCCGCCCCGCCGAACATACCGGAATGCAGTGGGCCGGAAAGGGTTTCGACCGTGACGAGCACATTCACGTTTCCGCGCAGGGTCTGGGTGAAGGTCGGCAGTCCCGCCGCGAAATTGCCGCAGTCACCGATCAGCAGTGCGTCGGCGCGCAGCAGGTCCGCGTGCTGCGGAACGAACTCCTCCAGACCGCCGGTGCCCTGTTCCTCCGAGCCCTCGCAGACCAGCGTGATGCCGACCGGATAACCCTTGTCTCCCAGAGTTTTCCGCAGTGCCCGCAGAGCGGTCAGATGGACGACGATATTGCCCTTGCAGTCGGCCGCGCCGCGCCCGTACCACCGGCCGTCGCGTTCGGTGAGCTCCCACACCGGAGTCTCCCAGGCCGCCTCGTCCACCGGCGGCTGCACGTCGTAATGGCTGTACAGCAGCACCGTGGGGGCTCCGGCCGGAGCCGGGTACCGGGCCACGACCGCCTCGCTGCCGTCGGGCGTCTCGTGCAGGCCGACGTCGGTGAGACCGAGGTCGGCGAAGGCGTCGGCGACCCATCGCGCCGCCCGATGACATTCTTCCGGCGGAAACTGCCGCGCATCGGCCACGGACCGATACGAAACCAACTGGGCCAGATCGGCTTTCGCCTGCGGCATCAGCGCCCGCACCTGTTCGCGCAGGGCCGCCGTCCGAGAATCGTCGGTCATTCACCCAACCTAACCCTCTTTCCGGGACCGGCCGCATCGGCGTCGGGCGCGGCGCGGGACGGAATTCGCCCGATTTCTCCCTGCGGTTCATGGCCGGTGCGCACCTGCAGCGGGCATGATGAAGGAGAGCTCGACCGCGATCCGACCACCGGAGAGGACGAGATGTCTGCATCATCGGAATCCGACGACCTGTTCGCGATGCCCGATCTGGATCGCGGCGCACCCAAGACCCACTTCCCACATCGCGAGATGCCGGCCCCGGAGGCCTATCAGATCGTGCACGACGAGCTGATGCTCGACGGTGTGTCGCGGATGAATCTGGCCACCTTCTGCACCACCTGGATCGACGATCACGCTCGCCGGCTGATGGCGCAGAGCCTGGCCAAGAACATCGTCGACAAGGACGAGTATCCGCAGACCGCCGAGCTCGAGCGTCGGTGCGTGCGCATGGTCGCGGACCTGTGGCACTGTCCCGATCCCGGCTCGACGCGCGGCACCTCCACCATCGGGTCCAGTGAGGCGGCGATGCTCGGCGGGCTGGCCGCGAAGACGCGCTGGCGCAAGAACGGCGGACAGGGCGTCCCCAATTTCGTCTGCGGCCCGGTGCAGGTGTGCTGGGAGAAGTTCGCGCGCTATTTCGACGTCGAGATCCGGCAGGTGCCGCTGCGCGGGAACCGCTATACGCTCGAGCCGGACGACATTGCCGCACACTGCGATTCGAATACGATCATGGTCGTCGCGACGATGGGTCAGACCTTCACCGGACTGTTCGAGGACGTCGCCGCGATGAGCGCGGCCCTCGACGACCTGCAGGCCGGCACCGGCCTGGACATCCCCCTGCACGTCGACGCCGCCAGCGGCGGATTCCTCGCCCCGTTCACGGCGCCGGACCTGGTCTGGGACTTCCGGCTCGAGCGGGTGAAGTCGATCAACGCCTCCGGGCACAAGACCGGCCTGGCTCCGCTGGGCGCCGGCTGGGCGCTCTGGCGCACGGCCGCCGACCTCCCGGACGAGCTGGTGTTCAACGTCGACTACCTCGGCGGCAGTATGGCCACCTTCAACCTGAATTTCTCCCGCCCCGGCGGTCAGGCCATCACCCAGTACTACGACTTCATCCGGCTCGGCCGCACGGGCTACACCCGGTTGCAATCGGCGATCTACCGGGTCGCCGAACATCTGGCCCACGGCCTCACCGAGACCGGATTGTTCGAGATGATCCACGACGGCACGCCCACGCGGGGAATCAGCGCGGTGTCGTGGCGGCTGCGCGAAGATCCCGGCTTCAATCTGTACGACCTGTCCGAACGCCTGCGCTCGCGCGGCTGGCTGATCGCCGCCTATCCGCTACCGGCCGACCGGCAGGACGAGACGATCATGCGAGCGGTCGTCCGGCACGGCTTCACCCACGATATGGCCGATCTGCTGCTGGCCGATATCGACCGCTGCGTCGATCAGCTGAAGAAGCATCCGCTGTCCACCTCGCTGACCCGCAAGGAGGCGGGCGGCTTCACCCACGACGCCACGGCCGCGGTATCGGACCGGACTATCGTCACCGAGGTGCGGGACATGCTGCGCGCGGCCGGGGAGGACCCGGCGCAGATTCGCTGACGTCGAGCGAGCTCATGCCGCATGCGGCATGGCGTACGGTTCCCACCGGTAGACGTCCGGAACCGCCTCGTGGAACAGCGCCAGATCGACCGCGTCGAGCATGGCCTGATGGGGACCGGGCCGGGACAGTTGCGCCGCCGAGACGGCCAGTCGCAGCGTTCCCCCGCGTCGCGCGATGCGGGCCGCGCTCATGATCAGTGCGTGGCACCACCACGGTTCGGCCCGGAAACCCTCACCGACGCCGTGCACCCAGCAGCGCTGTGCCGTGTCCCGTTCCAGGTCGTGGATGGCGGTCAATCCCAGCGCCAGGCGGAAGCCGACCTCGGGCAGGGCGGCGACGGCGCCCTCGGAGGCCGTCCAGCGCGGGGCGGCGAACAGCCGGGTGCGCAGGCCGATCTGTTCCATCACCCGGTCGGCGGCGGTGAGGCGCAGGCGCGCCTCGTGCTTGGGCAGCGCGGCGAATTCGGCGCGGCGGCGTTTGGTCGCGGCCTGGTCGTAGCCGTGCAGCACGATCGCGTCACCCGCGCCGCGGCGGTCCCGCAGCCACTGCTGGGTGCGCGGATCCTCGGTGAGCCGGTATTTCCCCTTCAACCGCGGCGCCACCAGCAGCGACAGCCGTACCCCGCGGCCGTCCATCTCCGCGGCGAAGGCGCGCGCCTGTTCCAGTGTGGTGTCGCGAATACCCGACACCGAGACGATCAGCTGCCCGAACCCCCGGTCGTTGCCGCTCATGCCTCCACTGTGCGCGCGGCAGGTGTCGGCCCCGTGCAGCCGAAGTGACGCCCCGACGAATTCCCGGAGCGACCACCCGGCCGCACGGTCCGGCAACCGGCAGCCGTCAGCCGACCTCGCCGAGCCCGACCCGATCGAGCACCCAGGCGTATTCGAAGGCGACTTCCTTCCACTTCTCGTAGCGGCCGCTGACGCCACCGTGCCCGGCGCTCATCTCGGTCTTCAGCAGGAGCTGGGAGTCACCGGTCTTCGTGGCCCGCAGCGCGGCGACCCACTTCGCGGGCTCGACGTAGAGCACGCGGGTGTCGTTGAGACTGGTGATCGCCAGGATCGCCGGATAGTCCACGGCCGCCACGTTCTCGTACGGCGAATAGGACTTCATATAGGCGTAGACCTCCGGATCCTCCAGCGGGTTACCCCACTCGTCCCATTCGATGACCGTCAGCGGCAGCGACGGGTCCAGAATCGAGGTGAGCGGATCCACGAACGGCACATTGGCGAGGATGCCCGCGAACAGTTCGGGCGCCAGATTGGCCACCGCACCCATCAGCAGCCCGCCCGCACTGCCACCGTCGGCCACCAGCACCTGCGGCGTGGTGACGCCGGTATCGACGAGATACCGTGCGCAGGAGACGAAATCGGTGAAGGTGTTCTTCTTGGTGAGCGTCTTGCCGTTCTCGTACCACAGCCGCCCCATCTCGCCACCGCCGCGCACATGGGCGACCGCGAACACCATGCCGCGGTCGAGCAGCGACAGCCGCGACACCGAGAAACCCGGATCGATACTGGCCTCGTAGGACCCGTACCCGTAGAGCAGCAACGGCTTCGGGTCCGCACCCTCGCTGTCGCGGCGGCGCACCACCGAGATCGGAATCCGGGTGCCGTCGGCCGCGGTCGCCCAATCCCGGTGCTGCACATAGTCGTCCGGGTCGTAGCCGCCGAGCACCTGCTGCTGTTTGCGCAGCATCAGTTCACCGGTGGCGGGCACGTAGTCGAAGACCTGCATCGGGGTGATGAACGAGGTCACGCCCAGCCGCAGTGTCGGCTGCGCCCATTCCGGATTGGAGCCCACGCCGGCGGAGAACAGTTCCAGGCCGAATTCCAATTCGCGCAGCTCGCCGTAGCCGTCGGAAGTCAACGGCCACACCGCGACTCGCGGCAGGGCCTCGCGCCGATACGAGAGCACGAGATGGTCGCGGAAGCAGTCGACGTCCTCGAGCCGCACATCGTCGCGATGACCGATCAGCATGGTCATCGCGGCCGGATCGTCCACCGGCGCCTCGGTGAGCACGAAATTCTCGGCCTTCACACCGTCGACCACGTCGTTGTGCAGGATCAGCAGCCGGTCCTGCCCGCCGATCACCGCGTGTTCGGCCGAATACTCCACACCCTCGCGGCGCGGCAGCAGCACCCGGAATTCGCCCTCGGGATCGTCGGATTCGAGGATCCAGCCCTCCGTGGTGATCTTCGACCCGACCCAGATCATCAGGTACTTCTCGGAGCGGGTGGCGCCGATGCTGACCCAGTAGCGCTCGTCGGGCTCGTGGAACACCTTGACGTCGTCGGACTGCGTGGTGCCGAGGCGGTGGCGCCATACGGTGTCGGGCCGCCAGGATTCGTCGACGGTCTGATAGAACACGTGGGTTCCGTCCAGCGACCAGGTCGCCCCCGGCGCGGTGCCCGGGATTTCGTCGCCGAGCAGCTCGCCGCTGCGTAAATCCTTGAACCGCAGCACATATCGCTCGTCACCGACGGTATCGGTGGAGTAGGCCAGAAGCGTGCCGTCGTGACTGATCGAATAGGCGCCGAGGGCGAAGAAATCGTGCCCCTCGGCCAGCACGTTGCTGTCGAGCAGAATCTCCTCACCGGGAATCTCGATATCGACGTCGAGTTGCGGCGGGGTCCAGTCGTCGACATCGGTGATCGGGCAGCGGCAGTGCACGCCGTACTGCTTGCCTTCGAAACTGCGCGAGTAGTACCAGTACTCGCCCAGCCGCGCCGGGACCGACATATCGGTCTCCTGGGTGCGCGATTTGATCTCGTCGAAGATGCGCGCGCGCAGCGGGGCCAAGTGGGCGGTCTGCGCGTCGGTATAGGCGTTCTCGGCCTCGAGATGGGCGATGACCTCGGGATCGTCCTTGTCCCGCAGCCATTCGTAGGGATCGACGAAGGTGTCACCGTGATGGACGCGTTCGGCCGGGACCTGTTTGGCCGCCGGCGGGGTCACCGCCGCCGCGGCGTCGCCGGCGTTCTGGATGGTTCCGGTACCACTGTCGAGAGCCATGGTGACCACCGTAATCGCGGCACGCCGGTCCGGGCGCGCACCCCCACACCCGCCGGCACGAACGCATCGGCGAGGACGGGAGTGCGAGCTCGGCCCGCGTTACCCCAGGCCGGTGGTCCGCGGTGCGGGCCGGCGCAGGTCACGCCCGTTGCCGCGGGCCGAACGACGAGATTCCATCAGGAAGAACAGTGCGGCTTTGCGGCGCGGGCATTGGTCGGTGGGACAGCTGCTGTGACTGTGCAGGATGTTGTGCGCCTGCTCGACGGTGAGGTGCCGGGGCACCACCGCGCAACTGTCGAAGACGGGTGCCATGCGGTGCTCCATCCTTGTCGTCCCTTCAGTGCGGCAGGGCACGCCCTCTCGGTCTCTTGACCAGTCGACGCCTTCCAACTGCCACAGTGAATGGGGTTTCCGATCAGGTTGCGGCGTAAACCAGCGGTGTTGCCGGGACGAGTAGACGAATGCCACATTTCGCAGGTCGGCATATCGGTGTGATCCCGGCCATGCCGGTACGCGCGGATTCGGAAACGACGCCGGTGCGGCGGCTTCCGACCGCCTACTCTCGGGGACGGCAGCGCCCGCGCCGATCCCGCGGGCGATCACATCGATGCAGGAGCACAGGTTGGAAGCGAAGAATCGCGAGATCGAACCCGAGGCGGTCTGGCAGCGCAGCGGCGACGGGGAGGGTGGTGTCGAGGTGGCCTTCCTGGCCAGCGGCAATATCGGGCTGCGTGATGCCAGGAATCCGGACGGGCCGGCGCTGATCTTCACTCCCGGCGAATGGCGGGCGTTCGTCGCCGGCGCGAAGGACGGCGAATTCAACCGGCCGGGCGCGCAACCGCACTGAACCGCAGCGCACCGGATCTCCGGGGTCTTGCCCGGTCGCGCGGGGCGTCCCGCGCCGATCGGATGCGGCGGCCCCGGCGATCAGGCCCCGATCGCCGCGCCGATTGTCGGCCAGGACGCGTGCAGATAGTCCTGCCAATACGACCAGGAATGCGTCCCCACCGGACTGTGATCGACCCGGGCCGGGATTCGCATGCCGCGCAGCCGCTGCTCGAAGGCGGTGACGCAGACGTCCACGCCGGCCTCGATCGGCCCGCCCAGGACGATGTTCTCCGGCAGCTGCGGTTTGATCTCGGTCTCGTGCGGACCCGGGATTCCGGTGCCGGTGGACAGGTAGAGGGTCTTGCCGCGCAGCCGATTCGCCAGCAGCGCCGGATCGTGGGCGCCCCATTCCGCACTTCCGGGCGCACCCCACATATCGAACGGATTGCCGCCGCGATTGGCGATCGAGAACATGATCGCCCCCTGCGCGATGCCCAGGTCCGGGCACGCGCTGTATCCCGCCACCGCCTCGTACAACTCCGGATGGCGAACGGCCAGGACGAACGCCGCGATGCCGCCCATCGACAGGCCACCGATCGCGTTCACGCCGTTGCCGGAGAACGTGGCGTCGATGATGGGCGGAAGTTCGCGCGTCAGGAAGGTTTCCCACTGGTAGCGGCCGAAGTGCGGATCGTCGCGCTGCCAGTCGGTGTAGTAACTCGCCTGCCCGCCGATCGGCAGCACCACGTTGACGTTCTTACCGTGGAAGAAGGGTTCGGCATCGGTGGCATTGGTCCAGGTGCTCTGCTGCACACCGGGATCGAGCCCGTCGAGCAGATAGTAGGAGGGCCGTGAACCCCCACCGGCCGGATGCAGCACCTGAACCTGGATGGTGCGTCCCATCGCTGGGGAGTCGACGAACAGGGCCGTCCGGGTCGGGCTCATATCGTTTTCCCCGACCACCCGCGCCGCCGATGCGCGTGGCTGTGGACCCATCCAGGGACCGAAGACGCCCAGTCCGACTGCCAGCACAACCGCAGCAACGAATGAACGTCGCATGTCCCCACCTCCGTCAACCCACCACAGCTGCTACTCAAAGTAACGCATACTGTGGCGCTCCGCGGAGCTTTCGACCTCCTGGCGCTTCCTCAGCAAACCACCCGGTCCGCAGGAGAACTCAGGTGAGCCACCACTTTCCGTCCTGCCCGCGCGCGGCGTTCGGTTGTGCCCGCCCGACTGCGCCCCGGATCGATGCGGCCAGATAGTCCAGGTCCGCACGCGGCGGGGTCGTCGCGCGATTGCGCAGCCCGAAGCCGTCGCCGGGCGTGCGCGGAATGACGTGCAGATGGACGTGGAAGACCTCCTGCCCGGCCGTAACGCCGTCTGCCAGAAAGAGATTCACCCCGTCACAGCGCACCTCGGACTGCCGCAGCGCGGCCGCCAGACGCTGCGCGACCTGAAAGAGCTTGCCGCCGATCGCCGGATCGAGTTCGGCCAGACTGCGCGCCGGAATCTTCGGAATCACCAGCAGATGACCGGGTGTCATGGGACGGATGTCCATGAAGGCGAGAACGTCGTCGTCCTCGTAGACCTTGGACGAGGGCGCCCGCCCGGCGACGATATCGGCGAAGATCGTATAGGGGTCCATATCCGGCAACCCTAGTCGTCGATTTCGCCTGCGCCGCCGCACCATTCGCACGGCGCCGAGCACGCGCGAGACCACCGCGCGAACGGCGGCGCCGGGCGGTTGCGGTGCCGCGACCATCGGTCCGGCGGCGGTTACAGAATCGGCGAGGGGGTGTAGCGGGCGGCCTCGGGATTCGCGTCGATCAGCTTCTGCACTTGCGCCACCACATCGCTCACCTGCGCCTCGGCGGCGCCGATGAACGCCGTCCGATCGGCCAGGGCGGCCTCGAGTCCGGCCCGGTCCAGCGGCATCCGGTCGTCGGCCGCCAGGCGGTCCAGCAGATCCGGTTCGCGCCCCTGCTCCCGCATGGCCAGCGCCACCGCGACCGCGTGCTCCTTGATGACCTCGTGCGCACTCTCGCGCCCGACCCCGGCCCGCACGGCCGCCATCAGGATGCGCGTGGTGGCCAGGAAGGGCAGGTAGCGGTTGAGCTCACGCTCGATCACGGCCGGGTAGGCGCCGAATTCGCCGAGGACGGTCAGGAAGGTCTCCATCATGCCGTCGATGGCGAAGAACGCGTCGGGCAGCGCGACCCGGCGCACCACGGAACAGAACACATCGCCCTCGTTCCACTGCGCGCCCGCCAGTTCGGCCGCCATCGAGCCGTAACCGCGCAGCACCACCTGCAGACCGTTCACGCGCTCGCAGGAGCGGGTGTTCATCTTGTGCGGCATCGCCGAACTGCCGACCTGCCCGGGCTGGAAACCCTCGGTGACCAGTTCGTGTCCCGCCATCAGCCGCACCGTGTGCGCGAACGACGAAGGGCCCGCGCCCAATTGGACCAGCGCGGAGATCACGTCGTGGTCCAGGGAGCGGGGGTAGACCTGGCCGACACTGGTCAGCACGGTCGCGAAGCCCAGATGCCCGGCGACCTTCTGCTCCAGCTGGGCGAGTTTGGCGGCGTCGCCGTCGAACAGATCGAGCATGTCCTGCGCGGTGCCCATCGGGCCCTTGATCCCGCGCAGCGGATACCGGTCGATCAGCTCGCGCACCCGGTGCAGGGCGATCAGCACCTCGTCGGCCGCACCGGCGAAGCGCTTGCCCAGGGTGGTCGCCTGTGCCGCCACGTTGTGCGAGCGACCGGCCATCACCAGCGACTGATACTCGGCAGCTCGCTCCGCCAGCCGCGCGGCGACCGCGACGCCGTGTTCGTAGACGTGTTCCAGCGAGAGCCGGATCTGCAACTGCTCCACGTTCTCGGTCAGATCCCGGCTGGTCATGCCCTTGTGGATCTGCTCGTGCCCGGCGAGGGCGTTGAACTCCTCGATGCGCGCCTTCACATCGTGGCGGGTGATCCGCTCGCGTTCGGCGATCGAGGCCAGGTCGACCTCGCCCAGCACCCGCTCGTAATCCTCGAGGACCTCGGGGGTGACCGCCTCGGTACCGGCGGCGCCGAGTTCGGTCTGGGCCCGCAGCACCTCGAGCCACAGCCGGCGCTCCAGCACGATCTTGTTCTCGGGCGACCACAACTGCACCAGCTGCGGGCTCGCGTACCGGGTGGCGAGGACGTTCGGGACAAGACTCACGAGCAGTCAGTCTAATGTTCGATGCCTGCTCGGTTGCTGGGGCATGGCCGCGGGCAGGTGCTGCGCCGCGGCCGGTGGCACGGTCTGCGGCGCCATCAGCGGTTGCGGCACCGGCGGAGCGATCACATCGATCAATTCCAGCAGCGCGCCGCGGGCGGTCCGGCGCGGTTGCGGATCGGATTCGGCCAGCGCGGCGACCACCGCTCCGTCGACCACCGCCACCAGCCGGCGCAACTGATCGGTGCGCACCATCCGATCGGATCGGCGCAGCACATCGGCCAATAAGTCCTCGAGCTGGGCGCGTAACCGCAGCTGCACCTCGCGTAGTTCCGGATGCCGGGCCGAGGCCACCGACCGCTCGTAGCGGGCGATCAGCCGCCCGCGGGCGAATTCGTCGGGGCCGTCGGTGCCGACCATCAGATCCACGATCAGATCGACGGTCGCCTCGGCGCCGCGTTTGCGGTGGGTGACCTCGCCGATCCGGCGGCGCATCGACTCGAGTTCGGCATTGCCGCTGAACTCGACCGCGCGCGCGATCAGATCCTCGAGGGATTCGAAATAGTAGGTCGTGGATGCCAGGGGCAGATCCGCGCGCGTCGCCACCGAACGGTGGCGCACGGCATCGAAGCCACCTTCGAGTAGCAACTCCGCGGCAGCCGCAACCAACGCTTGGCGACGCCTTTCGCCTTTCGGGGTCGTCGCGGTGATCACCGTGTCATCGTGCCAGTCATCATCGGTTCATCCGTGCCAAATCGGTGCGATCTGTGCAAATCTGTGCGTCTGTGCAATCCCGGCCGAATCGTTGCTGTGCAATCGACCATGGGACCGCGCAAATTTCCGGGATCCGATCCGAGCGGACAGCCGGGATCGGTTCGAAATAGCAAGGGTTGAAATCACAACCCGAATCATTTGTACCGCATCCACGCGCTCCGGTGGGCCGGTACGGAAAGTCTGTGCGTCAGCTCAGATATCGGCCGAGTCGCACCAGCGCCTCCTCGATATCCGCGGTGGCGCCGGCGAAGGAGAATCGGACCGTGCGGTGTCCGTTACGGGTGTCGAAATCGATCCCGGGCGCGAGGGCGACACCCGTGTGCGCCAACAGATCCGCGCACCAGCGCGTCGAATCCTGGCTCAGATGACCGATATCGGCGTACGCGTAGAAGGCGCCGTCGGCCGGCGCCAGATCGCTGATGCCGAGGGCGGGCAGCCCCTCGAGCAGTAACGACCGGTTGCGGGCATAGCGGCGGACGTGTCCGTCGAGTTCGGATTTGGCCTCCGGGCCGAACGCGTGCGCCGCCGCGAATTGCGAGATGGCCGGCGGGCAGACGGTCATATTGGACGCCAGCCGCTGCAGCGCCGGGCGCAGCCGCGCCGGTGCCAGCATCCAGCCCAGCCGCCAGCCCGTCATCGAGAAATACTTCGACACCGAACCGATCACCACCGATTCGCGCGAGGTCTCCCACGCCGAGCTCACCGGTTCGGTATCGCCGTCGACGCCCGAATAGGCGATGCCGTGATAGATCTCGTCGGAGATCAGCAGCGTGCCGTGCTCGTCGCACCAGCGGGCCAGGGCCGCCAGCTCGTCCGGGGCGATCATGGTGCCGGTCGGGTTCGCCGGGCTGGCGACGATCAGGCCGGCGGGCGGTTCGGGCAGCTCCTCCAGCATCGCCACCGTCGGCTGGAACCGGGTCCGGGGGCCGCAATCGAGTTCGATCACCCGGCAGCCCAGTGCGGTGAGGGTGTTGCGGTAGGCGGGGTAACCCGGGCGAGCGACCACGACGGTGTCGCCGATGTCGAATGCGGCCAGGAAGATCAGCGTGAACGCGCCCGAGGAGCCGGTCGTGATCACCACGTCGTCGGACTCGACCTCGACGCCGTAGGTGTCGCGATGATGGGCCGCGATGGCCGAGCGCAATTCGGGGATGCCGAAAGTCTCGGTGTAGCCGAGTAATTCGGCGTCGAGGGCCGCCTGGGTGGCGCGGCGCACCGGCACCGGGGCGGGCGTGGAGGGCTGGCCCGCCGCCAGGACCAGCACGTCGCCGTGGGTGCGGGCGCGTTCGGCCGCGGCCTTCCAGACGTCCATGACGTAGAAGGTCGGAACGGTGGACCGCCGGGATTCGCTGCGCACCAGACGACGGTAGAACACCGCCTCGGCAGGCCGGCGCGCAGTCCGTTTCCCGGGCACCGACGCCTGAGACGTTGCTGTGCGCCGCCGCGCCTCCCTGCGTGTCCGGGCGGGCCCCTGTTATCGTCGGCAGAATGCCTGACCAGGCACGCCGCGCGAAGTCGTACCAGGGGGGCTGGACCGTGATCCGCCCCGACTGGCGAACGACGCTGCGCCGCGACCGTCCCTCGATCGCGCATCGCCTGCGTTCCTCGGCCCGCCGATCGCGTGAATTCGGGCAGGTCGCGGCGGTCGAATGGCGCACGCGGGTGGGGCGCTGGTGGCAGATGATGCGGGATCGACACTGGCGCGAGGAATTCGAGACCCTGTGGCCACGGCTGCGCGGCTGGGTCGGCGACCATCGGGTGCTGGTGATCGGCATGGTAGTGGTCGGACTGTTCGCCGCCGCCGACGCCGTGGCGCCGCAACCGGTCGACTCGACGCCGAAACCCGGTGCGGCACAGCGGATCGCGGTGGCCTATCCGCTCCAGGTGCAGGCCGAACCCGAAACCAGCAAGCGCTATCTGACCGCCATCGACAACGGCGAGCGCATGCGCGAGGCGCAGGTGGTCGCCGCGGCGTCGCGGGCCACCCTGGAACGCGCGAAGGCCGAAGCCGCCGCGGCGGTCGCCGGGACGCCGCAACCGTGGCTGTCCGGGCCGGCCACCACGATTCCCGGCGGCATCCTCCCGGGCGGAATCGCCCCGGGCATCGGCGGTTTCGCCCTGCCCGCGCGCGGCGTGTTCACCTCCGGTTACGGGGGCCGGTGGGGCACCTTCCACTACGGGATCGATATCGCGGCGCCCATCGGTTCGCCGATCTACGCCGTCGCCGACGGCACCGTCATCGACGCCGGGCCGGCGCAGGGCTTCGGACTGTGGGTGCGCATCCGCCACGACGACGGCACCATCTCGGTGTACGGCCACATGTACGACTTCTCGGTGTCGGTCGGCGAGCGGGTGCGCGCCGGTCAGCAGATCGCCCGCATCGGCAACCGCGGCGATTCCACCGGCCCGCACCTGCACTTCGAGATCCTCATCGGCGGACAGCACGTGGACCCGCAGCCGTGGCTGGCCATGCACGGCATTCAGGTCGGCTGAACCCGGCGGGCTCGCTTCGGCCTTTGTGCGCCTCGAAATCGGTGGGGCCGAAGCTGATTCGGCTACACGCGGGTGGGGAGCGAGATGCGGTCCTCGACGGCGGCGAGACCGATATCGGTGCGGAAGTGGCTGCCGGGCAGTTTGATTCCCGCGATGCGTGCGTAGGCGTTCGTGCGAGCCGCGGTCAGATCCCCACCTGTGGCAACGACATTCAGCACACGCCCGCCGGCCGACAGCAGTGCGCCGTCCGCGCGCAGCGCCGTACCGGCGTGCAGCACTTCGGCATTCGCGCTTCCCTCCGAGGCCGGGGCGCTCTCGGCGCCGGAGATGACGTCACCGGTGCGGGGGCGGCCCGGATAGTTCTCCGCGGCCAGCACCACCGTGATCGCCGCGCCGTCCTTCCAGACCGGCGGCTGCGCCTGCGCCAGCGTGCCGGTCGCGGTGGCGTGCAGCAGGGCGCCGAGCGGACTGTCGAGCAGCGCGAGCACGGCCTGGGTCTCGGGATCGCCGAAGCGGCAATTGAATTCGACGACCGCGGGTCCGGCCTGGCCGATCGCCAGACCCGCGTAGAGCAGGCCGGAGAACGGGACACCACGCCGAACCATCTCGGCGGCAACGGGTTTGACCACATCGTCGACGATTTCGGTGACGGTCTCCGGCGGCAGCCACGGCAGCGGGGTGTAGGCGCCCATGCCGCCGGTGTTGGGGCCGGTGTCGCCGTCGCCGACGCGCTTGTGGTCCTGCGCGGGCAGCAGCGGCACCACGGTCTCGCCGTCGACCAGGCAGAACAGGGAGACCTCGGGACCGTCGAGGAACGATTCCAGCAGCACCGGATGGCCCTGCTCGAGCAGTTCGGCACCGTGGTCGCGGGCCGCGGACCGATCGGCGGTGACCACCACGCCCTTACCCGCGGCCAGCCCGTCGTCCTTGACGACCCAGGTCGGCCCGAAGCGATCCAGTGCGGCGTCGAGCTCGCCCGGATGATCGACGACCTCGCTGTGCGCGGTGCGCACCCCGGCCGCGGCCATCACGTCCTTGGCGAACGCCTTCGATCCCTCGATCCGCGCGGCGGCGGCCGACGGTCCGAAGCAGGCGATCCCCGCCGCCCGGACCGCGTCGGCGATGCCGAGCACGAGCGGCACCTCGGGACCGATCACCACCAGATCGGCGGCGAAATCCCGGGCCAGGTCCACGACGGCCTCCGCGCTGGCCGGATCGACCGCCCGCACCTCGGCAACCTGGCCGATCCCCGGATTGCCGGGCGCGGCCGCGATCGCGGTGACCCCGGGATCCCGACGCAGGGCTTCCACCAGGGCGTGTTCACGGGCTCCGGATCCGATGACGAGTACGCGCACGCGTGACAGCTTAGGGGACGCAGGTGAACAGCAGATGCGGGTACCGGGAGGACAGCCCGCCGCCCCGGCCTCCGCCTCCCGGCCGGGCGGGGCAGTATGAAACCCATGCCATCTGTATTCAGCGCGATCATTGCCGGACAGCTGCCGGGGCGGTTCGTGTGGGAGGACGAGGAATTCGTCGCCTTCCTGACCATCGCTCCGGTCACCCAGGGTCATACGCTCGTGGTTCCTCGCAAGGAGATCGACCAGTGGCAGGATCTGGATCCCGCCACGTTCGCGCGGATCAACGAGGTCGCTCAGAAGATCGGCCAGGCGGTGCGCAAGGCGTGGGACGCGCCGCGCGCGGGCCTGCTGATCGCCGGGCTGGAGGTGCCGCACCTGCACGTGCACGTCTTCCCGGCGTTCGAGCTGGGCGATTTCAACATCTCGGGCGCGGACACCGATCCGAGCCCGGAATCGCTGGACGAGGCGCAGGACAAGATCACGCAGGCGCTGCGCGATCTCGGCTACGGCGCGAACGTCCCGGCCTGACGCACCGAGCCTGAATCACTGCTGCGAACGGGGCAGGCGCACCGCGAAGGTGGTGCCCTGTCCCACCGCGCTGTGCACCGCGACCGTGCCGCCGTGCGCGGCGACCAGCGCCTGCACGATCGACAGACCCAGTCCGGTGCCACCGCTGTCGCGGCTGCGTGAGGTGTCGGTGCGGTAGAAGCGTTCGAAGATGCGCTCGGCGTCCTCGGTGGGCAGGCCCGGCCCGGTGTCGGCGACCTCGATGACCACCTCGTCCGGAGCGGGTGTCAGCGCGACGGTGACCGCCGCGTCGGGCGGGGTGTGGATCAGCGCGTTGTTGACCAGATTGCCCAGCACCTGACGCAACCGCGCTTCGTCGCCACGCACCTCCAATGTCCCTGTGCCCGGGCGTATTTCCAGGTCGATGGGTCGACGCGGCTCCTCGGGTCGCTGGGCCGCGTCGACGGCGCGGGCACTGTGCACCGCATCGCTGGCCAGTGCCAGCAGATCCACCGGCCGGCGTTCCACCGGGCGCTGCGCGTCGAGGCGAGCCAGCATCAGCAGGTCCTCCACCAGCAGGCTCATCCGCTTGGACTCGCGTTCGATCCGGTCCATGAACAGGGCCGGATCCGCCAGCGCCCCTTGCCGATACAACTCCGCGAAACCCTTGATCGTGGTCAGCGGGGTCCGCAGTTCATGGCTGGCATCGGCGACGAACCGCCGCATCCGGGCCTCCGAACGCCGCGCGGATTCCTCGGATGCCTCGGTGGCGGCGAAGGCGCTCTGAATCTGGGACAGCATGCCATTGAGCGATTGCGAGAGCCGATCGACCTCGGTGTTGGTGCCCTGCACCGGAACTCGCCGATGCAGATCCCCGCTCGCGATGGCCGCGGCGGTCTTCTCCACCTCACCGAGCGGGCGCAGACTCCGGCGAATCACGAACTGCGCCACCACCGCGAGTACGGCGAGCACGATGAGGCCCACCGCGACCTGCAACCCGATCAGACGATCGATGATGTTCTCGGTTTCGGTGAGGCGCAGCGCGACCACACTGGATCCCTGCGGAGTCACCACCTCGAGCGCGCGCCAGTGTTCGTCGGGGTCGCCGACCGATCCCACGGTCTCGGGATGTCTCGAAAGATTCGACGGAGTGTCCGGAACGGTGGGTCCGGAACTCAGCAGCAGACGCTGATTTCCGGTGGGTCCGGTCACCTGCACGTAGAACAGCGCGGGCGGGCGTTCCCGCCCCGGAGGTTGCGGAAGGTGCTGGGGCGGTGGCGCATCGGGGCTCGCCCAGCTGTGGGCGGCGTCGAACAGTTGCCGATCGACCTTGTCGATCAGCACATTTCGCATCGCGGAGGTCACCGCCACACCCGATACCAGCAGTCCGAGACCCGCCAGGCACACCAGCGCGAGCACCAGGGTGACCCGCAGCGGCACCGCGGCCAGGCGACGCGAGATCCGGTGCCGCAGTCCGCGCCGCGGCGGGGCCACGCCCTCGGCGCGTGCGCCGGTTTCGGCGATGCCACCGGGTTCGGGTTCGGTGCCCGGCTCGGCCGTACCGGCCGTCGCGAGCACCGCCTCGGTGCCGGCCGCGTCGTGGTCGGCGCGCTCGCGCACCGAGCGCGGATCGCTCATTTCGCCGACGACCGGCTGCGGCTGGGCGCGCGCATCACGTAGCCGACACCGCGCAGGGTGTGGATCAGCCGGTCGGGACCGGTGTCGACCTTCTTGCGCAGGTAGGAGACATAGGTTTCCACCACGCCCACCTCGCCGCCGAAGTCGTAGCGCCAGACGTGATCGAGGATGCGCGGCTTGCTCAGCACCGTGCCGGCATTGACCATGAAGTATCGGAGCAGGGTGAACTCCGTCGGCGAGAGCGCGACCGGTTCCCCGGCCTTCCACACCTCGTGCGTGTCGTCGTCGAGTTCGATGTCCTCGAAGCGGATACGCGAGGATTTCGTCTCCTCCACCACGTGACCGGAGCGGCGCAGAATCACCCGCAGCCGCGCCACCACCTCCTCGAGCGAGAAGGGTTTGGTGACGTAGTCGTCGGCCCCGAGGGTGAGGCCGGTGATCTTGTCCTCGACCTCGTCCCGCGCGGTGAGGAAGAGGACCGGGGCATCGATGCCGTCGGCGCGCAGCCGGCGCAGCAGGCCGAAGCCGTCCATACCGGGCATCATGACGTCGACGATGAGGGCGTCGGGCCGGAACTGCTTGGCCCGGTCCAGCCCTTCGGCGCCGTTGGCGGCCGTGGCCACCTCGAACCCCTGATAGCGCAGGCTCACCGACAGCAGTTCGACGATCATCGGTTCGTCGTCGACCACCAGCACCCGAGCCTCGGGGGTCCGATCGCCAGCCACTCCACTCATGCTGGATATCGTCTCTCCTACAGCCCGGAATGCGCTGAACGTTGTCTGGGAGTTTCCTGCGAGCCGGCTGCGCGACAGGTCGGAGAACAGGCGACCCGCCGACCCGGGCGGCGCCTCCCGGATCGGCGGGTCCTCGATGGTGCTGCGCTCTTATGCGGCGGCCTTCAGATCGGCGCCGAGCGTCTTCGCGTCACCCTTGATCGTCTTCAGGGTGTCGGCGGCGGAGCTGCCGTCCAGGCTGTCCTTGGTCTTGGCCTGCTGCAGTTCCTGACGGAACTTGTTGAACTCCTCCTTCACCTTGGCGGGCACGGCGGCCTCGTTGTGGGTGAGGGTGTCGATGTCCTTGTCGAGCGACTTCTCGAGGTCCTCCGGCTTGTCGGTGTCCTGAATCTCGGTGAGAACCTTCTGGATCGCGTCCACGGAGGGCGCGGCCGGCTGGTCGTCACCGTCGTCGTCCTTGTGCTTGTCGGCGCCGAACGCCGAGCCCGTGGACAGCTTGGGAGCCGACGGCGCGCTGCTGGTCGTGGGCGCGGCGGAGGGGGTATCAGCCGAGGCGACGGAGGCGGTAGCGCCGGCGATCGAGACCGAGAGGGCGGCGAAGGCGGTCGTTGCCAAGATCCGGCGGGTGGCTGTTGTCATATCGACAGTCATCTCCTAACTTCGGTGGGTTTCATCAGGTGCGTTGCCACGAATCTGCTCGGGCAGGAAGTCCTGCCCGGACAGCGGCCGCGGCAACGGGGCCCGACGCTAGGGGGACGGCTCGGAGCGGCGCAATGGCCCGAAACGGAAACCACCAGGTCGGCATGCGAGGTTTAGCGACGGTTTTGCTGACGACTTTTCGCCCGTTCATCGCGGGGTGGCGGGCGCTTAACTTTCATCACGGCGGCGCGGATCGGAGCACACTGCGCCCGAAAAGAGCAGAATGGACACCGGAAAGGTCGTCATGGCAGCGATACGGGGCCTGCTCGACGTGGTGTTGGGCATCCTGACGGCCGTGCTGGGCACGGTGGTCGGATTATTGGCGCTCGTCGTCTGGATCCTCGGCGCGGTGTTGTGCGTGACGATCCTGTTGATTCCGCTGGGAATCCCCGTCATCAAACTCGGCAGCCGCCTGTTCGGCCTGGCCCGGCAGCTGATGCATCTCCCCTGACGCGAAAAAGCTCCGACCTGCTTTCGCAGGCCGGAGCCCGAGTGGAGCCCCCTGTCAGGATTGAACTGACGACCTTCGCTTTACAAGAGCGGTGCTCTACCACTGAGCTAAGGAGGCGGGTGAAGCGGTGCCATCATAACCGGGGCGCGGGCCGTCCGGAAAAATCGTTCACCACTGTAGGAGGGAGCGGCGGATCGCAGCGGCTGCGTGTGCCCCTCAGGGCAGCACGCAGCCGCCGATCACCGTCGCTCCGCGCAGTTTCGTCCGGCGCGGAATCAGGACTGGGCGCCCTGGCGAGCCGCGTCGTCGGCCGCCATCGCGTCACGCAGGCTCTTGGGACGCATATCCGTCCAGTTCTTCTCCACGTATTCGACGCAGGCAGCGCGGCTGTCCTCGCCGAACACCACTCGCCACCCGGCCGGGACCTCGGCGAAAGCAGGCCACAGGGAATGCTGCTCCTCGTCGTTGACCAGAACGAAGAAGCGGCCGTCCTCGTCGTCGAAGGGGTTGGTGCTCATTTCACCTCACTGGATGCTGGCGCTGTGTACGGGAACGCGCTGGATACGGAACTCGCGGGGCGCGGGCACGAGCCGAAACCGACCTGAGCCGACCGACCAGAGCCGTAGCCCCCGAGCGATGTGTCGACACTAGCAAGACCGACGTTACGCGTTGGTGGTTACCTCGAGCCCGCGAAGAAATCGAGCAGGATCTTATTGACCGCCTCGGGACGTTCCAGATACCCGTAATGCCCGGCGTCGGGGATCTCCTGGTATCGGGCGTCGGGAATGGCTTCGGCCAGCTCACGGGTCAGATACGCGGGAATCATCCGGTCGTCGGCGAATCCGATCGACAGGCACGGCACCTTGATCGCGCGATAGGCCTGCAGCCGATCGAAATCGTGATCCATCCGGCGCTGCGCCCGGATTCCCGGGGATGCCGGTCCGCCGGTGAATTCGAACAGATCCAGCCAATCGCGCGCGGAATTCGGATCGGCCATCGTGGCGGGCGAAAGATTCATCACCGCGGTCAGGGCGGCCTCGTATTTGGCGGGCAGTCGCACGCCGGAGGCGTCGAGTTCGTGTTCGCCGAGCGAGAGCGTCTTCTGGAATTGGTCGAGCCGCGCGTGTCCGGCCATGAATACGGCTTTGCGCACGAGGTCGGGGCGCGCCAGGGCCAATTCCTGCGCGACCCGCGCACCCATCGAGGTGCCGGCGACCAGGACCGGGCCCTCGTCGAGAAATTCGATCAGCGCCGCGGTGTCGGCGACCAATTCGTCGATGGTCATCCCGTCGGGCGCCTCGTAGGACGGAGCGATGCCGCGATTGTCGAACGTGCACACTCGGTAACCGGCCGCGACCAGCGCCGGAACCTGGTGCAGCTCCCACACCCGCCCGGGGCTCCCGGTGCCCATGATCAGCACGACCAGCGGGGCAGCCCCCTTGGTGTCGGTGCCTTTGGCCTTGTCTCCCTTCACCTGGTAGTTCAGCGAGATTCCATTCACCGTGGCCAACGGCATAGTGCTGCGACCCTTTCCACTCGATTCGTGCGGTGCTCGATACACGCAGTGGGCGAAATTCGCCTCCCTACCAACGTTATAGGTTCCCGAGGCTCCAGCGTTTCGCCGGTGTGGCGGGTGTCGCCCCGCGCTGTTGCGGTTCGGCAGCGGTCGGTACCGAGTCGACGGACCCTTGTGCGGCGACCGATACCATTGACAGCGCACGGCGCCGACACCACGACGGTCGAACCCCACCGCCGTGCCACGACCCCGAGCCGAGAGGACACGATGATGGCCGCGAAGAGCGCCAACGACATCGCGGACGACGACCTGGAACCGCTCGCCGACGAGACCGCACGGCAGGCTCAGCGCGTCGTGGCCGCCTACGCCAACGATGCCGACGAATGCCGGATGCTGCTGTCGATGCTCGGAATCGGTCCCAGCGCGCGCAGCGAATAGGACGAGCCCCGCGCAGCGCAATGCGCAGCGCTCATCACAACTGAAATCCCACGCCTAGTTCCGCCATTTCGGCGACCGGAGGATCCAGCAGTGGACCAGATGCGCGACATACGCAGCGATCGATCTCGAGACGCTTCGCCGGAAACCGAATCCGCACCAGCGGACCGTCCCGGCGGCGCCGGGTCCGGTTTCGTCGTGGTCGCCAACCGGCTCCCGGTCGACCTGGAACGTCTCCCGAACGGGACCAAGCGGTGGAAGCGCAGTCCGGGCGGCCTGGTCACGGCCCTGGAGCCGGTGCTGCGCAACAACAACGGCGCCTGGGTGGGCTGGGCGGGCGTTCCCGATGTGGATGTCGATCCGATCATCGAGGACGGCCTGGAGTTGTATCCGGTGCCGTTGACCGCCGAGGAGGTCGCCGCCTACTACGAGGGATTCTCCAACGGCACGCTGTGGCCGCTCTATCACGACGTGATCGTGCGGCCGGAGTACCACCGCGACTGGTGGACCGCCTACGTGGACGTGAACCGGCGCTTCGCCGAGTACACCGCGAAGGTGGCCGCCGAGGGCGCGACGGTGTGGGTACAGGACTACCAGCTGCAGTTGGTGCCGAAGATGCTGCGCATGCTGCGGCCCGATCTGACCATCGGATTCTTCCTGCACATCCCGTTCCCCCCGGTCGAGCTGTTCATGCAGCTGCCGTGGCGCACCGAGATCGTGGAGGGTCTGCTCGGCGCCGACCTGATCGGCTTCCACCTGCCCGGCGGCGCGCAGAACTTCCTGTACCTGGCGAGAAGGCTTGCCGGACAACCCACCTCGCGCGGCACGGTCGGTGTGCGGTCGAAACTCGGTGTGGTGCAGGTCGGTTTCCGCACGGTGCGGGTCGGCGCCTTCCCGATCTCGATCGCCTCCGCCGAACTCGACGAGCTGTCGCGAAGACGCTCGGTGCGGGAGCGCGCCGCTCAGATCCGCAGGGAGCTGGGCAACCCCAAGCACATCCTGCTCGGTGTGGACCGCCTGGACTACACCAAGGGCATCGATATCCGCCTGGCGGCGCTGCAGGAACTCCTGCACGAGGGCCGGCTGGACCCGGCCGAGACGGTGATGGTGCAGCTGGCCACGCCGAGTCGCGAACGGGTGGAGAGCTACATCCAGATGCGCGGCGACATCGAACGTCAGGTGGGCCGCATCAACGGCGAATTCTCCCGCGTCGGTTACCCTTTCGTGCACTATCTGCACCGGCCGATCCCCCGCGACGAACTGGTCGCCTTCTTCGTCGCCGCCGACGTCATGCTGGTGACCCCGCTGCGCGACGGGATGAATCTGGTCGCCAAGGAGTACGTGGCCTCGCACAGCGGCCTCAACGGCGCCCTCGTGCTCAGCGAATTCACCGGCGCCGCAGCGGAATTGCGTCAGGCCTACCTGTGTAATCCGCACGATCTGGACAGCGTCGAGAACGCGATCATGTCCGCCATCGAGGACGACCCCGAAACCAAGCGGCGCCGCATGCGTTCGCTGCGCCGCCAGGTACTCGCCCACGATGTGGACCGCTGGGCGCGCTCGTTCCTCGACGCACTGGCCCAGGATCGGGTGGCCGGCAGCGCCCTGCTCACCGATGCGGATGTGGATCCGGGCGGCGCCGAGCGCTAGGCCCGCGGCGAACGCTCCGCGGCGGGGCCGGGCGAACGTTCCGGCGACTGCACAGCGACCCGAGGCGGGTACACCCTTCGAACCGACCGTCCGGCAGCCGGAGAGCGCCACCCACACCGAATCTCGGTCCTGGCCTCCGCCGGGGCAGGCGGTCGCCGCGTACCCGCCACCCCGGATTCCGCCGCACCCGCCGGATCACCACACGGTCGGTCCGTGCGGCACAGGCGCGCTTCACCGGCGGGAGATCTGCGCCGCGACCGGAGCCGGTATCGACCACCGATCCCGCCTCGGAATCGCTGTGCCGTCGACGGTAGGGACGAACCCTTAACGGGGATAACGGGATTCGCTTAACGCGGGATCAGATCGGGGTAATGGCGTCGACCAGCCAGTGGCCGCCGTCCTTGTCCAGAGCCACGCGGACCCGGCTCGGCGTCACCGTGCCCTGCGGGGAGTCCTTACTGGTGGTCACCTGGTTCAGGTACAGCAGGACGACCGCGTGCGAGCGCTCCGCGGACACCACACCGGCCGCCGTGGTGGTGGCCTGCACGGTGAGCTGCTTCTCCTTGGCGCCGGGTGCGATCGCCTGCTGAATCAGCTTCAGGTAGTCCTTGCGGAACGACGGGGTGAGGTTGTCGGCCGATTTCGGCAACTCGGCGTCGACGGTCTTGAAGTCGTAGGTGAATACCGACTCCACCGCGTGCCGGGCCGCGGGCACCGAGTCGGTACGGGCCTGCTCGACCTGTTTGTCGGACCAGTACTTGTAGCCAGTGACCGAGGCCATCGCGACCGCGGCCACGAACAGCACCGCCGCACCGATGAACAGGATGGGACGCAGCTTGCCGGAACCTTGTCTGCTCATGCCACGAACTCCACTTGCGAGGCGGTGATACCACCGTTGTCGTCGCGGTCGACCGTGACCCGGAAGCGGTAGTAGCGCTCCTGCGGATCCTTGGCACCGGCGTTGGTCAGGGTCTGCTTGGCCGCGACCAGCACCTTCGCGGTGTGGTCGTCCTGGCTTTCGACCGCGGTCTCGATGATCTCGCCGCTGGCCTTCACCTTGGCCTGCTGCACGACCTGCGCGTAGGCGTCCTTGCGCTCGGAGTACTCCTGCTTGAGCTGTCCCGAGGCGACCGAGAGCACCCGGTCGATGTCCTGCTTCGCGGTGTCGTCCTTGATGTTGGTCAGATTGAGAATGGCCTGCTTGGCGGTCTGCACATATTCCGCGCGCTGGTCGGCCTGGGCGCCGACCTGATGCTGGTGGTAGGCGAAGAAGCCGCCCGAGCCGACCAGCAGGAACAACGACAGCACCGCCACCACCGCGGCCGCCCAGCCCAGCGGTCCGAGTGAGCGCTTCGGCGGCTCGGAGGTGTCCGCCGCTGCCGTCTCCTCCGCGGAGTCGGTGAGCCGCACGGTCGTGTCGTCGTCGGCCGCCGTCGAAAGCTTCACGGTGGTCTCGGACTTCGCGTCGGCGCCGGACACTGCCTTCGATGCCGCCTCGGAGGAGGACTCGGTCGCCCTCGCCGGCGATGTGGTCGACGATTGCACCGCCTCCTCGGCAGCGCCCGCGGCGCCGAGCTTCACCGTCGCTTCGTCGGAGGGCGCGCTCTCGGTCCGGTCGACCGCTATCGCGTCGGTCGGCGCTCCGGCCTGCCGGCTGGCCCGGCGCCGGACGCGACCGGTGGGTGTGGAATTCGATTCGCTCATTTCTGTTGCTCCTCGAGCATCGCCTGCCAACTGGACGGTACAGTGCCCGATCCGTCGGGGCCCACATCCCCCTGTCGGTAGGTCCGGCCGTCGGGTCCGGTGAAGGTGTGGTTCTTCAGGTCGTAGGTGCGCAGCGCCGCCGCCGGTTGGCTCTGCGCGGCCGGAGCGTCGCCGGGGTTGGCCGCCGGCTCACCGGACGGGGTGACCGGGTGCGGATCGCCGAAGGGCGGGTTGTCGCCCTCGGGCACATAACCCTGCGGGTCGTGGCAGAGCTCCGGACTCGGAGCCCGCTTACCCGGCACGTCCGCACACGGCGTGTTGCGGATACCGCGCACCGCTTCCTTGGCGTTCTGCGCCACCTTGCAGTAGAGATTCGGCGGCGTGTCCGGGGTGTCCTTCAGGGCCGGCGAGCGGCGCTGATCCTGCGGCAGGAAGCCGGTGGTGCAGCCGGGCGGGTCGTTGAGCCCGAGCATGAAGTCGACCATGGCGCCGTATTGCGTGGGCCCGCGGATGGATGTCAGCAGCGCCGCCACCAGCTGCGGGTAGATCACCAGGATCTGTTCCACACCTGCGTGGTAGGTCACCCCGACCTGGCCGACGCTGGTCAGATTCGACAGCAGCAGCGGCAGCGTCGGCCGCAGATCCTGGAAGGTCTGCGACACCTTCTGCGCGGCCGCGGGGGTGCGGTCGAGCAACTGCCCCAGCGAGGGGTCGTGCTGGCGCAACTGATCGGTGACGGTCGCCAAATCCTTTGTCCACGAACGAATCGCGGCGTCGGACTGGTTCTGGGTGTCGAGCAGCGGGCCGATCTTGTCGAGCAGATCCTTGGTCTCGTTCGTGTTCTTCTTCGCCTCCTGCACCAGCAGCGAGGCGGAGTCGATGAACTTCTGCAGATCCGGGCCCGCGCCGTTGAACGCGGTGAAGGCATCGTCGATGACCTGGCGCAGTTTGGTGTCGGCGACACTGCTGAGCAGCCGGTCGGCCTGGTCGAGCATATCGCCGACATCCTGCGGAAGTCTGGTGCGCTGCACCGGGATCACCGAACCGTCGTGCAGATTCCCGCCGTGCGGATTCTCGGCCAGGACCAGATCCACGTACTGTTCGCCGATCGCCGACACGCTCTTCACATAGGCATCGACATCACTGGGAATCTTGAAGTCGCTGTTGATCGACAGCTTGGCGTCGACCCCCTCGGGGGTGAGCTTCACATCCTCGACCTTGCCGATGTTGGTACCGCGGTAGGCGACGTTCGCGGTCGGGTACAGCCCGCCGGTGGCCTCCAGTTTCACGGTCACGCCGTAGCGGCCGATGCCGAACATGGCCGGCAGGTGGACGTAGACGCCCGCCATCACGACCAGGCCGATCACGGTCAGGATCGAGAAGATCACCAGCTGGATCCGGATGAATTTGCTGAGTTTCATCGACCCGCACCCCCTTGTTGCGGCGCGGGCACCGTCAGCCCGGGTATGGCGGGCAGATTCGGAATCGGCGGCAGGCCGGGAATACTCGGCGTCGGCGCGGCCGCTCCGGGCGCGGGCGGTGGCGGCGGTTGCATCGGCCCGGTGACCGGGTCGCCCTTACCCATCGCGGTATCGGGTGCGATCGTGCCCAGCGCGCCCTCGACCCCGCCGAAGCGGCCGCCCAGCGGCGTACCGGTGAGGAAGTTCGAATCCAGTCGCGCACCGGTGAGATCGACGGTCATCAGCAGGTTGAGGTAGTCACCCTTGAGCGCCTTGTTCAAGTTCCGCATGGGGAACGGGAAGGTGAGCAGGATCTGCAGGGCGTCGGCCAGTTTCGTTCCGGTGCTGGCCAGCGATTCCAGGGCCGGATGGAGATTGGCCAGATCCGCCTTCAGGTTGTCACCGCTCTCGGCGATCACCCGGCTCACCACATCGCTGAGATCACCCAGTGCGGTAATCGTTTTGGTGATGTTCTCGCGGCGGTCGGCCAGTACGGTGAGGGCCGGATGCAGCTGCGTGACGGCCCGGGTCACCTGTTCCTTCTGGTTGTTCAGCTGTCCGGCGAAACGGTCCAGCCCACCCATCGCGTCGATGATGTCCTTGGTCTGACCGTCCAGGGTGCTGGTCAGCTGCGCCAGCTGCGGCAGCAGATCGCGGATGGCATCCGACCGCCCGGAGAAGGTCTTGTTCAGCTCGTGGGTGATGGTCTCGAGCTGGGAGATACCGCCACCGTTGAGCACCACCGACAGCGACGACAGCGTCTGCTCGGTGGTGGGATAGACACTCGCGCGCGACAACGGGATCACATCGCCGGGCTTCAATTGGCCTTCCGGCGCAACGTCTTTCGGCGCCGACAGCTCGACGTGATTACTGCCGAGCAGGCTGGTCTGCCCGATCGCGGCCACCGTGTTGGCGGGCAGGTGCACACCCTTCTCGAGGCTCACCGTGACCAGCGCGTGCCAATCCTCGACCTGGATGTTCTTCACCGTGCCGACCGTGACGTCGTCCACCTGCACCGGCGAATTGCGGGTCAGCGTGGTGACATTCGGCATCTGGATCTTGATCTGCCAGGCGCCCTCACCCGTTCCGGCCGCACCGGGCATCGGCAGGGTGTTCAGACCGTCCCACTCGCATCCGGTGGCGCCCAACAGGATCACCAGACCGACGGCGGCACCGGCGAGTCGCATCCGTCCGCGTCGCATCATCGTCCTTACCTTTCTTTCGTGGTGATAGAGCCCGCAGCCATCGGGTTCCGAATCACCTGGGAGCGGTGGGTTTGGCTTCATGGTCGTTGCCGAGGTTC
>NZ_JOJF01000021.1:0-117211 GCF_000720265.1 Nocardia sp. NRRL WC-3656 | reverse complement strand
GAACGCGGCGGCACCGACGCCCACGATCACCAGGACCGCGAACACCCGCGCCGCACGCATTCCCCGCTCAGCCGTGAACATCACGCCACGGCCTTCTCATCCGCCAGCCGCTCAGCCGCATCGTGCAGCATCAGAATCTGCGACAGAGCCGCCGACACCGTGCGAGCATCCTCGATCGAGAACACCAACGCCGCAGCACCGGTATCGAGGGTCAACTCAACCGACACACCGGCCTTGACGTCGATGCCGTCGATCCGGCGGGCGGGACAGTACTCAACCGCCACGCCATCCCAGCCCGAACGAGTAATCATCATGTGCGACATAGCCGGTCACGCCGCCTTCTCGTCGGCCGGACGCGAGGCCCCGACGTTGTTCGGGGGACGCTTGGCGCCGGAGTTGTCGCCCTTGATGCCGGTCGCGCGGATGTTGAAACCCAGCGACTTGTACTCACCGGTGCCGGCGACCTTCGGCTTGATCTGCAAGCCCTCCAACTCGACCGGGGTGAAACCGGGAGCGAGCTCCGGAGCGGCCGGGACGGGCTGCACATCGGAGACGAACACGATGTCGAAACCGGCCTGCCTGGCGTTGCCGCCGGACGGGTCCATGAAGGTGCCCTTCCACATCCGCTTACCGGTGCCGTTGCCGTCCTTGTCCAGGTCGATCTTGTGACGCTTCGGCGCGTTGCGGTCCTGGCTGAACTCCGTCACCGCGGAAATCTCGCCCAGCAGGTAGAGGCCCATCGGAAACGCCTCGTGAAACTCCGGGGTGAACCAAACATCCTTCAAAGCCATTGCACTCACTCCTCTTGCGTCGGTTGGTTTTTCAAGCTCGGAGCGCTTCGTCTCGCTGCTTGATGCCTTCGACGTTACTGGACCTACCTAGTCTTGTCTATACCTGTCTAGGTAACGACTTCCTACACCCCCGTAGCTAGGCAGGTGAGTACACTGGCCCCGTGCCTGGCGAGCTGAAAGACCCGGATGATCTGCGGCCCGTATACCTGCGGATCGCGGATGATCTGCGCAGCAGGTACACGCCAGGCGGGCAACTGCCATCTGCGCCCAAGCTCGCTGACGAGTGGGGTGTAGCCCGCGAAACGGCGCGAGCAGCGATCGATGTCTTGCGCAACGAGGGACTTGTTGTCGCCTGGCAGGGGCGCGGGACGTTCTTCCGCGTGAAACCGGATGACGAGGAAGCCGCCGGCGATGACGATGCGGTACTCGCCCGAATCGACCGAATCATGACTCGGCTCGATGAGTTCGAGAGTCGGCTGGCAGCTCTTGAAGGTTTTCGAGACGGCCAAGCCTCGCAGTAAGCCCCGCCAGTCGGGCTTCGGTGATCGCAAGTCGCGCCTCGATCTCCGCCCGTCTCCCACCGCTGTTATTCATGCGAATAGCAAATCTCGGGTGGGTATGGCAGCGAACCATGTGAAAGACCATGTGAATTCGCGCGCCCCCATGCGCGACCCGTGCAGGTCACACCGGCCGCGTATCATCAGCGGCGGATCGAGATGTCGTCTCGGGAAGTGGGGTGACTGTAGTGGCCGAGCAGAACAAGGCTCTCAGAGACCTGATCGTTCAGGCAGGCATGTCATGGGCAGGGCTCGCCAAGCGAGTGAATGCCCTGGGTGCCGACGAGGGCGAAGCGCTCCGCTACGACTACACGGCGGTAGGTCGATGGGTGAAGCAAGGTCAGAAGCCACGAGGAAGCACCCCCAGCCTGATCTGCCGCGCGCTGTCCGAGAAGCTTGGCCGGCGCGTCCGTCCAGCCGAGATCGGTATGGAAGACTCCAGTTCCCTCGCCTCTCGTAGTCTCCTGTACTCGCCGGACCCCGACGCGACCCTTGAGACGCTTAATGATCTTGGAACCGCCTACACCGCTGGCGAGTTCGCCGCCCCATTCATTCTCGCTGCACTTGCCGCACCCAGCAGAGATTGGCTCTTGGCCAGCTTTGAAGAAGTGAGCAGCGAGCGCGGACCTCGGGTCATCGGTATGCACCAGGTCTCCGGTATTCGGGACATGTTCGCCCTGTTCCAAGAGATGGACGTCATGCGGGGCGGCGGTCATGCACGCGCCGCGTTGGTGAATTACATGAACACCACCGTAATTCCGCTCATCCGCAGCCAACACCAACCAGCCGTTCAGGCGGCTCTCTACGATGCGGCGGCAGAGCAGGCGTACCTGATCGGCTGGATGGCTTACGACGACGGAGAGCACGGGGTTGCTCAGAGGTATCTCATTCAGGCATTGCGCCTGTCTCAGGCCGCAGGAAACCGCGTTCTCGGAGCCCACGTCTTGGCAGGGATGTCAGACCAAGCCAACCTCCTTGGACACTCTCACGAAGCCGTTGCCCTCGCACGTGCAGGGCTGCACGGGATCGCCCCGCAGGACTCGGCGGCATGCTACGCCGACCTCAGCATCCTGGAAGCGCGGGCGCTAGCACGTCTCGGCGATGCAAGGGGCACGACAAAGGCGGTGGCCCGAGCCGAAGCGAACTTCGAGAAGATCGAAGCCGACAACGAGCCCGAGTGGGCGCGCTTCATCGATCGCGCCTACTTCTACGGCGAAGCAGCGTATTGCTTCCGCGACCTCAACCAGCCCGACGAGATTGATCGTTTCGCCGGTTTGTCGATTCAGGAGTGTCTTGACCAGCGCCGTGCTCGCCGCGGCAGCCTGAGCCAGGCTGCCGTAGCCTCCGCTTTCTTGCAGCGCAACGAGGTAGAGGCCGCAGCGCATCACGCGGTAAACGTTGTGAAACTTACGACCACGGTCAACTCCTCTCGAAGTCTGCAAGCGGTCACCGATCTCCAGCGGACTTTGAAGCCGTACGACTCAGTGCCAGCTGTGCAGGATTTCAATCGGCAGGCAGCCGAGTTGCTAGGACTGGCTGCGTAGGACTGTCCCCATATCCTCGGATTGTGGACACCCCATCACGCAAAAAGCCTGCGGCACAGCGCATAGCCGACGCCATCCGTTCTGATATCGAGGCTGGCAATCTTCGGTATGGTCAGCCTCTCCCCTCTACACGCGAACTCGCAGGCGAATGGGGAGCGAGCAGCGCAACCGTCACGCAAGCAATGAATGTGCTTGCTGCGCAAGGCTATATCGTGAGCAAGGACCGATCGGCACGGATTGTCTCCAGACCCCAGTCCCATGGTGACACGCCAGACGGGACGGATGCGCTCGCCAAGATTCGGGCGATATCGGATGCCGTCATCCGCGCAAGGACCGCTGGCGACCTGATCAGCGAGTATCAAATACTGATCGCTCAACTGGTCGAGATTCGACAGACCGCCATCGAGGACGCACACGCCGCAGGTGTCTTATACGCCGACATCGCCGAACAGCTTGGGCTCACCAGAGGACGGATCAGCCAGCTTCGGAAGCCGCGGCAATAGCTCGGTAAGCACCCTTCTTATCGGCTGCGCTGCGTAGCCGATCCCTCCGCACCAGTTGCGGTCGGCCATACACCTTTGCCAGCAAGTTGCGCATTCTCGCCTGTGTCCACCTCTCGGCGATCGCACGGCGTTGTCCACTGTCGCCGCCGCCGCACTTCGCCGCGCAGCCGCCGGACCTCCGGCAGGCTGCGGTCCGGCGGGCGCGTCGGTGCGTCGGCGGCACCCCGAGCGCGCTACGCCTAGGTACCTGACTGGCTCACTTCCTGCATCGAACAACCGAGGCAGTGCTGGGCGCGACGTCAGCCGTACCCGACCTGGCCTCCCGCAGTCGGGACCGAAGGCACCGGCAACCAGCCCAGTCAACCGGCTGTGGTCACCACCGGTAGCCGATCCCCGAGGAAGCTCACCAGGATTCCGGTAATGGTGCCGGCGCAGTTCGGTTCCGCACCAGCAGGTTTCGGCGCTCACCGATCCTTCCCCATTGCTATGGACGATCTGCCGAAGGCATACCACCGGCCTAGGGCACTCCAAAGGGCGCATTCGCGTCAGCTTCGCTGATGGGCATTCGCCCACCCTTTTCCGCACCCCACACCGATGGTCTGGACAAGCCCAGATCGACCACAGCAACGAGGAAGGACCTCCCGATGAGCACCACCACCACTTACATCTGCGGAATCCGCGGTTGCGACGCCCCCACCACCGAAATCCAGCCCGCTCTGTTCGGACGCACCACCTACCGCTGCCGGCCGCACCACCTCCAGGACCTCGCCAGCCAGGCCGCCGCCGACGCCTACGACCCCGCAGCCGCCTACGAGTGACCCGGAGGGGGCTCCGGCCCCCTTCCCACCGCTTCGGCCACCGGCAGCGCCGCCGGTGAGTGAGTCGCCAACGACGTCGACTCCGGCCGATCACCCCGGTGCTGGTCACACCGGGACACCGGTCACCCGGTGCGGACGACGGTCCTTCCGTCCGCATCGGGTCACCGCCACGGTTTCAGTTCGCGCGCTGCCGAATTCGCCTTATATCTATAGATAGAAGGAGTGCCGGCCCCCGACTCACGCTGGGTCAGCTGTCTTCCTTGCGGTGGGCGGTCCAGTGCAGTTCGAACCATGTCCGCTGCTCCGGAGTGATCGGGATCGTGAGTGGCTTGCCGTGCAACTCGCCGTAGGTCGCGAAACCGCGGTATCCGTCGGAGACGTCGATCAAGTCGTTGCCGTCGACGGCGATCTCCCCGCGGTCGAACAGCGTGTGCAGGTCCCGGCGCAGCAGGATCCCGCCGTGCTCATGATGCTTGCCAACCTTGGCGTAGCTGTACAGGTGGCAGGCGTCCAACACCGTCTCGGGCAGGTCCCCGGTGAACGCACACCGCGCCTTGTACTTGGCCAGCAAGCTTTTGCGGAATTCTTTTTGCCCGAGCCGTACCCGGGTCGGCCGTGTGGTGTGACCGCCCTGGATCTGCTTCGCCACCGCGTCGAGCGGGCCAAACACGTCCGCGCCAGCCACTCCTATCGCCGCGGCTCGGAACGCGGCCCAGTCCAACGCCCGGAAACTGTTCTGCGACTTCGGTTTGTCACAGAACGCTCGAAGTTCCTTCGCGGTGAAGTCGCCGGCCAGATCCACCCAGGCTTGTCCGTGGTCGGAACGGAAGGTCTCGACATCGACGTCTTCGAAGTCCGGATCGTCGAAGAGGTTGCCGCACCTACCGCAGCGGAAGATGGGGCGCATCGTTTTGCGCGCTTCGTAGTTCGTCGTTCGGCATTTCGCGTTCGTGCATCGACCGCGACGCTTCACCGCTCGGCCGGTCGTGATCTTCTCGATGACCGACGCACCCAACGACTCAATCTCGTCCCACAACACCACGATGTCGCCAGGACGGACGTTGCGATGGTTGGGAACCGTACTGTCCCAGCTATATCGGCGCGAAGGGTCGTCATCGTACTTGTCGCCGCCACCCAACCGGCGATACGCCGCCTTGGACATCACCAACCACGCCTGGCGATCCTTCGCGTCGGGCAACGACGCCACATCCTTCTTCGCCACAACTCCCCATAACGACTCAGAAGCCGCGCACCCCACGCGGCCGGCACAGGATCAGTATGGGCACACCCTCCGACACGTACCGACCGATCCGGGGGTAGTTGCGCGACCTCCGGCCGCGTGGCCCTGGTTGTGGCCGGCCTGCATTGTGATCCCGCGCCCCTCCAGCCTCAAGGGCGCCTACGGCGTCAGCTTCGCTGATGGGCATCCGCCCACCCTTGACCCCGGAGCCTCTACGCGAGAAGGGCAGGCCATAGCGGGCAGGCGGAAGCCAGCCCACCCATGTACGCATCCCGACCACAACCAGGGCCACGTGTGGGCATCCTCTGGCTGTGCGTCGCTGCTGAAAGACGCCAAGGCAGAAGCAACACGCAAGGTCGAGGGGTTCAGCTGGGGCCAGATCCGATCTTGTAGACGGAACCGCCTGGCTGTCTGCGACCGGAATTCTCATGAGGAGTGGGTACGACTGATCGCAAGACAGCAGGGGGAATAGCTAGAGGCTCCGCAGCGGCTCTGTATGGCCGATGTCCGAACCGTCGGCTGAGGAGAGTCCACAACAGCAGTGGGCTCTCATTGCCCACTTCCACGGGCTCTTCCTTTCGCCAGCCCTTAGCCGATAGCTGAACGAAAAGTGATCTCTTGCGGCTGTCGCTAATCAGATCGAGGGCGGCCGCTCGCATGATCAGAGCTTGAATCGAGACGCCCCAAGTCGCCTTGATTCTGGCGTAGTCCGTCAGATTCGTTTTGTCGGAGAGGATGTCGACTGCTCGAGACTGCGGAACGAGTAGCGCCGCCGCGAACTTGTTCGCCTCATCTTCGGGGTCTACAGCTCGCGGACGGAAGGTGTGCAGCACCATGTGCCCAACTTCGTGCGCAATCGTGAAGCGTTGCCGGTCTCCGTGAGTACCGGGAAAAAAGCCTACGAGCCCGATGGATCCCAAGCCTCCCCAGTACGAAGCTCCAAAATGCCCGCCACCAACAGGCGCTTCGTCGCCATCGATTTGGGAAGGAACTAGCGGCGCAACCGCAACCCCAGCGCGCTCAAGTGCTCGCGTCAGGTGTGGGATCGGAGCATTTGGCGCTAATCGCAGTGCTTCTCTCGTTTGGTCGGCGATCTCATTGATTTCCTCATCAGAGAGCGATTCCTTGCTGACGAACGGCAGATCCGCGACCGGGTACTTGCTCTCGCTGATCAAGCCGTCCGACACTCGATAGCTCTCGCCGTACCAACGATGAATCCGGCGCGTCATGGTTTTGCTCGCGCCGGATAGCTTCCGAAACCGTAGCGAATCCAAGGGGATTGAGCTCGACTCGACATGGAAGAAGCTGACGGGGGTGCCGGTCACGTTTGCGATCAGCTCTAGCTCAGCGTCGGTGGCATCGCGAGATTGGGTCTCCACATCGGAGACCCACGTCTGGCCCAGGCCTGTCATGTCGGACAACTGCTTCTGTGTGAACCCGAATAGTTCACGTAACGCACGTAGCCGTTCACCCGGAGAGGCCGGGAGCATCATCACCACCTTCCTCTTCCCCCGCGTCGGGCATCCACAGATCCAAGCCTTCGTCAGTAGGCAAGAACTCCAGCTCGGACAGCTCTTCAGCGGTCTCCGGGAGCACGAAGTCAAGGTCAGCCTTGGCTTTCTCACCGTACTTCCAGGCGCCAATAGTACGGACGATGCGGAAGGTCGGTGCCTTCGACTCTGGGTGTATAAGCCAGATGCCAAGGAGTCGATCGTTTGCCTCTCCTTCTATAGGCATCTGAGGCGGCAGCGATGGGTTGCTGTAGTAGGCCTTGCGCGCTCCGTTGGTGCCCGGAGGAGGGATGTGGTCGTCAACATGGGCATGCAACAGGCGCAACCGATAGCTCCCATCAGTCAGCCATAGAGCGCCGTTCTGGGCGTGATTGCCGCTCAAGATCCATGAGCCAAGAGTGCCGGGTGTCGCCTCGCGCAGCTTGTAATGAGCTAGCGCCCGGATGGTGTGGGTGGCAAACCACCGATAGAGGTCGTCGCCCTCTAGCTCAGGGAACTTCTCCAGCCGTGTCTGCTCGGCCCAAGCGAAGGTGTCATGAAGCGGTTCGCACAGATCGGAGAGTGCTGTACGAACCCGCTCCACGTGTTCCTTAATCATGGCGAAGATATTATCAGCCGAAAAGTTAAGTCGCACGGATGTTCGACCATGGATTTTGTCGCGTTGCACACAGAGCGACGGTGACGACACCGGTTGACGACAACGCTGACGACAACGACCGGCAACCAAAACCTTCGCGACAAGACCGCGCCAGAACCATTGGTGCTGCTCAGCGCTGTGTCACGACCCTCGTAATGAAAAGGTCGGGGGTTCGATTCCCCCAGGCGGCTCCATACTTCCTGGTAGAGCCGGTTTCCGGCTCCCATGATTCGGCCCCCGAGGGGCCGCAATCACAGCTAATTCCCAACTAATTCGGCTGACGTCGCAGGTCAGCGCGTTCCGCTGACAGCACGATCGAGCGCATCGGCAGCAGCGTGGTGGGCGCCTTGGTACAGCGGGGCTCGTGGTGACGTTCGAAGGTATGGATCCCGCGTTCGACCTGCCTGCGGGCGCTTCTGGGACCGACACCGGCCGAGCAGGTGGAAGACGCGTAGCGCGGTCACGGCTGTGGGAAAAATATGGGATGTGTCGGAATTCCGGCGCGATGAATCAATGGGAATATTCAGCTTCGACATTCTGCTCAGGTTCGATCGAATTGGTATTACCGATCCCGTCACGGTGATTTCCGCGGCTGGTTCGGTCGGGTGCCGGTGCAGCGGCTGCACTGCCTCGTCAGCGGCTGCCGGGTGGTGGTGGCTCTCCACTCGCAGGTCGTTCTCGCTGGTCAGCGCGGGTTAGGGCGGCGCGAGAATGGAGCAGAGCGGACACTGCTAGGGAATTTCCGGTCGCCGGCTTTTACGGCGGTAGGGCGTTTCAAGTCGTATACTCCCGTTATGGCGGATGATCAGTCCTCCACAGAATTTCCCGAGGCGCCCGTTCTTGTGGTGCAGACGCGAGAGCGCGTCTATCGGCTGCGCGCGGGAGGTTCATACAATGTCGGCCGCGATCTGGCAGCCGACATCGTGGTGACCGATCCGCGGGTATCTTCCGTGCACGCCGTCTTGGAGCGCGGGTCGGACGGTTGGGAAATCGAGGACGCGCACAGCCTCAACGGCACCTTTTTCGACGGTCAGCGCGTCGATCGGATGCTGATCGATCATGACGAGACGTTCCAGCTCGGTCACGCCGTGAACGGCGAGCAGTTGGCCTGTTCGGTGGAGGGGCAAAAAGGACAGCACGGCGGCGAGTCGTCCGGCGATATCGGCGGCGACACGATGCTCGTCCCCGATCCCGGCTACCAGCTCGATGATGAAGCCACGATGACGACGGTCCATCCGGGGGGCCGCCCCCGGCGGGTTGCGCGGTCGTCGCCTCCGACGGCTCATCCCACCGCGGTCGTCCGGATCGTCTCGGACACCCTCCGGATCGGGCGGGCCTCCGACAACGACATCGTCGTGCCCGACCTCATGGTTTCCCGTCATCACGCCGAACTGCGGGTGACCGGCGCAGGCGGGTATCGGGTCGTCGACCTCGACAGCCACAACGGCACCTACGTCAACGGCGCCCGGGTCGATTCGGCGGACCTGTCCGAATCCGACTTGATCGGCATGGGGCACACCACCTACCGGCTGGTCGGCGACGAACTGCGGGAGTACGTCGACACCGGTGACGTGTCGGTCTCGGTGCAGAACCTCATCGTGCGGACACCGGAAGGCAAGGTTCTCCTCGACGAGGTGAGCTTCCCGATTCCGCAGCGCTCGCTCGTCGGGGTCATCGGACCCAGTGGAGCGGGCAAATCGACGTTGCTCGGCGCGGTGACCGGGTTGCGTCCGGCGACAGAGGGGACGGTTCGTTACGACGGACGCGACCTCTACACCGACTACGACGAACTCCGCCACCGCATCGGACTGGTTCCGCAAGAAGACATCCTGCACAGCCAACTTCCGACGCGGCGCGCGCTACTGTACGCGGCCGAACTGCGCTTCCCCGGTGACACGCGCCCCGAGGAGCGCGAGCAGCGGGTCGACGAGGTCCTCGCCGAGCTCGGCTTGGCCCGGCATGCCGACACCCGCATCGATAGGCTCTCCGGTGGCCAGCGCAAACGGGTGAGCGTCGCACTGGAGTTGCTGACCAAACCGTCTCTGCTGTTCCTCGACGAGCCGACCTCCGGCCTCGACCCGGGCCTGGACAAGACGGTCATGGATATGCTGTCCGAACTGGCCCACGACGGGCGCACCGTGATCGTCGTCACCCATAGTGTCGCGAACCTCGATTCCTGCGACCGCCTCCTCGTGCTGGTACCCGGCGGTCGGCTGGCCTATTACGGACCGCCCGCGGAGGGGTTGCAGCAGTTCGGGCAGCGCAGTTGGGCCGAGGTGTTTCAGTCCTTCGAGCGCGAGGAGGACCGCGACTGGGCTGCTGAATTCCGGGAATCGCCACGCTTCGAGCAGTACGTGGCGGTCGGGCCGACCGACGATGTCGGCCCGGCGGACGTACACGCACCGGCACCCCCGCCCGCGTCGCAGTCCAAGCTCAGCCAGCTCAGTACGGTGTGCCGGCGATACCTGGCGGTCATCGCCTCGGACCGAAGTTACCTGGCGCTGCTCGGCGTGATGCCGCTGATTCTCGGTGGCTTGATCGCCGCGGTGCCGTCGGGCGAGGGTTTCGCCGGGGCGCCCGGAACAAACACCGATGCCCCCACCAAGCTCATGATCTTGATATTCGGTGCCTGTTTCATCGGCACCGGCAACTCGATTCGCGAGATCGTCAAGGAGCAGACGATCTACCGCAGAGAACGCGCGGCCGGACTGTCCGCAGGGGTCTACCTGATGTCGAAGCTCCTGGTCTTGGGCTTGATCACCATCGTGCAGGCGGCGGTGCTGTTCTTGATCGGCACCATCGGGGTGAGCATGCCGGCGAAAGGCGTATTCACCTCGGTCCCGCTGGAGTTGATCCTGGCGATGGCGATACTCGGCATCGCCTCGCTGGCGTTGGGCTTGCTGGTCTCGGTGTCGGTCAACACATCGGAGAAGACGCTGCCACTGCTGATTGTGCTGTCCATGGCGCAACTGGTGTTCACCGGCGGTTTGGTACGGCTGCCCGGCACCCCTGTTCTGGAACAGCTGTCCTACCTGTCGCCGTCCCGCTGGGGCTACGCTGCGGCAGCGTCCACCCTCGACCTGGACACCCTGTCGCCGCACAATGGCGCACCCGACCCGCTGTGGCGACATACCCTGGGCACGTGGCTGCTCGACATGGGGGTCGTCGCCGGCCTGGGGGCCGTCTTCCTCGCGCTGGCCGGATACCGGCTGTATCAGCTGCGTCCACGGCGGCGCGGCGCCCGCCCCGCACGGATTTGACGCCGACGAACCGATTACGTCACGACCTCGAAGACGTCGCCCGGCTTGATGTAGTCGTAGAAGGCCTTGGCGCCCCGGGGGCCGACCGGATGTAGCCGTGCGATTTCTCCTCGATCGGACCGCCTCTCGGGGATGATGGTGTTGGGTGTGCGGATTGCATCCAGCGCTTCACCGACCGGCCAGTGTACGGTTCGGATTCGACAGGAGCGGATATGACCGACGGCTCCGGCTCAGACAGCGGCTTCGGACGATCAACGGCCGGACTCGAATCCGGCGCGGTGGCCGCCTTCGCAGCCGCGTGGGAATCGGCTGCCCCGGCCCCGGCCATCAGCGATTACCTGCCCGACGCAGAGACCTTGCGCTTGGACGCGTTGATCGAACTGATCCGCGTCGACCTGCGCCAGCGCTGGCTGCGCCGGCCCGCGCTCACACCGTCCGGCGGACCCGAGCCGCCCCGCAAGCTGCTGCGGAACTACTGCGCGGAATTCGCCGAGCTGTCGCCGGACCGCGTTCCGGCCAGCCTGGTCTATGAGGAGTTCGTGATCCGCCGGCACAGCGGCGAGCGGGTCGATCCGCGCGAATATCTGCGCGAATATCCCGCGCAAGCGCCCGAGCTGAGCGAGTTGCTCAATGCCGACGACGAGGATCGCAGCACTCAACGCGCCGGTGCGGACCCGACTGCCATCGCCTCGACCATGGTCGCCCCCGAGGGCACCCGCACCACGGGCCACCTGTTCGCCGAACAGGAGACGACGGGATCGCAGGTCGCTCGGCTGGACAGCATCCGGGTAGGCGATTGCATCGATGATTTCGATCTGCTCACCGGGCTGGGTAGCGGAGCCTTCGCGCGGGTGTTCCTGGCCCGGCAGCGCTCGTTGCAGCGGCTGGTGGCGGTGAAGATCTCCGCCGACCGCGGCACCGAACCGCAGACGCTGGCCCAGCTCGACCACGACTACATCGTCCGGGTCTTCGACCAGCGGCTGCTGGGCGAACTGGACCCGCACGGCGATTCCCGCAGCCGCCGACTGCGGCTGCTGTACATGCAGTTTCTGCCCGGTGGCACCCTGCTGGGTCTGTTGCGCCGGGTCCGGTCCACCCCTGCCGACCAGCGCAGCGGTCGGTTGCTGCTGGCCGCGGTCGACGCCGCGATGGAGGAGAAGGGTGAGATCCGCCCGACCGATTCCAGCGTGCGCGCCGAGATCGCGGCGCTGTCGTGGCCGGAAACCGTGGCCTGGCTGGGCCGCCGGCTCGCCGAGGCGCTGGCCTACGCCGACGAGCACGGCGTGCTGCATCGCGACGTCAAACCGGCGAACGTGCTGCTCACCGCGGAGGCGGTGCCGAAACTCGCCGATTTCAACATCAGTTTCAGCCGCGAGGTGGCCGGCGCCAATCCGGTGGCGTACTTCGGTGGGTCGCTGTCGTACATGTCGCCGGAACAGTTGGAGGCCTGCCATCCCGGCTACCGCCGTTCCGCCGACGATCTGGATACCCGTTCCGACATCTACTCGCTGGGTGTGGTGCTGTGGGAGCTGCTGACCGGTGCCAAGCCGTTCGACGACAGCACCGCGGGTGAGCGCAGCGACTCCACCGCGCTGGGGGCGATGCTCGCACGTCGTCGTGCTGGTGTGGATTCTGCTGCGCTGCAACGGGTTCCGCCCGATTGTCCGGCGGCACTGTGCAGGGTGTTGCTGACCTGTCTGGCGCCCACGCGTGACAAGCGATGGTCCAACGGCAACGAACTGGCCCAGCAGTTCGAACTGTGCCTGGACGCGCGGGCCCGCGAACTGGTGGACCCGGCACCCACGAGCTGGCGTTTCCGGGCGCGGAGGTGGATGGTGCCGCTGGTGGTGCTGGCCTATGGCACCCCGAATGCGCTTGCGGCCGTGTACAATACGGTGCACAATCGAAACCTGATCATCGACCGGATGAGTGTGCCCGCCCAACAGACATGGTGGATTTTCACCATCACGGTGAACGCGGTCTTCTTCCCGGTGGGCGTCTTGACCGTGATGTACTTGTCGCGCTATCTACTCACCGTTCCGCGCGGTATGCGGCGCGGACGCGAATATGACTCCCGGATACTCGCCCGAGCCAGATCCGATGCCCTGCTGTTCGGTGATCGGTGTGTGGTGGTGGCGTTCTCGCTCTGGAGCCTGGCGGCGATTCTGTTCCCGCTCGTGCTGCACTTCGCGACCCACGAGCTCACCGGACAGGCGATCGTGCACTTCTTGGGCGGGCTGCTGGTGTGCGGCGCGATGGCGGTGGCATATCCGTTCTTCCTGGTGACGTTCTACTTGGTCCGCTGCGTCTACCCGCTGTTTCTTCGGCACGGCGACGTCAACCCCGAGGATGCGGTGCAACTGCGCCGGCTCGATCGCCGCTGCAACGGATATCTCGCGGTGGCGGCGTCGGTGCCACTGCTGGCGGTGGCCGGGGTGACATTCCTGCCGGTGAGCGATACTCCGAAGGTCATCGACGCCGTGCGGGTGTTGTGCGTGGGGTCCATCGTCGCCTTCGTGGTCGCCTATGTGCTGTTCCGGGCGCTCGAGGCCGATCTGCGCGCACTGGAGCGAGTGGTGGATCCTGAACATCAGGAGGCTGCCGGTCGGCCATGAGTTTCATGGATATCGGATCGGACCGCGGTTAATCCGCGGTGGCGGCGGTGGCACCTCCGAGTTCCTTCCCTTATCGGAAGGAAGCGGCGCGCCGACGACTCCGTTCGTCGTCGGACGCCGCGCGAAGCGATTGCTGCATCGCCTCTTCTGCGCCCTGTACAGCAGCTCATCCATCCGGTGAAGAGAGTTCGTTTCACTCCCGGATATCCGGGTATCGGATGTTTCGAGCCACCGCTGATCGCAGCCGGTCGCCGGATCGGTGCGAGGTGAGCGAAAGTGAGGAGATTGCTGTGATCACTCTCGGGGTTGTCCTTCTGGTTCTCGGTTTCCTGCTCGGGATTCCGATCCTGTGGACGTTGGGCATCATCGCGCTGGTCGTGGGGGCCGTGCTGGCTCTGATGGGAGCGCTGGGGCGCCCGGTGGCCGGCCGCGCGCACTACTTCTAGCGCACTCGGCCGCCGCGGACTACGCGCGGTAGCGGTGTGACCACGCGACCGCCCCGGAAACGCTTTCCGGGGCGGTTTTGCATCTACCGCGCGCACTCACCGAAGCAGCAGAGTTCGGTGGCGGGACCGTTATGCCAGCAGGATGTGCTGGCGGACGTCGATGTAGCCGTCGCGGAACAGGTCTGCGCAGCCGGTGAGGTAGCGGACGTAGCGGTCGTAGACGGTGGGGGAGGTCAGGGCGATGGCTTCGGGGCGGTGGTCGCGGAGGGCCTGGGCCCAGAGGTCGAGGGTGTGGGCGTAGTGCGGTTGCAGGGATTGGACGTCGTGGAGGGTGAAGCCGGCCCGTTCGGCGTATTCGCCGATCCACTGGGGCTGCGGGAGTTGGCCGCCGGGGAAGATCTCGTCGATGACGAACTTGCTGAATGCCAGATATTCGTGGGTGACGGGGATGCCCATCTCACGCAGTTGGTGGCGGTGGAAGCCGATGATGGTGTGCAGCATCATGCGGCCGTCCGGGGGCAGCAGGTCGTGGCAGCGGTCGAAGAACGCGTCGTAGCGTTCGCGCCGGAAGTGTTCGAAGGCTCCGATCGAGACGATCCGGTCGACCGGCTGGTCGAATTCCTCCCAGCCGCGCAGGTACACCTCACCGGTGCCGGGCGGCAGGCCGTCCAGCAGGTCGCGCACGTGCTCGTACTGGTTGCGGCTCAGCGTCAGGCCGATCACGCGCACGCCGTATTTCTCGACGGCGCGCATCATGGTGGAGCCCCAGCCGCAGCCGATGTCGAGCAGCGTCATGCCCGGATGCAGATCGCATTTGCCGAGCGACAGGTCGATCTTGGCGAGCTGTGCCTGTTCCAGGGTGAGGTCCGGTTCGCGGAAATACGCGCAACTGTAGGTGCGCGTGGGATCCAGGAAGAGAGCGAAGAAATCGTCGGACAGGTCGTAGTGGGCCTGCACGTCGGCGTAGAACGGTGACAGATCGGTCATGGTGACCTCTGGTGGTCGGTTTCGGGAACGTTCTGCCTCTGAAACGAGATACCCCGGCGGTGGGTTCGCCCCGCCCGCCGCACCATGCGCGCTCGACCAGTATGCACCTCTCGCTGCGGTGGGGTGGCGCGATCGGCGGATCGGCCGAGCCCGGCGAAGCCGTCAATCGGCCCGGCGTGCCGTCCCGCTCTCCCAGGCGTGGCCGCGCAGCAGGCGCAGACCGTTGAGTCCGACGATGACGGTGGAACCTTCGTGACCGGCGACGCCCAGTGGTAGCGGAAGGTGGCCGACGAGATCCCAGGTGATCAGGACGGCGATGAATATCGCGGCGATGATCAGGTTGGCGATCACGACGCGGCGCGCGCGACGGGACAGGGCGATGACCGCGGGGACGGTGGTCAGGTCGTCGCGGATGACGACCGCGTCCGCGGTGTGCAGGGTGAGGTCGGACCCGTTGCCGCCCATGGCGATTCCGGCGTGGGCGGCGGCGAGCGCGGGTGCGTCGTTGATACCGTCGCCCACGGCGGTGACGCGGTCGCCCGCGGCTTCCAGTTCCGCGATCGCGGCGACCTTACCTTCCGGCAGCAGGTCGGCCCGGATGTCGGTGAGTCCGAGGCGGGCGCCGAGCTGCCGGGCGGCGGCGAGATTGTCGCCGGTGAGCAGCACCGGTGCGGCTCCGGTGATTTCGGTCAGAGCGTCGACGGTATCCGCTGCTTCGGGGCGCGTCTGATCGGTGATGCCGAGAATCGCGATGGTTCGGCGATCGCGCCGCACGATCACAGCGGTGTGCCCCGCGTTCTGTATCTCGGCGACGACTGCCGCGGCAGCGGCGTCGGCCGAATCCAAGAGCGCAGCAGGCGATCCCACCCCGATGCGGTGACCGTCCACCGTGGCGGTGACCCCGCGTCCGGGCTGTGCGCTGAAGTCCTCGACGGACGGCAGCGTGAGTCCGCGCTCGCGACCGGCCCGGACGACCGCGGTGGCCAGCGGATGCTCGCTGGAATATTCCGCACCAGCGGCCCAGCGCAGGACCTCCTCCGCCGTGCCCGGGCAATCGGGCAGCACACGGATGTCGGTGAGTTCGGGCACGCCGCGGGTGAGCGTGCCGGTCTTGTCGAAGGCCACGCGGGTGGTGCTGCCCAGACGTTCCATCACGACCGCCGATTTCACGAGGACGCCGTGCCGGCCGGCATTGGCGATCGCGGCGAGCAGGGGCGGCATGGTGGACAGCACCACCGCGCACGGCGAGGCGACGATCATGAACGTCATGGCGCGAAGCAGCGAATCCCGCAGCGCCGCACCGAAGAACAGTGGCACGGCGAAGACCGCGAGCGTCACCGCGACCATGCCCACCGAATAACGCTGCTCGATCTTCTCGATGAACAGCTGCGCCCGCGCCTTCGTCCGGCCGGCCTGTTCGACCAGGGCGGCGATCCGGGCCACGACGGAGTCCTCGGCGCGGCGACCGACCCGCACCCGCAGGACACCGGTGCCGTTCGAGGTTCCGGCGAACACGTCGTCACCGGGCGATTTGTCGACCGGCATGGGCTCACCGGTGATGGTTGCCTGATCGACTTCGCTCGCGCCCGCGACGACCGTGCCGTCGGCCGCGATGCGATCGCCCGGGCGGACCAGGATCACATCGCCGACCGCGAGATCGGCTGCCCTGACGATCGTTTCGACACCGTCGTCGATTCGGGTGGCGGTGTCGGGTGCCAGATCGAGCAGTCCGCGCACCGAATCCTCGGTGCGCGCGGTCGCGAACGCCTCCAGCGCGCCCGAGGTGGCGAAGATGACGATCAGCAGCGCGCCGTCGGTGACCTGCCCGATCGCGGCGGCGCCGATCGCGGCCACCACCATCAGTAGATCGACGTCCAGCGTCCTTTCGCGCAGGGCGCGCACTCCGGCCAGGGCGGGTTCCCAGCCGCCGGCGAGGTAGCAGGCCAGATAGAGCGACCACCACACCTCGGGGGGTGTGTGCAGGATCCGGGCCACCGAGCCGATCGCGAAGAGCAGGAGAGCCGCTGCGGCCCAACGGATTTCGGGAAGTGCGAACAGCCGGGTCCGCCGCGCGGGTATCGCCGTGAGCGCGGCGGGACGCGTGGCGGCCGGTGCTGACACGAAAAACCTCCGAGGATCGGGAGCGGGCAACCTGAGAATAACAGAACACGTGAAGAGGTCTTCATGTATACCTGGTCGGCTAAACTTCACCGTTATGGGACATGGCGTCGAGGGCCGCGATCGGCCGATCGCCCGGCTGGACGGTGAGTCCGCCGCGCATGTGGCGACCACCCTGCAAGCCCTGGCCACGCCAAGCCGGCTGCTGATCCTCAGTGAATTGCGCCAGGGGTCGCGGCCCGTCTCCGAGCTCGCCGAGGCGGTGGGGATGGAGCAGTCCGCCGTCTCTCATCAGCTCCGTCTGCTGCGCAACCTCGGGCTCGTCACCGGAACCCGCGCCGGGCGCAGCATCGTCTACAGCCTGTACGACACGCACGTCGCGCAGTTGCTCGACGAGGCGGTGTATCACAGCGAGCATCTGCGTCTCGGCCTGTCCGATCGACCGCGAACGGCCGGCTGAGAACGTCTTCTCGGCACAGTGATCCGGTGTATTCGCCGGCTTTCCTTGTCTGCGCCCGTCGATTTCGGCGCTTCGACGGTCTCGCTCGCGCATTGGGTCGATCCTGCGATCTCCCCGGCGGGCCTGCTCTCCCAGCGCCGTCGCGTGCGGCAATCCCCAACGGTTGACAACGCCTCCGCTCTAGCGCACACTGCTCTTATTAGAGAGCGCTGCTCTCAAGTTAGCGAGAGGGCAGTCATGCAGGAGCTGTGGAAGTGGGCCAATCTGACCGTCGCGTTCGCCGCGGAGGTGGGCGCGCTGGTGGTGCTGGGACTGTGGGGCTGGCGCGTCGGCGACAACACCGTGGTGAAAGTCGTTCTGGCGCTGGGCATCCCGTTGGCCGCCGCGGTGGTGTGGGGAATGTTCGCGGCGCCGAAGGCGAGTTTCGATATTCCGCTGCTCGCGGTGATCACCAAGATCGTGGTGTTCGGAGGCGCCGCGGCCGCGCTGTGGGGGCTGGGGCACCGGGTGGCCGCGGTCGTTTTCGCGGGCATTGTGATCGCGAATCTGCTGGCGATCAAACTGGGCCACCTGAATTCGTAGCGCGCCGACCCGGAATCCGGGCCGGCGCGTACGGTCACGGCACGACTTCGAAGACGTCGCCCGGATTGACGTAGTCGTAGAAGGCCTTGGCGCCTTCGGGCGTCATCCGGATGCAGCCGTGGGACTGCTCCTCGATCGGTCCGATGTGGGTGGCGATATCGCCGTTGAAGAAGACGGCCCAACGCATTTCGGCGTTGTGCATGGTGCTCCAGTGGTACGGCTCCTTGAACGCGACGTGGAAGGTGCCGGGCGGTGTCTCATACCCGGGCCGCCCGTGCGAGATGGGGGTCGGGCCGTAGACCACGCGGCCGTTGTCCATCAGCCAGCCCTCGTTGGTCGACAGCCGCAGGCACGCGCGCGCCGCGGCCGAACAGGGCGCCGAGATCTGGCCCGGCGGGGAGGGTACGAGTTGCGGAATGCCGGGGATGTCGGGGCCGCCGGGCCACACCGGGTCGGCGCCCGCGGGCAGCGTGACAGCGAATCCGGCGGCCGCGATCGCCGTCGCGGCCGCCGCTCGGATCGTCCATCGGGTGATGCTCGTGCAGTTCATATGCGTCCGACCTCTCTACCCGGCCCGCTGTCCGGCCGGGCCGGGCGGCGGGCACATTCGTCGACAAGCTGGGACGGCACCGTAGGCGACCGATGTGTGCTCGATCACAGTGCATAGTTGATCATTGTGACCTGCCGAGCGCGCAGATGGTACGGAAGAATCCGCGTTGTTATCACAAATCGGGCAGGCCGAGTTCCAGGTTGGGTGCGGCGATACCGCCGTCGATCTCCAGAATCTTGCCGGTGATATAGCTGCCCGCGGGCGAGCAGAGGTAGACGATGCCGGCCGCGATATCGGTCGGATCACCCAGCCGATGCAGCGGCGTATCCGCCTCCATCTTCGCCTTGACCTCGGGATTCTGTGCCACGACCTCGAGTGCGGAGGTCAGCACCGAACCAACCGCGATGGCGTTGACCCGGATCCGCGGCGACAGATCCGCGGCGGCCAGCCGGGTCCAGTGCACGAGCGCCGCCTTGGCCGTGCCGTAGGCGAGGAAGCCGCGCCCGGGCGCCCGGCCCATCATCGAGGAGATGTTGACCACCGAGCCGCCCTGGCCGGCGAGCATGTGCGGAACCGCCGCGCGGGTGAGGGCGTGCGCGGTCGAGACGTTGAAGCGGAAGGCCTCTTCGAGGAATTCCGGCGAGGTGGTCAGGAAGGTGTTCGGCATGGTGCCGCCGACATTGTTGACCACGATGTCGATGCGGCCGAACTCCGTGGCGGCGGCGTCGGCCAGTGCCGTGACGGCGTCGAGGTCCGATAGATCGCAGGCCACGGCGAGGGCGCGCCGGCCCGTCGCGCGGATCTGCTCGGCGACCGCGTCCAGTTGTGACTGCGTGCGCGCGGCGATCGCCACATCGGCGCCCGCCTCGGCCAGGGCGAGGGCGGTGGCGGCGCCGATACCGCGGCCGGCGCCGGTGACGACGGCGACCCGGCCGTCGAGTCGGAATTTGTCCAGGATCATCGCTAGTCCTCTCGTTGGGTGTCCTCGCAGTGTTAAGAATTAGTTCTTAACTGTCAAGGACTAGTACTCAATTCGCTGGTAGGACGTATCGTACTCAGGGTGGAAGCAGTAAGTGCCCGGGAGCGGTTGATGATGGCGGGGGAACGGTTGATCGCCGAGCGGGGATATCTGGTCCCGCTGCGCGATATCGCCGCCGCGGCCGGGCAGCGCAACAACTCGGCGATCCCCTATCACTTCGGCTCGCGCGACGGACTCGTCGAGGCCGTGGTGCAGCAGCGGCTGGCGACCCTGGAGGTGCGCCGGCTGGAGTTGCTGGCGCAGCGGCCGGCCGCGACCGGCGACGATGTGCACACGCTGCTCGACGCGCTGGTCATCCCCATGTTCGAACTGGGGGCGCGGAACGAGAATTCGTATTACGCAAGGTTTCTCGAACAGATCCGCACCCATCCGGCGGTGTCGGACGCGGCCAATCTGGACAGCGCCGAGCGGACCTCGGTGCGGGTGATCGTGGGTGGGCTGGACCGCGCGCTCTCGGACCTGCCACCACGCTTGCGGCATCGCCGGCTGCGCAGTCTCACCACGGTGCTGTTCGCGCTGCTGGCCGACCACGAACGGGCCGTCGAGGCGGGCCGGATCGCCGCCGACGACCGCGAGGCCTGGGACCAGGTCATCGATATGCTCGCCGGCACTCTCACCGCGCCGGTCACGACGCGGGCCCGGTGAATATGTGACGATCGGGCCATGCACATCGACGCGATCGGATTCGCCGCTCCGATACCGGTATTGCGGATCTACGACGTCGGCCTGGCCTACGAGTTCTACCGGGACTTCCTGGGTTTCACCGTGGACTGGGAGCATCGGTTCGGCGCGAATTTCCCGCTGTACGCGCAGGTTTCGCGCGCGGCGGCCCGGCTGCATCTCAGTGAGCATCACGGCGACGGCACTCCGGGATCGGTGGTGTGGATCGCTGTGGACGATATCGACGCCTGGCAATCCGAGTTGGCCGCGGCGGAATACCGGTTCGCCAAACCCGGGCGCCCGGACGACGGCCCCGGCGGCCGGGGTTTCGCCGTGACCGACCCGTTCGGCAACATCCTGCGATTCGCGCAACCGGCCTGAACCGACATCCGGCGGCGGGGTGACGGCTGGCGGCTCACCCGTACCGCCGATTACCGTGAACACTGTGGATATCGCGCGAGAGCTGCCCGGCGAACGGTCGGTGCCGCGCACCGGATGGCGTACTCAGGGCGGGCCGCTGCTGGCGGCCGGTGCGGTGATCGCCGCGGCTACGGTGCTGCACTTCCGCGATCCGCACAGCCCGGGGGCGTACGGGATCTGTCCGTTCTACGCGCTGACCGGATGGTGGTGCCCGGGATGCGGTGGATTGCGCGCTGTGCACAATCTCACCGAAGGACGGGTGCTCGACGCGCTGCACAGCAATGTCTTCGTGCTTCCGCTGCTGCTCACCCTCGCACTGTGGTGGGGACGGTGGGCCCTGGGCCGCTGGCACGGCAGAGCCGACACCGCCTTTCCGTTCACCCTTCGTGGCCAGGCGCAATGGTGGTTGATCGGGCTGCTCGTGGTGTTCACCCTCGCCCGCAACACCCCCTGGGGTACCTGGTTGGCCCCGGTCTAGGCGGGCATGCTGGAAGCATGACCCAGGAAATCGCTGATTCACTGAAGGCTCGGGTGCGCGAGAAGATGCTGCGCCAATTGAACGAGGACGGCGCGCCGGACCCCGAGCAGGACGACCCGCGCCAGATCGCGATCGAGAAGGACCTCGAGGCCATCGAGTCCGTTCCCGACGGCGATCCGCTGATCGAGGAATTGGCCGCCCGCTACCTGGTGCCGTGAATCGGATCGCGCTGGATCAGAGTGTGCACGGCGCCGCGCCGTGCGCCGCCTCGGTCAAACCCGGCCGGGTCTCCGGCAGGGGCGACCACTGTCCGCCCGCATACGTGTAGTTCCACGCAGCGCCGTCTCGAACCAATCGACGCAGCGCCTCGAGCAGTCGATCCACATCCGCGACCGACGTGCCCAGGCCGACGCTCGCGCGCACCGCGCCGTCGACGCCCAGCCGGTGCAACAGTGGATGAGCGCAGAATCGCCCGTCGCGGACGCCGATGCCGAACTCGGCCGACAGATACGCCGCGACGCGTCCGGGCTCGAACCCGTCGACGGTGAACGCCACGATGCCCACACCGTCGGCGCTGTCGGAGAAGATTCGCAATTGCCGCACTCCCGCAACGGTTTCCAGTCCGTCGCGCAGGCGGCGAATCAGGTGGTGTTCGTGCTCGACCACGGCTTGTTCGTCGAGAGCGCTCAACGTTTCGCAGGCCGCCGCGACGGCCGCCGCGCCCAAGACGTTCGGTGATCCCGCCTCGTGCCGCTGCGGTGCGGGCGCCCAGTGCGCCTGTTCGGTGGTGACGGCGGTGACCGCTCCGCCCCCCGCCAGATACGGCGGGGCCGCGTCCAGCCAGTCCCGCCGACCCACCAGCACACCGGCGCCGAAGGGCGCGTACAGCTTGTGCCCGGAGAAGGCCAGATAGTCGATGCCGGTTCCGCCGGATTCCGCGAACGCCTGCAGGTCGATTCGGCGGTGCGGGGCCAGCTGCGCGGCATCGACCAGGATGCGGGCGCCGTGCCGATGGGCGAGCGCGGTCAGTTCCGCCAGCGGCAGCACCTCGCCGGTCACATTCGACGCCCCCGTAATCGCAAGCAGCGCAGCCGGTTCGGCGCACAGCTCGGCCTCGATCCGGTGCAGCGTCTCCGCGATCGTCTCGGCGGCGGGGACCACCCGGCGGCCGCGGCGCGTCCAGGGCAGGAAGTTCGCGTGATGCTCGATATCGAGCACCACAGTGTCGCCGGGAACGCAGCAGGCCAGCAGATTCAGCGAGTCGGTGGTGTTGCGGGTGAACACCACGACCTGGTCGTCGGCGCAGTTCACCGCCCGGGCCACCGAAACCCGTGCCGCCTCGTAGCAGTCGGTGCTGATGCGGGAGGCGTATCCGGCGCCGCGGTGCACGCTGGCGTAATAGGGGAGCAGCTCGTTCACACGGTCGGTGACCTGGGCCAGGGCGGGGGCGCCGGCGGCGTAGTCGAAGTTGGCGTAGGTACGGAAACCGCCCTGTACCAACGGAACTCGTAGATCGCACCCGGAGACCCGCGCGATCGGTTCACCGGTGCGGCAGGAACGGGTGCCATTGCCGGCGCAGTCCGACGCCGAGCAGGTGCAGGCGGTGCCGGAGCGGGAGGCGCAGCCTCGGTGAGAGCAAACCTGTTCCGGGACAACGGTTTCGGCGGTGGCGGCGGCAATTGTCGAGACAGCAGTACGCATCGGGACGATCCCTTTGTTCAGGGACTCCGGATGTGGAGGGTGATCGGAGTCCGCGCTTGCCGTGCTCGGTCGAGCAGCGGCCAGGTCGTCACCCGGAGCACCCCACCGCGGAGGAGGGTTGCCGACCAGCTAGCCGGGGCTTGACGCTGGTACTCGTGACCTGAGCCGAGATTGGCAGAATTCGCCGGGCATTGTCAAGCGCCGACATCCGGCGAGAAGGTGCGCCGCGCCGCCCGGCAATCGTGAGATGCGTGAAACAGCTTGTGGCTCAGTCCAATCCGGCCGGGCGATGATAGGTGCCGTTGTAGTACAGCAGCGGGTTGCGCATCGGTTCGCCAACGGTGTCGTCGTGTACGCGGGTGACCAGTCCGACGACCAGAGTGTGGTCGCCGATGGGGATCAACCGGTGCACCGTGGCGCGCACCCAGATCGGGGTGCCGTGCAGCACCGGCTCGCCCGTGTCGAGCGTCGACCACAACTCCGGGTCGGCGAAACGCTGTTCGGCGGCGCGCGAAAACCGCTGTGCCAGATGCTGTTGATGTTCGCCGAGGAAGTGCACGACGACCGAATCGGCCTCGGTCATCGCGTCGATGGACGAGGAGGTGTGCGCGATGTTGAACGAGATCAACGGCGGATCCAGCGACAGCGAGGCGAAGGAGGTGGCGGTGAATCCCACCGGGCGTTCCGGCCGGCTCAGGGTGACGATCGTCACTCCCGCGGGGTAGTGGCGCATGGCGGCTCGGTACTGCGCTGCGGTGACGCCGTCGTGCTGAGGTCGGAGATGCTCGGGTTCGAGATCGGCCAGCTCGGCGTCGGGTCGCTGGGAACTGCTCACGCTTCCAACCTACGTCGTGCCCGCTCTCCCGCAATCCCGACCGCTGTTCCGGTGCCGCCGAACTGCCCCGATACGCTGTACGAATGAGTGATTGGAAGGCTTTCGACGTCGAGCGCACCGGTCACGTCGCGCGAGTGACGCTGACCGGACCCGGCAAGGGCAATGCCATGGGCCCGGATTTCTGGAGCGAGTTGCCGCTGATCTTCGGCGAGCTGGACGCCGACCCGGAGATCCGCGCGATCGTGCTCACCGGTTCCGGTAAGCACTTCTCCTACGGTCTCGATCTGCCCGCGATGAGCCCGACCTTCGGTCCGCTGCTGGCCGAAAAGGCCCTGGCCGCACCGCGCACAGATTTCCTCTACGAGATCCGGCGCATGCAGGCCTCGGTGACCGCGGTCGCCGACTGCCGCAAACCCGTGATCGCCGCGATCTCCGGCTGGTGCGTGGGCGGCGGACTCGATCTGATCGCCGCCGCGGATATCCGTCTGGCCAGCGCGGAGGCCAGCTTCAGCCTGCGCGAGGCCAAGGTCGCCATCGTCGCCGACATCGGGTCGCTGCACCGGTTGCCGGGCATCATCGGCGAGGGCCATGTGCGCGAGCTCGCCTACACCGGCAAGGACATCGACGCCGCGCGCGCGGAGAAGATCGGCCTGATCAACGACGTCTACCCGGACCAGGAGGCGGTACTGGCCGCCGCGCACACACTGGCGGAGGAGATCGCCGCGAATCCGCCGCTGGTCGTGCAGGGCATCAAGGACGTGCTCGATCAGCCCAAGGCCGGCAAGGTGGCCGACGGGCTGCGGTACGTGTCGGCGTGGAACGCGGCCTTCCTGCCCTCGGAGGATCTGACCGAGGCGATCCAGGCCGTCTTCGAGAAGCGCAAGCCGAACTTCCAGGGCAAGTAGCGCTCGAGCCGGCGGCCTGCCGACACGGCTGCCGAATCGGCGAGAGCGCCCGCGGGACGCATACGCCCGCGAGCGCCCTCGCTCGGTAGGGATGCCCGGCGGCCCGGCGGCGCGGGTCGCCGGCGGCACTCAGTGCCCGCCCTGCTCCTGCAGCCGCTTGAACGCCTCATCGGCGAGAGTCTCGGCCTTGGCCCGGCCGTCCCAGCCGTCGACCTTGACCCACTTGCCGGGCTCGAGGTCCTTGTAGTGCTCGAAGAAGTGCTCGATGGCCTTGCGCTCGAACTCCGGGATGTCGTTGACGTCCTGGATGTGATCCCAGCGCTTGTCACCGGCCGGAACCGCGACGACCTTCTCGTCGCCGCCGGCCTCGTCGCTCATCAGCAGCACACCCACCGGACGGGCCTCGACGATCACGCCGGGGAACACCGACTCGGGCAGCAGCACCAGGCAGTCCAGCGGGTCGCCGTCGGACCCCAGGGTGTTCTCGATGTAGCCGTAGTCGGCCGGGTAGACCATCGGGGTGTAGAGGTAGCGGTCCAGCCGCACCCGACCCGTCTCGTGGTCGACCTCGTACTTGTTGCGCTGCCCCTTGGGGATCTCGATGGTGACGTCGAACTCCACGTAATCTCCTTCGTCCGATGCGTATGCGTTGATGCGGTACGGCTGCTCGCCGGCGTGTGCCGCGGCCGACTCGCCGACCGGTTCGGTGGCCTGCCGACTCGCCAGCTCGTTCGGTGGAACGCCGGCGAGGTGAGGATAGTGTGGTCGATGCGCGCATGGGTGCGGCAGGGAGCGTCCGCCTCACACGGGTGAATAGGGAGACAGCTGTCACGTGGTAGGTCGAGGTAGGAAGAACATCGGTGGGCTGGCCGCTCGCCGACGCCGCAATATGTGGGTCGCGGTGCTGGTCGCAACCGTTGTCGCCGTCGTCGTGGCCACGGTCGCCCTGGTGACGGTGCGCCCGTGGACCGAGGAATTCCGGCACGGGGGTTTGACGATAGCCGCACCCCCGGCCCCCGTGAAGCCTTTTCCGCAGCTGAATCCCGCCTCGGCGAGTGCGCCCGAACCCAGCCGCCAGGGCCTGGCCGATGCCCTGTCGCATGTGGCGACCAGTCCGGACCTGGGCAATTTCGCCGGATCGATCTCCGACCCCGACACCCGCGCCACGCTGTGGAGCGCCGATCCGGACAAGCCGATGATCCCGGCGTCCACCCTCAAGGTCATGACCACGGCGGCGGCCCTGCTGGTCCTGCCGCCGGACCATCGGCTCACCACCCGGGTGGTGGCCGGTGCGGCGCCCGGTGAGGTGGTGCTGGTCGGCGCCGGCGATCCCACCCTGACCGCGCAGGCCGACGGCAAGGGGTACTACCCGGACGGGCCGAAGTTGTCGGATCTGGTGGCCCAGATTCGTGCCGCCGGCCATTCGGTCGACACGGTCGTCGTCGACACCTCGCTGTATTCGGGCCCGACCTCACCGGCCGGCTGGGATCCGGCCGATATCGCGGGCGGTTCATGGGCGCCGATCGAACCGGTGATGATCGATGGCGGTCGCCTCGACCCGCTCGTCGAATATTCGCCGCGTTCGGCCACTCCCGCCTTGGACGCGGGTCGCCGGCTGGCGCTGGAGTTGGGCGCCGATCCCGCGAAGGTACGGCTGGGCAAGGCCGCGCCCGGCGCCGCCGAACTGGCCCACGTGGAATCCGCGCAGCTGCGAGACCGGTTGCGGGACATGATGATTCACTCCGACGATGTGCTCGCCGAGACGATCGGCCGGGAGATCGCCGCGGCGACCGGTGGTGAGCAGTCGTTCGCCGGTGCCGCCTCCGCCACCTTGACGGCGTTGAAGGCGGCGGGTTTCGACACCGCGGGCGTCACCCAGATCGACAACAGCGGACTGTCCACCGACGACCGGGTTCCGGCGCGATTGCTCGACCGGATCATCGCCGAGTCGGCCGCGTCCGCGCGGCCGGGCGGTGCGGATCCGGGCGGGACCGCCGCGCCCTCGGTCGTCGACACCGGTGACAGCGCCGCGGTCGCCTCTCCGCTGGCGCCACTGCTGGACTATCTGCCGGTCGCCGGTGGTACCGGATCGCTGGCCGTGCGGTTCGTCGACGGCGGTCCCGAACGCACCGGAGCGGGCTGGGTGCGCGCCAAGACCGGAACTCTGTCCGTGTCGAGCGCGTTGGCTGGGTATGTGTTGGATCGCGACGGCCGGGTCATGACCTTCGCGCTGATGTCGAACGATCGGCCCCCCGAGGCCAGCCGCCCGGCATTGGACGCCGTCGCCACCACGCTTCGCAACTGTGGATGCTCCTGACGGGTGGAAATGCGATGACCGGATCCGGTGACCCCGCCGATGGCCGTACCGCCGACGATGCCGCGGTCGCCGGTCGCGAACCCGTGGAGGTGGCGACGAACTCGGCCGCGAAGCGCTCGGTGCTGGCCGGCTCGGTCGATTGGCAGCTGGCCGCACGCGCCGGTAGCGCCGTCGTGCCGTCCGGTCCCCGCACCACGCGGTATTCGGCCGAACAGGTCGTCCAGGAACTGTCCGAGGCGTCCGTGCGGGCCGAGGGCCCGGTGCGCGAGGTGAGTCTGCTGCTCGACGACCAGCCCGTTCCGCAGGCCACGATCGTCGATCGCCGCGGCTGGATCCGCGCGGCCGCCGAATCCATGTCCGAACTCACCGGGTCCGCCGACGACGAGCGCGGCCGTTTCGCCGGGAAACCGGCCGGTGTCCAGGCCGGGGCGATGCTGGCCTTCCTGTCCACCGCGATCCTCGGCCAATACGACCCGTTCAGCGGGCCGGACGGCACCCTGTTGCTGGTCGCCCCGAACATCATGGCCGTGGAACGCGCACTCGGCGTCTCGCCCAGCGACTTCCGGCTGTGGGTGTGCCTGCACGAAGTGACGCATCGGGTGCAGTTCTCCTCGGCGCCCTGGCTGGGCGACTACATGAAGCGCAACGTCGACACTCTCGGCGCCGTCGGCGACGAATCGGTGAACGAGGTGCTGACCCGGCTGATGGAGGAGTTACGCCGCCGGCGCGACAACGGTGTCAGCGACGATCCGGCCGATCGCGGGATCCTCGGCCTGCTGCGCGCCACCCAGCCGCCGCCGCAGCGCGAGGCGCTGGACCGGCTGCTGATGCTCGGCACGCTGCTGGAGGGCCATGCCGACCACGTGATGGATGCCGTCGGCCCGGCCGTGATTCCCACCGTCGCGCAGATCCGCGAGGCCTTCGATCAGCGCCGGCGGCGCCCGGCCAATCCGGTCCAGCGTCTGTTACGTGCCCTGCTCGGCGTCGACGCGAAGGTCGCGCAGTACGTGCGTGGCAAGGCGTTCGTCGACGAGGTCGTCGGCAAGGTCGGCATGCAGCGGTTCAACACCGTCTGGACCGACGCCGACACCCTGCCCCGCCCCGACGAGATCAGCACCCCGCAACGATGGATCGACCGAGTCCTGGGATGAACCCGGCGGATCTGCCCGCAGAGGCGCCGGGAACGGATCCGGTGTCGGCGGCGCAGATCCGATCGCCCGACGATGCGCAATCGCCGTCGGCGTCCGAGCCGGTCCGACTGGGCGCACAGGAGGCGCGGGCAGTGGACCCGGCGCGGTTGCCCGAGACCCGAGCCGTCTTGGTCATGCGGCACGCGGTGCGGGATTGGCTTGTGCGGCACGCGCCGGAGGGCGTGGTTGCCGTCGCGCTCTCCGGCGGGGCGGATTCGCTCGCACTGACGGCTGCGGTGGTGGCCGAGGCCGCGGCGGTCGACGCGCTCATCGTGGATCACGGGCTGCAGGACGGGTCCGCGGAGGTCGCCGCCGAGGCGGCCGCCGTCGCCCGGCGACTGGGATGCCGATCCGCGCGGGTGTGCCGGGTACGGGTGAGCGGTGCGGGTGGCCCGGAAGCCGCCGCCCGGGAGGCGCGCTACCGGGCACTGGACGCGGCGCGCGACGGGCTCCCGGTGTTGTTCGGGCACACCCTCGACGACCAGGCGGAAACCGTGCTGCTCGGATTGGCGCGCGGATCGGGTCCGCGTTCGATTCGGGGGATGACGGAATTCGACGAGCCCTGGGGCCGGCCGCTGCTGGGGGTGCGGCGCGCGGTCACTCGGGAGATGTGCCGGGATCTGGGCCTGGTGCCGCACGAGGATCCGCACAACGCCGCCCCCGAATTCACTCGTGTCCGGCTGCGGACCGAGGTGCTCCCGCTGCTGGAAGAGGTCCTGGGTGGGGGTGTGGCGCCGGCGCTGGCTCGCACGGCCGCGCACCTGCGCGAGGACGGCGAGGCGCTCGATGCGATTGCCGATCGATTGCTGATCGACGCGCGTGATGGTTCGTCACTGTCGGTCGAGACACTCGCCACGGTGCCGTCCGCGATTCGTCGGCGTGTCATCCGGGCCTGGTTGCTCGACGGCGGTGCAAAAGCCTTGACGGACAGGCATTTACGCGCGGTCGAGTCCTTGATTACCGAGTGGCACGGCCAGGGCGGCGTCGCGGTCGGCGGAGGAATGCCGGGGATCAGGTTGGTTGCCAGGCGCGAACGTGGCAGGCTGACGTTGGCGTTCGCACGATAACGACCCGAAGGGAAGCCAGCACACGTGTACGGGGACGACATAGCGTCGGTGCTGATCACCGAGGAGCAGATCCGAGCCAAGGTCGACGAGCTGGCCGAACTGATCGCGAAGCGATATCCCCCCGACGCGCCCGAGGGTGATCTGCTGCTGGTCGGCGTGCTCAAGGGTGCGATCTTCTTCATGACCGAGCTGGCGCAGGCGCTGCCGATCCCGACGCAGATGGAGTTCATGGCCGTCTCGTCGTACGGGTCGTCCACCTCGTCCTCGGGTGTGGTCCGGATTCTGAAGGATCTGGACAAGGACATCGCCGGGCGCAACGTGCTGATCGTCGAGGACATCATCGACTCCGGTCTCACGCTGTCGTGGCTCATGCGAAACCTCTCCAGCCGCAACCCCGCCTCGCTGGAGGTGGTGACGTTGCTGCGCAAGCCCGATGCCCTGCGCACCCACATCGAGGTCGCGCACGTCGGCTTCGACATCCCGAACGAATTCGTCGTCGGGTACGGACTCGACTACGCCGAGCGTTACCGCGATCTGCCCTACATCGGCACCTTGAACCCGCGGGTCTACAGCGCCTGAACTGGGCACATGACCGAATTGGTGACCGAATTCCGCCGGGCTGTGGCGAAAATCACCGTTTGAAGATGTTCCCTGCGCAATCGCTATCGATGGAAGTTGCTGGTCGGCCCGGATAGTGGGCCGTCTCGGCGGCGGAGATCTACGCGCTGCGCCGAAAGTGACATCACCGCTGGTCGTCGCACGCGGTGAAGCCGTTTCATCGGCTCTCGGCGACGACAGTCGCGTTCGCTGGAAATTTTCCGAGGCGATTGTGCTGGAGTTATGGCGTAGCCCTATGCTGTCGGTAACAAACCGTTTGGCTGTTTCTGACCCTCTATTCGGACTCGAAGGTCTAAAGCGGCTGGATTTCCAAGACCGATTCTGATAGCAAGGTGCTATGGACCCGCATTTGCGCGACCTGCGGTACTTCGTCGCCGTCGCTGAGGAACTGCATTTCACCAATGCCGCCCAGCGGCTGCACATCGCTCAACCCACCCTGTCGCGGCAGATCCGCCAGCTCGAGCGTCAGCTCGACGTGGTCCTGTTCGATCGCAATCAGCGCAGCGTGGCGCTGACCGTCGCCGGTAAAGAGCTGCTCGAGGGCGCCCGCCGCATCCTGGAGCTCTGGGAGGTCACCAACGTGGCTCTCCAGGAAGCCGGCGAGGTGTTGCGGGTCGGTATCCAGAGTTCGATCGGACGCGGTCTGATCGCCGAACTGGAAAGCGCCAGCGGACATCGGCTGGCGCTGCATTCGGCGTCGTGGACCGATCCCTCCAGCGGCCTCGCGGGCCGGCAGGCCGATCTGGCGTTGATGTGGCTGCCGGTGCCCGATTCCGGGCGCTACCGCTGGCAGGTGCTGCGCACCGAGGCGAGGTGGGTGCTCCTCCCGGAGAATCACCGGCTGGCCGATCAGGAGACGATCGAATTCGCCGATCTGATCGACGAACCGTTCATCGCGATGCCCGCTGAAGCCGGTGCGGCACGCGACTTCTGGCTCGGCGGCGACGCCCGCGGCGGCCGTCAGGCCAAGATCGGCGGCGAGGCCGCCACGGCCGAGGAGCGGCTCGAGGCTGTCAGCCTCGGACTCGGGGTCTGCCTGCTGGCCGAGAACAACGTGCCGATGTATCGATGGCCCGGGCTCACCGCCCGCCCGGTCGCCGGCCTCGCGCCGTGTGAACTCGCGATGGTGTGGCGCGCGGACGACGACCGGCCGACCATTCTCGATTTCGCCAATCGCGTTGTCGCCGGGGGCTTCTCCGTCGTCGAAGACGACCGATAACGCGACCGAACGATAGGCGCGGTCAGGCGGTGCGTTGCCAGGGCTGGGCCGCCTCCAACTGGGCGGCCAGCCGGAGCAGCGTCGATTCACTGCCGGGTGGCCCGGCCAGCTGCGCCGCCACCGGCGTCCCGGTGCGCGGATGCAGTCCCATCGGGACGCTCGCCGCGGGCCAGCCGACCAGATTCCACAGCGGCGTGAACGGCGAGAAGCGAACGTTGGCAACGACATTGGCCAGCCAGCCGCGGGCGTGCCAGTTGCGTGCCGCCGGAGCGGGGGCGGCCAGGGTCGGGGTGATCACCACATCGTGCTGCTCGAAGAAGTCGAGCAGCCGCGCCTCGAGCCGATCGACCTGATTCGGCCGGACCAGACCGGCCTTCAGCACCGCCCGGCCCAGCGCGATATGCACGCGGCTACGGCGTTGCAGCAGTTCCGGATTCGCCACCGCACCCGCCTCGCGCGCCGCATTGGCCAGCCAGCGCCACGCCAGCGCGGTGGTGGCGCCCTGGTAGGGCAGTGCGGCGGGAGCAACGCCGTGACCGGCCTCCCCGGCGAGCCGGGCGGCGGTCTGCACGGCCGCCGCCCAATGCTTGTCCACCCGTACCAGTGGGGACGGCGATCCCGCCGCGATCGCGATGCGCAGCGGCGTCGGCGGTTCCAGATCGGCCAGGGCGGGCCGGTCGGCCAGCACCGAAAGCATGAGTGCCGCATCGGCCACCGTGGTCGCGAGCACTCCGTTCTCGGTCATGCCGCTCCAAGAGTCGACACCGACCTGGGCCGGGACCACGCCGCGCCCCGGCTTGATGCCGAATACGCCGCAGCACGCGGCGGGTATGCGCACCGACCCGAGTCCGTCGTTACCGTGGGCCACCGGCACGAGTCCGGCGCCGACCGCGGCGCCCGACCCACCCGAGGAGCCGCCGGCGCTGTAGCGAATATTCCACGGAGAACGCACAATTCGCTCGGGCGTGTCGGAGGTGCCCCAGAGCCCGCCCTCCGGCATCTCGGTCAGGCCGACCACGACCGCGCCCGCAGCGCGCAACCGTCGCACCACCGGATGATCCGAGCCGGCGGGGACGCCCGACCCGGCGCGCGAACCCGCGGCGGTGATCTCACCGGCCACATCGATGTTGTTCTTCACCGCGACGGGAACGCCGGCCAGCGGGAGGATGTCGAGATCCGCGCGGTCGGCCAGGGCCCGGCTCTCGGCCCGTGCCCGCTCCGCGCGGACGGTGTGGAAGGCGCCGACTCGCGTATCGCCCCCGGCGATGCGATCCAGCGCGGCGTCGACGACCTGCCCGGCGGTGACCAGACCGTCGCGCACCGCGGCGGCGATCGCGGTGGCGGTCGTCAATGCTGCCGGGTTCGGGGCGGTCTCGGCGGTGTCCGCGGCACCGCCCACGAGGAGCGGCTCATCGTCAGCCAGCCGCGGGGGCGCGTCGGGGCGCTGGGCCGGGTCCGCCGACTGCCCTGTGTCGCCGGGGTGCTCATGGGGTGTGGCCTGTGCCTTCACGGTGGCCGCGTCCTCCGCCGGAACTGCGGCGGTGGGCGATCGCGACGGGTCGGCCGGGGCGGTCGCCTCGGCGTCGGCAGGGGAATCCTGCTGGAGCTCAACTGTTTCGGATTCGGAACCGGAGGCCGGATCCGCTGGTTCCGTACCGGTGGTTTCGTCTGCGTCCACTGCTACCTCCCGGGTGGCGCGCGAGACGGCGTTCGATATCGCGTCGGCTAGTGCGGTGCCCTCGTTGTGCATATGTCAAAGCCCCCGTCGCGTTTGTGGTCGATATGGGCTGTTTCGATGTTGTCGCGCAAGTTATCACTTTCGGCGATGCACACCGTCGATGATCACAGGGCGTGGCGGATGGTGCCGCGAAACCACGACCGCGTCGACGTCGAATGCACGGTGGCCGCGGCGCCCACTGGACACCGCGGCCGGACAGCTCGTTTCGCTCCGCGCTATTCGGTTCCGCTGCGGACCCGTTCCTCGTACGCCTTGCGGGCCGCCGAATCGACGTCGCCGAGGAAGGTCTGCTGCGCGCCCAGGGCACGCCCGATCGCATCGCCCACCGATTCCGGCAGCAACCCGACCACCTGCGAGATGGCGCCGGCCACCCTGGTCACGCGCACCTTCGACTTCGGCGCCACCAGGAGTTTCGCGATGGCCTCGGCGATCTCCTCCGGCTCGGCCGGGCGCATCAGCTTCGGCGCCGAAACACCCGATCCCAGTTCGGTGTTCGTCAGCGTCGGCAGCACCGAGGAGAACGACACGCCGGTATCGCGGTACTCCTCCCGCAGCGTGTCGGTGAAGCCCAGGACCGCGTGTTTGGTGGCGTTGTAGGTCGCCAGGCCGGGGATGTGGGTCTCTCCGGCGAGGGAGGCGATGTTGATGATGTGGCCGCTGCGCCGCGGCAGCATCCGGGCCAGCGCCAGCTTCGAGCCGAGGATGACGCCGTAGACATTGATGTCGATGATGCGGCGGGTCAGCGCATCCGGTTCGTCGACCACCTTGCCGGTGGGCATGATGCCGGCATTGTTGATCAGCACATCGATCGGGCCGAGCGCCCGTTCCACCTCGTCGAGGAAACTGCCGAACGACTGCTGGTCGGTCACGTCCACTCGGCCGTAGTGGTCGAAATCGTGGTCGGTGCCGGACTGTTTGACGGCCGTCTCGTCCACGTCGCCGATGGCGATCTTCGCGCCGAGTTGCTGCAGCCGCGTCGCGGTCGCCAGGCCGATACCGCGGGCACCGCCCGTGATGACGACGACCTTGCCGTTGATCTTGCCGAAGTCGGTCACTTCTTCCCTCCGACCGTGTCGAGCATGTCCTTGATACCCAGCCGGCGCATGCCACGCGCACCCGCGGCGCGCATCGCGGCCAGCGCGAATCCGAGTTTGGTGGTGTTGTACGGGAACCACATGAGTTCTTTTTCCTGCGTGGGCAGGATCGGCACGGTGATGGCCTGTTTGCGGCAGTATTTGCGCACGCCGTCGGCGCCGCCCCAGCGCGCGCCCACACCGGACTGCTGCCAGCCGCCCATGGGCAGCGCGAAGCTGAACATGTTGGCGAAGACGTCGTTGATATTCACCGCGCCCGCATTCAGTTGACGCGCAATGCGTTCCCCGCGCGCCTTGTCGCCGGTCCACACCGACGCGGACAGGCCGTAGATCGAATCGTTGGCCAGCCGAACGGCTTCGGCCTCGTCGGCGACCTTCATCACCGGGATGGTCGGGCCGAAGGTCTCCTCGGTCATACAGCTCATCGAGTGGTCGACGTCGGCCAGCACGGTCGGCTGGTAGAAGGTGCCCACACCGGTGGCCTTGCCGCCGGTCACGGCCCGCGCACCCTTGGCGATCGCATCCTCGACGTGGTCGGTGACGATGGATTTCTGCGCGTCGTTGGCCAGCGCGCCGACGTCGTATTTCGGCTCCCGGCCGTCGGCGCCCTGCCGCAGTTCGCGCACGTGCGCGGCCAGTTTCTCGACGAAGGTGTCGTAGATCGGCGCCTCGACGTAGACCCGCTCGACCGAGATGCACACCTGCCCGGCGTTGAACAGGCCGCCGAACGCGACGCCGTAGGCGGCGCGGTCGATATCGGCATCGGCCAGCACGATCGCCGGATCCTTGCCGCCGAGTTCCAGGCTGTAGGGGATGAGCCGCTCCACGCAGGCGGCGGCGATCCGCTTACCCGTCTTCGTCGACCCCGTGAACTGCACGTAGTCGACGTTGTCGACGACCGCCGCACCCGTCTCGCCGGCGCCGGTCACCACGGCCAGCACCGGCGGCGCACCGATTTCGGACCAGCCGCGCGCCAGTTCCAATGCGGACAGCGGAGTCACCTCGGAAGGCTTGAGGACGACCGCCGCACCCGCGGCCAGCGCCGGAATCACGTCGATCACCGGCATCGCCAGCGGGAAGTTCCACGGCGTGATCACGCCGACCACGGGATAGGGCCGGTAGGCGGTGGTCAGCTTCTTGACCCGGGCCAGCGGGCTGTGCGGGGAGGGATGTTCATCGGAGAGGAATTTGCCTGCGCGCCGGGCGTAATAGCCGGTGAGGTCGACCGAGAAGCTCGGATCGATCAGCGCGTCGACGCGGGCCTTGCCGGTTTCCGGCTGCAGCACATCGGCGAGATGATCGGTGTGATCGATGATCCAGTCCTGCAGCTTCAGCAGCCATTCCTTGCGGCCCTCCGGCCCGATGGCCTCCCATTCGGGCTGGTAGAGCCGCAATTCGCGCACCTTGGCGGCCACCGCGTCGGCCGATTCGGCGGGGACGGTGCCCACCAGTTCGCCGGTCGCGGGGTTGCGTACCTCGATCTCGGTGGCCACCGCGGTCGCGACCGCCGTCGCCTGCTGCCCGGACGAGGGGGCCTGCTCGGCGGCGGCCGGTGCCGATTTCTCGGCGGCCGCGGCGCGCGACTTCGCAGGGGTGGTCGACTTCGCGGCCGGGGCGGACTTGGCCGCCGACTTCGCGGGCGTCTTCTTGGCCGCGGTGCGGCCTGCGGTCTTGCGGGCGGCCGGCTTGTCGGCGCCGGTCGGCTTCCCGGCCGTGGATTCGCCGGGTGACGGTTCGGTATTCGGCACGATGCTGTCTTCTCCCCACGTGCGCTGCGCTGCGAACGGTTGACATTGTGAATCACTTCACTGATCTATGATCGTGTCACAATGAATCGCGCGCTGCTTGGTCTTTGCGGTCAAGGACTCGCCCGGAATTTGGCATCAAAGCACAACTTTTCGCCGCCGGTGACAGGTGGTCGGCGGCCGCGGAACGAGATCGTGTGACGGAGGGGGATCGGTGATGGCGACAGCTGCGTCCGATGTGGCGGTGCGGCAGTGGATGGCCGATTTCGTCGCCGAGACACTGCGCGGGGAGACCCTCGAACAGATGGTGGCCCGGCTCGACGCGCAGATCATCGGCCGCGTGCCGGAGCTGACCGATCGTGATCTGCGCCGCGACCTGGAATCCAGCACCCGGGCGCACGCCCTGGCGGTGCTCAGCGGTCTCACCCAGGACGCGATGGACTACGCGGTTCCCGAGCAGGCACACGCGTTCGCGCGCACCCTGGCCCGCCGTGGCTACGACCTGCGGTTGCTGCTGCGGGTCTACCACGCCGGCCAGGAGGCCGCGAACGATTACATGACCGAGGTGATCGACGAGCGCCGGCTGCCCGAGCAGTTCGAACGCTCGGCGTTGATCCGGCTGTTCGAGCGCTCCACCCGCTGGGTCAACACCTCCGTCGAGGCGCTGACCGACACCTATATGCAGGAGCGGGAGCGCGGTCTGCGCGCGGCGCTCAACCAGCGCACCGAAATCGTGCGCACCTTGTTGTCGGGCGAGGATGTCGACGCCGACTACGCCTCGGCGCGGCTGGGTTTCCGCCTCGCGCAACGCCAGGTCGCAATCGTGCTGTGGACCGATCCCGCCGCGCGCGGGGCCGCTGCGTTGCTGTCCGCCGCGGCGGACGGGTTCGCCGGCTGGATCGACACCCCCGGCGCGGGCGACGGCGAGGATGCCCCGACCGGGCTGCCCGGGAATGCAGTCGCAGGAAACGATGGCCGCGCGGGGGAGCGTGCGCCGGGTGACGACCGGCTGGCAGGCGGCAGCGACGAACTCGGGCGGCTGGAACGTACGGCCACGCGCCTGGCCAACGCGCTCGGCGGGGTCGGAGTCCTCACCGTCCCGGCCGGATCGGCGGCGCTGTGGGCATGGATCGCGGCCGATGCCGAGGCGGTCGCGGCAGTCGCGGCGGATATCGTCGCCGCCCCGATGCGCCTCACACTGGGTTCGTCCGGGACGGGCGTAGCGGGGTTCCGGCAGAGCCACCGCGAGGCGATCGCGGCTCGGCAGGTGGCCGAGCGCGCGGCCGTCGAACTCGGCCGGGTGCTGCCGTACGCGCAGGTCGAACCGGCATATCTGGCCGGTGCGGACGTCGCGGCGATGCGTGCGCTGATCCGGCGGGAGCTCGGACCGCTGGCCGCGCCGGATGCGAGTTCGGCGCGGCTGCGCGAGACGCTGCTCGCCTATCTGCGCTGCCACCGCAGCCCGGAGGGCGCGGCGGCGCGCCTGGGCGTGCACAAGAACACGGTCCGCTACCGCGTTCAGCGCATCGAGGAAACGCTCGGGCGCCGCATCGAGGAATGCGGGCTGCGACTAGAGCTCGCGCTGGAATGCGTCGCGGTCTACGGGGTGTGAGCGCTCAGACCCGATCCCCGGTCGCGCGCAGCGGCGGTTCCGCCGCCGCGGTCACCGGATGGTCGGGCAGTTCCGCCAGCAACGTCGTCGTTGCCGCCGCCACCGCGGCCACCGCCTTGTCGAAGGCCGGTTTCGTGACATACGACAGACCGGTCAGGCCACCCACCTTCCGCACGTATTCCTGTGCGGCAGCAAAGATTTCCTGCTCGGTGGCACGGGGTTCGAGCCCGCGCAGCACGGTGATGTTGCTCATGGCGCCGAGAGTAGCCCTAGGTAGGGGCTTGCGGCGCCCGATGAAACGGCAAATGTGAAAAATGTGTGTATCGGACTGCGGCGAAGCGTCCAGAAGCCTCGAAATCCGCGTCTCGCGCGCCCGGATCGGTGAACGCGGCGAATCGTGCGGGTCACAGTCGACACGGCATCGGGAGATAATCGAACTCCCGCATCGCCGATACGACACAATCGGAACTATGGCTGCCCGCGACATGCCGACCCTGACCACATTCCCCTACCCGGAACTGGACGAGCGCGAGGACGATCACTGGTCCGGCGCTCAGGTTTCCGACGACGAATTGCGCGCGCTGTCCCTGGGGGCGTTCTATTCCGCCCGCTGGGACGCGTTCCACGACGCGCTCTTGCTCGGGCCCGAGCGGGAACATCCGCTCGGCGACCGCCGCGAACTGGCCATCGACACCCTGACCGGAGCCTGGGGAATCACCGACGGGACCGAGGCGATGGCGTCGATGGAACAGCTGCTCGAAGGGATGCACGCGCCGCTGTACGCATTGGTCCATCCGCTGGTCAACGCGGCCCTCAACTCGCCCGAACGCGACCGCTTCGGTGAACGCGCCGATCGGCATCGCGCGTTCCTTCGGCAGGTCGGGGCGTTCCGGGGAATGGACAATCCGGAGGCGCTGGTTCGCGACTACGACATCTGGTCCCAGGCGATCAAACTCGATCTGACCGGCCATCTGGTGCAACCGCTGCCGGCCGATATCCAGGCCTGGGACCTCGCCCGGGTGGTGGCGGTGGCACGGATGGCCTTCACCGCCGGCTACCTCGAGACCGATACCGCCTGGGATTATGTGATGCGCGCGCTGCCGCCGGCGCAGAAGCGCTACCGCAATTGGCGGCAGTTCGGCGACGCCTATCTCACCGGCTGGACCTACTGGCAGGCCTGTGAGGATCTGGCCGAACTCAAGTCCGGCGGCACCGATCGGCGGCTCGAACTGGTCCGACTATGGATGCGGCCGACCAGTCCGTGGCGGCGCATCGCACTCCAGGGGGAGTAGCGCGTCTCAGTCGGGGAGCGAGCGCAGGATCCCGCGGCCGTAGCGCTGGAACTGCGCATCGTCGACCATCGCCAGTGAATGACGCTCGACCAGCAGTTCCCACTCCGAATACAGCTGTGACACACCGGGGTCCGGCGGCGCTACGGCGCCGTCGGCGGACTCGCGCTGAATCGCGAAATTCACCGCGCCGACGATCCGATCGGTATCGGCCCGGTCGGTCCCCAGAAAACTCAGCGTCCGGTTGCCGTCGGTGAGGTCGATGCCGTAATCACCACCCGGCTCGTCGCCCGAACCCTTGCCGACCTCGGCCGAGATCAGCGCGGAAACCGGCATCTCGTGCGCGTAGCGGGGAGTGGATCCGATCGAGAGCAGCAGCACCCGCTCGGTGGTGACGGCCATGAGCCCGCGCCCCCGTCCGGCCGGCGGGACCGCGGTGACCATCGCCGTCTCCAACATGAATTCCTCGGGTGTGACCATCGTGTGCAGCGCTCCGGCGGCCGCGCGGGTCTCGCGCCGCGGCGCCATCCGCCGGACCGCGCGGTCCACGTCGGCCCGGGTCGGTCCGGTTTTGCCCCAGACCGGCGCGGGAGGCACCAGATCGGGTGCCGACATATCGATGCGCTGGGTGGACAGGATCTGGGAGTTGATCCGCTCCACGATCACGGTCGCGGCCGGTACGTCGTGTTCGGCGATCAGCACCGGGAGCGGGGTGCGGTCGGCCGGGACGCCGGTGAGGACCGGACTCGGATAACGCAGATAGATCTCGATCACGACGGCGTCGTCGGCGCGCCGGTTCAGCCGGACCTTGAGCAGGTCCGACACCGGTACGTCGAGCACCCGCTCGCCATCGGTGCCCGGCCGCAGAACCTGGAGTCGCCCGCCGCCGTGGCGCAGTATCGCTGTGGGTGTCCTTAGCTCGACTATGTCCATACCCCCTGCGTTCGTCCTGTGTTGTCGCTCACAATAGGTCGTGCATGCCATGATTGGGACCACTTGGACGGACACCGTGAGGTGATCGCCCGATAGGCCGGGAACCACCAGCGTTCTCCGACCGTTTACCTGTTGAACTGCATCAGCTGCCGAACTGCGCGATGTATCGAGTAGACCGTACGCGGTAACGTGGCTTGTCCGCATCCGTTCTGCCCGACCCGGTCGGTGCCGGTATGGATACGGCCCCGCCCGACGCATAGTAGGCATACACCGGAAACACCGGAAAGGACTGGCCCGCCGGCCGACGCTCTATGAACCGCAAGACAGTGTTTCGCAACCTGGCCATAGTCGCGGGCATCCTGCTCGTGATCTATCTGGTCAGCTACTTCAGCAACGACACGCGCGGCTGGAAGAACGTCGATACCTCGGTGGCGCTCACCCAGCTTGCCGACAAGCAGAACGTCAAGCAGGTCCAGATCGATGACAAAGAACAGCAGCTGCGCATCACCCTGAAACAGGGCAACGACGCCACCGGCGGCCAGACCCAGATCATGGCCAAGTACCCCGGCGGCAGCGAGGTCTCCGCGCAGATCCTGCGCGACGTGCAGCAGTCCGGAGCGCCGTTCAACACCGCGGTCAAACAGGACAGCTGGTTCACCCAGGTGCTGCTGTTCGTGCTGCCGATGGTGATTCTGCTGGGCCTGTTCGTCTTCGTGATGGCCCGGATGCAGGGCGGTGGTCGCGGCGGCATGATGGGCTTCGGTAAATCCAAGGCCAAACAGCTGTCGAAGGATATGCCCAAGACCACATTCGCCGATGTGGCCGGTGCCGACGAGGCCGTCGAAGAGCTGTACGAGATCAAGGACTTCCTGCAGAACCCGGCTCGCTACCAGGCGCTGGGCGCCAAGATCCCCAAGGGCGTGCTGCTCTACGGGCCGCCCGGAACCGGTAAGACGCTGCTGGCCCGCGCGGTCGCGGGTGAGGCCGGGGTGCCGTTCTTCACCATCTCCGGTTCCGACTTCGTCGAGATGTTCGTCGGTGTCGGCGCCTCCCGCGTGCGTGACCTGTTCGACCAGGCCAAGCAGAACAGCCCCTGCATCATCTTCGTCGATGAGATCGACGCGGTCGGCCGCCAGCGCGGCGCCGGCCTCGGCGGTGGGCACGACGAGCGCGAGCAGACGCTGAACCAGTTGCTGGTCGAGATGGACGGTTTCGGCGACCGCACCGGTGTGATCATCATCGCGGCCACCAACCGCCCGGACATCCTGGACCCGGCGCTGCTGCGCCCGGGCCGCTTCGACCGCCAGATCCCGGTCGGCAATCCGGACCTCGCCGGTCGGCGCGCGATCCTGCGGGTGCATTCGCAGGGCAAGCCGATCGCCCCCGATGCCGATCTGGACGGCCTCGCCAAGCGCACCGTCGGCATGTCGGGTGCGGATCTGGCCAACGTGATCAACGAGGCGGCGCTGCTCACGGCGCGTGAGCACGGCAACGTCATCACCGGACCGGCGCTGGAGGAATCGGTCGACCGCGTGATCGGCGGCCCGCGGCGCAAGAGCCGGATCATCAGCGAGCACGAGAAGAAGATCACCGCCTACCACGAGGGTGGTCACACCCTGGCCGCGTGGGCGATGCCGGATATCGAGCCCGTCTACAAGGTCACCATCCTGGCCCGCGGTCGCACCGGCGGCCACGCCATGACCGTGCCCGAGGACGACAAGGGCCTGATGACCCGTTCGGAGATGATCGCCCGCCTGGTGATGGCGATGGGTGGCCGTGCCGCCGAGGAGTTGGTCTTCCACGAGCCGACCACCGGCGCCTCGTCCGATATCGACCAGGCGACCAAGATCGCGCGTGCGATGGTCACCGAATACGGCATGAGTGCCCGGCTGGGCGCGGTGCGCTACGGGCAGGAACAGGGCGACCCGTTCCTGGGCCGCACGATGGGCACCGGCTCGGACTATTCGCACGAGGTCGCCCGCGAGATCGACGAGGAGGTGCGCAACCTCATCGAGGCCGCGCACACCGAGGCCTGGGCGATCCTCAACGAATATCGCGACGAACTCGACGCGCTGGCCACCGCGCTGCTGGAGCGCGAGACCCTGCACCGCAAGGACCTCGAGCAGGTGCTCGCCACCGTCGACAAGCGTCCGCGCATCACCGCCTTCAACGATTTCGGTGAACGCGTGCCCTCGGATCGGCCGCCGGTGAAGACCCCGCGCGAGCTCGCCGCCGAACGCGGTGAGTCGTGGCCGGAGGAAGCCGAAACCCGCAAGCCGAACCAGCAGCCCGCGCCGCAGCCGGTGCCGGCCAACGGTTATCCGCAGGAGGGCCATCGCAACCCGGCCCCGGCTCCGACCGGCTACAGCTATCCGGCCCCGCAGCCCGGGAACTACCCGCGGCCCGCGGGTGGCCCGGGATATCCGCGGCAGAGTACGCACGGCTCCCGGCCGGACTACGGCGCTCCCGCCGGCTGGTCGGCTCCGGGCTGGCCGCCGCAGGAGGATCCGTCCGCGGGCGGATCGCCGCAGCAGCCGGAGTACGGCGGCGCCCCTCAGGGCGGCGGCTCCCAGGGATACGGCGAGCCCCAGCGCTATGGCGAGCCCCAGCGTTACGGCGGCGGTCACCGCCGGCCCGAGTGGCCCGGGGATCAGGACGGATCGACGCAGAACGGCACTCAGGATCACGGCGATTGGGACGGACCGAACAGCCACCGCTGACCGGCTGCGATTAGGCTCGACGGTCGAACCGCGCTGTCGGCGCGTTGATTTACGTGATTGTGGAGGTGTCCTCGTATGTCGGCCAACAACAGCGCTCCCGCCGGGTCCGATTCGGCGTCGGGCGCGGGTGCCGCCGTGGTTGCGGAGGAACCGGCCCTGATCGCGCTGGGTACCGGTCGGCCCTTCGATCAGAAGCGGGCCGAGGCCGCGGTACGTGAACTACTGGTCGCGGTCGGGGAGGATCCCGACCGCCCCGGGCTGATCGATACCCCCGCCCGGGTCGCGCGCGCCTATCGCGAGATGTTCGCGGGCCTGTACGTGGAACCCGATTCGGTGCTGAACACCACCTTCGACGAAGGGCATCAGGAATTGGTGCTGGTGCGCGACATCCCGATGTACTCGACCTGCGAACATCACCTGGTGTCCTTCCACGGGGTCGCCCACGTCGGATATATCCCGGGCCCGCAGGGCCGGGTCACCGGTCTGTCCAAACTGGCCCGCCTGGTCGACCTGTACGCCAAGCGGCCGCAGGTCCAGGAGCGGCTGACCAGCCAGATCGCCGATGCGGTCATGCGGAAGCTGGATCCGCGGGGCGCCATCGTCGTGGTGGAGGCCGAGCATCTGTGCATGGCGATGCGCGGCATCCGCAAGCCGGGTGCGAGCACCACCACGTCCGCGGTCCGCGGCCTGCTGCAGACCAACGCGTCCTCGCGCGCCGAGGCCCTCGACCTGATCCTGCGCAAATGAGCGATCGCCCATGAGCGCATTGATGACTCCCCGGGACGGGCGCTCGTGCGTGGTGATGGGCGTGGTGAACGTCACCAGCGACTCCTTCTCCGACGGTGGCCGCTACCTCGATCCGGCTGTCGCGGTCGCCCACGGGGTGCGGCTGTACGAGGCGGGCGCCGACATCATCGACGTGGGCGGTGAGTCCACCCGCCCGGGCGCCGTTCGCATCGATCCGGAGACCGAGGCCCAGCGGGTGGTCCCGGTGATTCGCGGTCTGGTGGAAGCCGGCGTGCCGACCAGTGTGGACACCATGCGGGCGAGTGTCGCGGCCGCCGCGATCGACGCCGGAGTGAGTGTGGTCAACGATGTATCCGGTGGTCGCGCGGATGCCGAGATGGTGAAAGTCGTTGCCGCCGCCGAGATCCCGTGGATTTTGATGCACTGGCGGGCGAATGCCGACCATCGCCACATCGGCCCCGCCGATCACTACGACGACGTCGTGCGCGAGGTGCTGGCCGAACTCTCGTCCCAGGTGGATCTGGCCATGGCGGCCGGCGTGCATCCGAGCCGGCTGGTACTGGACCCCGGCCTCGGCTTCGCCAAGAACGCCGAGCACAACTGGGCCCTGCTGGGCGCACTGCCGGAACTGACGGCCCAGGGGTTGCCGATTCTGGTCGGCGCCTCCCGCAAGCGTTTCCTGGGTTCGCTGCTGGCCGACGAGTCCGGACCGCGCCCGCCCGACGGGCGTGAGGTCGCCACCGCCACCATCTCCGCCCTGGCCGCTCAGCACGGCGCATGGGGCGTGCGAGTGCACGATGTGCGGTCGTCGCTCGACGCCATCGCCGTCGCGGATGCCTGGCGGCGAGCCGCCGAATCTGCGGGGCGGCGGGCCGCCGAATCTGCGGGGCGGCGGGCCGCCGAATCTGCGGGGCGGCGGGCCGCCGAGTCGGTACAGCGGCGAGCCGCCGAAGCCGGTTCACACAATCAGGGGAGCGAGTGAGTACCGATCGCATCGAGCTGCGCGGTCTGCGCGCCTACGGTCACCACGGCTGCTTCGACTTCGAGCGCCGCGACGGCCAGGAATTCCTGGTCGACATCACCCTGTGGCTGGATTTCGCGAAGGCGGCCGCGACCGATGAGCTGTCGGCGACCGTCGACTACGGCGAGCTGGCGCAACGCGCGGTCGCGATCGTCTCCGGCCCGCCGCGCAATCTCATCGAGACCGTCGCCGCCGAGATCGCCGACGATGTGATGCGCGACGAGCGCGTCACCGCGGCGGAGGTGGTCGTGCACAAGCCCTCGGCGCCGATTCCGCACACCTTCGCCGATGTCCGCGTGGTGGCCACCAGGCGGCGAGGATTACCGCCGACCCCGGAGGTGGCCGGATGAGCCGTGCGGTGCTGTCGATCGGGTCGAATCTGGGGGATCGGCTCGCCCATCTCCGCAGTGTGGTGGAGGCGCTGACGCCGCAGCTGGTCGCCGTCTCGTCGGTGTACTCGACCGCTCCGTGGGGTGGAGTGCCGCAGGAGGACTACCTCAATGCCGTTGTGGTGGTCGAGGATTCGGAGCTGGGCCCGCGCGATTGGCTCGAACGCGGACAGGGGTTGGAACAGCGGTCCGGGCGTGTCCGCGAGATCCGCTGGGGCGCACGGACTCTGGATGTCGACGTGATCTGGTGCGCCGAGCGCGGCCCCGCGGGGCTGCATCCGGTGACCAGTGCGGACCCGGAACTGACACTGCCGCATCCGCAGGCGCACAATCGCGCGTTCGTCCTGGTGCCGTGGGCCGAAGTCGAACCCGAGGCGACGCTGGAGGTGCTCGGCCGGACCCGGCCGATCCGGGAACTGCTCGCCGAGCTCGATCCGGACGAGATCGACGGCGTCCGGCTCACCGACCTGACGCTGTCCGCGGCGCAACGATGAACGGCGGCTGGTCATGAACGTCATGAGGCCGACCAAGATTCTGGATCTGCTCGCCAATGTCGTGATCGCCGCCGCGGTGGCGTGGGTGGCGACTCGGTGGGCCTATTCGAGCTTTCCGCCGATCACGGTGATCGCAGCCGCCTCGCTGTATCCGGTGGCCGCCGTGGAAGCGGTGCTGGCGTTCGTGATTCGCGCCCGCGTCGGCGATCACCGCATCGGTGACGGGCCGAGACAGCTGCATCCGATCACCGCGGCCCGCGCGGTGGCGCTGGCGAAGGCTTCGGCGCAGGTGGGGTCTCTGGCGGCCGGCGTGTGGCTGGGCTTCCTGATCTGGGTGCTGCCGCAGCGGTCGGATATCCGCGCGGCCGCCTCGGACACCCCCGGCGCCATCGTGGGTTTGATCGCCGGTGTCGTGTTGGTCGCTGCCGCGCTGTGGCTGGAGTATTGCTGCCGCGCGCCACATGAGCCACCAGACGAACCGGCTACCTCATAGCTAACGCAATCTAGTGGAGTTCCGGACCGGCTGCGCGCCGGAATCCGCTATTCGAGCTACCCTTGCGGACATGGTTTCACCCTCCCGTAGCAGTGCTTCCCCGCGACAGCGGGACAACGCGGGAAAAATCGTCGTCGGTGTATTAATTCTGCTCGGTCTGATTGCCAGTGTGTTTCTGATTTTCAGCAACAATGTGCAGTTGGTCCGGGTTGGTTTGGTCGCGGCTCTGTGGGCCGCCGCGGTGGCCGCGCTGGCGGCGACCCGCTATCGCCGGGATGCGGCGATCGATCAGGCCAAGGCTCGTGACCTGCAGAAGGTCTACGAGTTGCAGCTCGAACGCGAGATCACCGCCCGCCGCGAATACGAACTCGGTGTCGAGTCGCGGGTGCGCCGGGAGGTCGGCGCGGACGCCGCCGAACTGGCCGCGCTGCGCAGTGAACTGACCGTGTTGCGCGAAAGCCTGCAGCGGCTGTTCGACGGCGACCTACTGGTCGACCGACCGGCGCTGCGCGCCGAGGCCGTGCGGGTGCAGGAGCTCACCCACGCGACCGTGGCGAACGGTAGCTCGCAGGAAACCGACACCTGGGACGCGTGGAGCGCACCTGCCGTGCCGCTGCACGTGGTCTCGCCGGTCTTCGATCCCGATCATCCCGAACCCCCGGCCTTCGCCAGTCCGTACGACGATCCGGTGACGGCCGAGACCGCCGTGGTGTCGGCGGAGACGCCGGATGAGGAGGGGGTTTCGTCCAGACCGTCGGTGAACGGCGACGGAAACGGCGGTCGCCAGGGCGGGGACGCGCAGTCCGGACCGTCGGAGTCTCAGCCGCCGGAGTCCCTGTCGCCGGAGTCCGGATCGGCCCCGTCCGGCGACCGGCAGAGTGACGATCCCTCGGCGAGCTCGGCGCAATCCGCCACCGCGTCGGCGAACGGCACTTCCGAGCCGGCGGCCACCGAGTCCGGCGACTCGCGCCCGAGTTCCTCGGTGCCGCGGCTGGCTCCCGTCCAGCCCACGACGACCATGGGTACCGCCGGTTCCCGCCGTCGTCGCCACGCCGATTCCGACGAGGATCAGCCGGGGCGCAAGCTCACCGTCGCGGAGATCATGGCGAATCTGCGATCGGAGCAGAACAGCTCGTAATGCCCGCGATCACGCCTGTGAAACAGGTTGCATGTGACGCTCAGTATCGGTAACTTTCGCAGGAGGAGTACTGCGAAGGAGACACCGAAGATGCTGTCCACTGCCGTAAAGAACACGTCGGCCGATCCCGAGTATCACGAGATCCTGCGCGGTCTCTCCGAGGGGTCGGTGCACAAGAACTTCGACCCATACGTCGACATCGATTGGGATTCACCGGAATTCGCGGTGGATCCCACCGATACCCGCTGGATCATGCCGGACGAGGATCCGCTGGGACGTCATCCCTGGTACAAGGCGCAGCCGGTGGAACGCAAAATCGCCATGGGTATGTGGCGGCAGGCCGGTATCGCCAAGGTCGGCCTGGACTTCGAGCAGCTGCTGATCCGCGGTCTGATGCAGTACCTGGTGTCGGTGCCCAACGGCGATCCGGAATTCCGCTACGTGACGCACGAGGCGGCCGAAGAGTGCAACCACACGATGATGTTCCAGGAGATGATCAACCGCATCGGCGAGGATGTGGTCGGCATGGGCACCGTCGACCGCAAGCTGACCATGATCATCTGGCCGGCCGTGAAGTACTTCCCGGAACTGTTCTTCACGATGATCCTCGGCGGTGAGGAACCCATCGACCACCTGCAGAAGTCGCTGCTGCGCGCCGGTACCGACCTGCATCCGATGGTGCAGCGGGTGATGCAGATCCACGTGGCGGAAGAGGCGCGCCACATCTCGTTCGCACACGAATATCTGCGCCGCAACGTGCCCGGCATGAATCCGGCCACGAAGTTCGTGCTGTCGCTGCTCTTCCCGACCGCGATGCGGATCATGCTCGACATGATCATGACTCCGCCCAAGGAGTTCGTGGAGAAGTTCGACATCCCCGCGGAGGTGATGCGCGAGGCCTATTGGGGCAGCACCGAATCCCAGGTCACCATGCGCAACATCTTCGGCGACGTCCGAGCACTGGCCACCACCAGCGGCCTGATGAACCCCGTGGCCAAGGTCGCCTGGCGCCTCCTGGGCATCCACGGCCCCACCTCCCGCTACCGCAGCGAACCCGCCCGCAAGGCCGCGTAGGGGCGGCGGCCGAGACGCCTGCCGAAGCGAAGCGGAGGCCAAAGGTCCGAAGCGAAGCGCAGGCCGAAGGTACTGAGGGAAATATCACGCGCGGGTCCTCTGGCAGCGCCCCCGGTCACTACCTATTCTCGATTCGTAACGTCCGGTACCCGCCATGCGGGACTGGAACGCCTTCCGAGAGGACAACGGTGACCTCCGATTTTTCGCGGCCCGACGAGGCCGATTCGTCGCGCCCCGCCGCGCCTGCGGTCTCGGGCTCGTCCGCTGTACCCGGCAGTGATCCGGCGCCGGCCCGGCTGACGGTCGGCATCGTGTCGGCGGGCCGGGTGGGTTCGGCGCTGGGTGTCGCGCTGGAGCGGGCCGGGCACGTGGTGTTCGGGGTGTCGGCGATTTCCGATGCGTCGCGGCATCGGGCGCACACGCGGTTGCCGGAGTCGCAGATCTTGCCGGCCGAGGAGATCGCGGCGCGCAGCGAACTGTTGATCCTGGCCGTACCGGACAGTGAACTGCCCGGTCTGGTGGCCGGTTTGGCGGCGGCGCGGGTGGTCCGTCCGGGAACGATCGTCGCGCATACCTCGGGGGCCAACGGCGTGGCCGTCCTGTCCCCGCTGACCGATGTCCGCCCGCTGGCGATCCATCCGGCGATGACCTTCACCGGCCACGACGAGGACACCGCCCGCCTGGCGAATGCCTGTTTCGGCATCACCGCGGCCGACGAGATCGGCTATGCCATCGCGCAGTCGCTGGTGATCGAGATGGGCGGCGAGCCGGTGCGGGTCCCGGAGGAGAATCGCGCGTTGTATCACGCGGCTCTCGCGCACGGCAGTAATCATCTGGTCACCCTGATCGTCGATGCGGTCGCGGCGTTGCGGGCGGCGCTGGAGGGTCCGGGCCTGCTGGGACAGCAGGTGGTCGACGACCAGCCCAACGGATTGGCGGAGCGGATGTTGGCGCCGCTGGTCTCGGCGGCGCTGGACAATGCGCTGCGGCGCGGCCTGCCTGCGCTGACCGGCCCGGTGGCGCGGGGTGACGCCCTCGCGGTCTCGGCGCACCTGGAGGCACTGGCCGCGGCCGATCCGGAGCTGGCGGCCGGCTATCGCGCGATGTCGCTGCGCACGGCGCAGCTGGCCCGCACGAATCCGGATCTGATCGGCCTGCTGGAGGGACACTGATGTCGAATTCGGGAGCGAAGAAGCTGACCCCGGAGCAGCTGCGCAAGCTGTATCGCCCGGGCGAGCTCACGGTCGTCCACGAGCCGGCCGATGTTTCGGCGGTGACCTCCGCACTGCGCGCGGTCGGTCGCACGGTCGCGCTGGTGCCGACGATGGGTGCTCTGCACGAGGGCCATCTGGAGTTGGTGCGCCGCGCCAAGCGCACGAATCAGGTTGTGGTGGTGTCGATCTTCGTCAACCCGCTGCAATTCGGTGAGAACGAGGACTTCGACAAGTACCCGCGCACGCTCGACAGCGATGTGGCGCTGCTGCGCGAGGAGGGCGTGGCGCTGGTGTTCGCGCCGAGCGTCGCCCAGATGTATCCGGACGGCCCGCGCACCTCGGTCCATCCGGGACCGCTCGGCGCCGAATTGGAGGGCGCCAGCCGCCCGACCCATTTCGCCGGGATGCTGACGGTGGTGGCGAAACTGCTGCAGATCGTGCGTCCGCACGAGGCGTTCTTCGGCGAGAAGGACTATCAGCAGCTGACGTTGATCCGGCAGATGGTCCGGGATCTGAACTTCGACGCCGATATCGTCGCGGTGCCCACGGTGCGCGAGTCCGACGGCCTGGCGCTGTCCTCGCGCAACCGCTACCTGGACGAACAGCAGCGGGAGTTGGCGATCACACTGTCCGCCGCGCTGGCCGCGGGCCGGCATGCGGCGAGGCGCGGGCCCGACGCGGTGGTGGCCGCGGCTCGTTCGGTGCTCGACGGTGCGACCGGTGTCGACGTCGACTACCTGGAGTTGCGTGGTTCGGATCTGGGCCCCATTCCGAGCAGCGGGAACGCTCGCCTGCTGGTGGCCGCCCGCATCGGCGCCACCCGCCTGATCGACAACGTGCCCGTTTCCGTCCCTCCCGCGGTGTCCGATGCGGCGTCCGCGGGGCCCTCCGTGGTTACGCAGGCTGCCGCCTCCGGACCCGTCGCTCCCGCCGACGGCCACAACGCTGTCCCCGATTTCCAGCCTGCCCAGGCCGACGCATAGGAAAGGCGACCACGATGTTGCGCACCATGATGAAGTCGAAGATCCACCGTGCCACGGTGACTCACGCCGATCTGCACTATGTGGGTTCGGTGACCGTGGACCCGGATCTGATGGACGCTGCCGATCTGCTCGAGGGTGAGCAGGTCTGCATCGTCGACATCGACAACGGCGCCCGGCTGGAAACCTATGTGATCGCCGGTGAGCGCGGTTCTGGCGTGATCGGAATCAACGGCGCCGCAGCGCATCTGGTGAATCCGGGTGATCTCGTCATCCTGATCGCCTACGGCATGATGGACGAGGCCGAGCTGCGCGAGTACCAGCCGCGGGTGGTGTTCGTCGACGACCGCAACCGTCCGGTGGAGCTGGGTTCGGACCCGGCGCATGCCCCGGAGGGTTCGGGGTTGACCTCGCCGCGCTCGCTGACCTTCGCCTGAGCCGCGGGCAGCGGGGCGAGGATGCTGCTGACGATCGACGTCCGCAACACCAGTATCGAGATCGGCCTGTTCTCGGGCAGTGGTGCGCATGCGGAATTGGTGCACACCTGGCGCGTGCACACCAATCCGCTGCTGACCGCCGACGAATTCGCCATGCAGGTGCGGGGTTTGGTGGGCGAGCGGCTGGACCAGGTGGTCGGGGTGTCGGCGTTGTCGACGGTGCCGCCGGTGCTGCGGGAGTTGCGCACCATGTTGGGCCGCTACTGGTCGCACGTGCCGCACGTGCTGGTGGAACCCGGTGTGCGCACCGGAATTCCGCTGCTGGTCGACAATCCGAAAGAGGTCGGCGCGGACCGGATCGTGAATTGCCTTGCGGCATATCATCGTTTCGATTCACCGGCGATCGTGGTCGATTTCGGCACCGCCATCTGTGTCGACCTGGTTTCGGCGAAGGGAGAGTTCCTCGGCGGGACGATCGCCCCCGGCGTGGAGATCTCCACCGAGGCGCTGGTGGCCCGGAGTGCGCTGCGGCGCGCGGAACTGACCCGCCCGCGTTCGGTGGTGGGGAAGAACAGCATGGAGTGCATGCAGTCCGGCGCGGTATTCGGCTTCGCGGGCCTGGTGGACGGTTTGATCGACCGGATTCGCGACGAACTCGACGCCTTCGCCGGTGACGATGTGTCGGTGGTGGCGACGGGCCCGACCGCTCCGCTGATCGTCCCCGAATCCGAGACCATCGACCACCACGAGCCGCATCTGACCCTGGACGGCCTGCGTCTGGTCTACGAGCGCAACCAGCAACGCCGCCGCCCGTGACCGGCGCGCTGTGGGGTGAAACACACCGCCTTGTACGCGCTGGTCACCCTGCTACACTTCGGCTCGTGACTTTCCGCGTGAGCACCCAGGAGTGTTGTCGAGGCTGATTCGCCTCGGCTGATTGTCGAGGCTGCGTATCCGCCCTCGGCCATCCACTACTCCTGGAGCTTCGCTCATGCGTTCCTCTGTCCTCACCTCTGCTGTTACCTCCGCCGCGAGCGGTGACGCCGCGCGGCGGCGGACGGGGCAGTTGCCGCCCGCTCGTCCGGCCAACCGGCTCACCGCCGAGATCACCGATCGCTCGGTGTCGTCCGCATTGCCGACCCGGCTGCGCCCGGCGGATCTGCTGCGGCTGACCGACGAGGGCGCCGAAGACGTCATGGCCGGCCGCTTCGACCACCTGCTGCCGTCCGGTGGCGTGTGGCCCACCGAAAACCGTTGGGCCGTCCGGCTTCTCGCCGACGACGAGGTCGATGTCTGGCTGATCAGCTGGGTGCCGGACCGGTCGACGGAATTGCACGACCACGCCGGCTCGCTCGGCGCGCTCACCGTGCTGAGTGGTGCGCTCTCGGAATTCCGCTGGAACGGCAAGGAATTGCGCCAGCGCACTCTCACCGCCGGTGATCAGGCCTCGTTCCCGCTCGGCTGGGTGCACGACGTGGTGCGTGCCCCGGATCAGTTCGCGGGTGTGCCCGAGCCGTCGAATCCGACGCTCTCGGTGCACGCGTATTCACCACCTCTGTCCGCCATGTCGTATTACGAGGTGACCGGCCACGGGACGCTGCGACGTACCCGGACCGTGCTCACCGACCAGCCCGAAGGCGATGTGAAATGACGTACCCGCATCTCACCATCAACGACATGCTGGAGGCGGCGCGTGCGCGATTGACGCGCATGTACGCGTTCGAATTGCCGGAGGCGATCGCCCGCGGCGCCCTGCTGGTCGACATCCGCCCGCAGGCCCAGCGGGTCAAGGAGGGCACCCTGCCGGGCGCCCTCGTGATCGAGCGCAATGTGCTGGAGTGGCGGCTGGACCCCACCAGCCCCGCGCGGCTCGCCCTGGCCACCGATCACGATCGCGAATGGGTGATCGTCTGCTCGGAGGGTTACACCTCCAGTTTGGCGGCCGCCACACTGCAGCAACTGGGTCTGCACCGGGCCACCGATCTGGTCGGTGGCTATCAGGCGGTAAAGGCCGCGGGGCTGCTGTCGGTGGCCGCCGGCGCACCGCATCTGGCCGGTGAGATCAGCGCACTCGTCTCGCTGTAATAGCCCGGGTGAGCGGGGGTCGGGCGCGCGCAAAACGATTTCCGGCGCACGATAGGGTGGTTCGCTGTGAGCACCCCGAAAAGCCCTTCGTCCGGTGGCTCCGCGGGCCGGGTTCCTGCGGGGCAATCGCATCCTGCCGCAGCGGAAGTCGACGTTCCCGAGCAGATGCGGATCCGCCGGGAGAAGCGTGAGCGGCTGCTCGACGCGGGCGTAGAGCCGTATCCGGTGGTGGTGCCGCGGACCCACACCCTCGCCGAGATCCGCGCCGCCTATCCCGACCTCGAGCCCGACACCAGCACCGGCGTGCAGGCCGGTGTGGCCGGCCGGGTCATCTTCATGCGCAATACCGGCAAGCTCTGCTTCGCCACGCTGCAGGAGGGGGACGGCACCAAGCTGCAGGCGATGATCAGCCTGAACGGTGTCGGCGCCGATGCGCTGGCGGCGTGGAAGGCCGATGTCGATCTGGGTGATTTCGTCTTCGTGCACGGCGAAGTGATTTCCTCCCGCACCGGCGAATTGAGCGTGATGGCCGATTCGTGGTCGATGGCGGCCAAATCGCTGCGTCCGCTGCCGGTGGCGCACAAGGAGATGAGCGAGGAGTCGCGGGTCCGCCAGCGCTATGTCGACCTCATCGTGCGCCCGGAGGCGCGGGAGATGGCCCGCACCCGGGTGGCGGCCGTGCGCGCACTGCGAAATGCGTTGGAGCGCAGGGGTTTCCTCGAGGTCGAGACGCCGATGCTGCAGACTTTGCACGGAGGTGCGGCAGCGCGTCCGTTCGTCACCCATTCCAATGCGCTGGATATGGATCTGTATCTGCGCATCGCGCCGGAGTTGTTCCTGAAGCGCTGCGTGGTTGGCGGGATCGAGAAGGTCTTCGAGGTCAATCGCAACTTCCGTAACGAGGGCGCCGACTCGACGCATTCGCCCGAGTTCGCGATGTTGGAAACTTACGAGGCCTACGGCACCTACGACGATTCCGCGCGGATGATGCGGGAATTGATCCAGGAAGTCGCACAAGAGGTCTTCGGCACTCAGGTCGTCACACTCGCCGACGGTACGGAATACGACCTGAGTGGTGAGTGGAACACGATCGAGATGTATCCCTCGCTATCCGATTCGCTGGGGGTCGAGGTAACGCCGGAAACTACTGTTCCGGAATTGCTCGCGCTAGCCGATCGGGTCGGTCTGGAAATTCCTCCGGACAAGGGTTACGGCCACGGCAAACTTGTCGAGGAACTGTGGGAACACAGCTATGGCGACAAGCTCTATGCGCCCACTTTCGTGCGGGACTTCCCGGTGGAGACCTCACCCTTGACGCGCCAGCATCGCAGTAAGCCGGGCGTCACGGAGAAGTGGGATCTGTATGTCCGCGGATTCGAGTTGGCCACGGGCTATTCGGAACTCGTGGATCCGGTCGTACAGCGGGAACGTTTTGTCGACCAGGCCAGACTCGCCGCCGCCGGTGACGACGAGGCCATGCGGCGGGACGAGGACTTCCTCGCCGCCATGGAACACGGTATGCCGCCGACAACGGGTACCGGTATGGGAATCGATCGGTTGCTGATGGCACTGACCGGACTTGGAATCCGGGAAACCATACTGTTCCCAATTGTGCGTCCGTCCGGTCGCTGAGTACCGGGTTTGAATGCCGATTCCCCGTCTTGGAAATTTCGTATCTAGAGGTATTCTCGACTCGGGCATCGGCCTGGTATCCGGGTCGCACGATTTCGAGAGGACGTTCATCTCATGGCAAAGAAGGTCACCGTTAGCCTGATCGACGATGTCGATGGTGAGTCCATTGCGGACGAGACCATCGAGTTCGCGATCGACGGTGTTTCGTACGAGATCGACCTGTCGGCGGCGAATGCGGCGAAGCTGCGGGACGGGCTGGATGTGTGGGTTGCCAATGCCCGCCGGGTGAGCGGTCGCCGGCGCAGCAAGCCGGTCGGTGCGACCACCGGTGCGCCGAAGGGCCGAGTTTCCATGGATCGCGAACAGAGTGCGGCAATTCGGGAGTGGGCGCGGCGTAAGGGCCACAAGGTTTCCGCGCGCGGTCGCATCTCCGCCGATGTCGTGGAGAGCTACCACAAGGAAGTCGGCCGCAACAACTAGTGCGGTCGAAAGGACCCGGCTGCGTCTGTGCCGCTGCCGCCCGGAGGAATCGTGCGACGTCCGGGCGGCAGCGGCATTTCGATGCCTCAGCGGTATTTCCGTGCGGTCGCGGTATTTCGGTGCGGCCGTACCCAGACGGCCCCGGCGTGGTGATCTTGCTCGCCGCCGCGTCGGCGCGGCACCATGGGGCCTATGCAGACCACGTCACTGGCGGTACGAGGGTGGGGGTAGCAACGCGGTGACGGATATTCACGAATCGTTTCTCCGGTTCATCGACGACACCGGCCGCCGGCACGAACTGACGCTGACCCCGGATCATCAACGCATCACGATCGGGCGTTCGCCGCAGGCCGATCTGTCCCTGGGCTGGGACGCCGAGGTGTCGCGACTGCATGCGGCAGTGGAATACCTCGGCGCGCACTGGACGATCGTCGACGACGGACTCTCGCGCAACGGCACCTTCGTCAACGGCGAGCGGCTGGCCGGCCGCCGCCGGCTGGAGGCCGGCGACCGCATCCGGGTCGGGACCTCGACGCTGTCGTTTCACGACTACACCGGCACGGTCGACGACGCGACCCGGACGTCCGTCGGCTCGGTGCCGAGTCCCCGTTCACTCACCGATACGCAGCGCGCGGTTCTGATCGCGCTGTGCCGCCCGTACCGCGGCAATACCGAATTCGCCACGCCCGCCTCCAATCAGCAGATCGCCGACGAGTTGTATCTGAGCGTGGATGCGATCAAAACCCATCTGCGCGCGTTGTTTTCGAAGTTCGGCGTCGAGGATCTGCCGCAGAATCAGAAGCGGGTGCGGCTGGCGGCGCTGGCCATCCAGAACGGCATCATCTCGCACCGCGATCTCTGAAACCCGTCCGCCGGATGTGACGCGCGATTCCGGTTACCCGCCGGTATTGATCCGCACGGTCCCCTGCTCCCGCTAGCGTGTTGAAACGCGTTCTAGTTTTTGGAGCTCTCGATGTCGTCTCGTCCCGTGCGTGCGTCGCGTCTGCTGCGCCGGTTACCCGGATCCATCCTCGTCCTGGCGGTATTGAGCACCCTGTGGGTGACCGCCGCAGCGGCGGCCCACGCCGAATATCCGGTGGACTACAACTTCTTCTCCGGCATTCCGTACGAGCTGCGAAATCCGGGTGGTTCCCTGCCCGGCGCCGACGACTGGTCGTGCCGGCCCAGCGCCGCGCATCCCGAACCCGTGGTGCTGGTGCACGGCACCGGCGGCGGGGCGCAGACGAACTGGGGCGTGTACGCGCCGCTGCTGGCCAACGAGGGATATTGCGTCTACTCGCTGACCTACGGCGCCTACGACCTGCCCTGGCCGCTCTCGGCGATCGGCGGCATGCGGCCGATCGAGGACAGTTCGGCGCAGCTCGCGGAGTTCGTGGACCGGGTGCTGGCGGCGACCGGCGCCGCGAAGGTCGATCTGATCGCGCATTCGCAGGGCAATCTGGTGGGCAACTACTTCGTCAAGCGGCTGGGCGGTTCGGACAAGGTCGACAAGTTCGTGGCGATCGCCGCGCCGTGGCTGGGCACCTTCGGCCCGGTGATCGATCCGGCTCGCGATTTCGCGCGGCGTCTGGGCGCGGAGCCGGCCTTCGACGGCGTCCTGGGTGTGAGCCCCTGTGCCGCGTGCGCGCAGATGACGGGCAGTACGGATTTCATCCGCTCCCTGAACGCCGACGGCGTCTACGACCCGGACGTCACCTACACCAATATCGAGACCCAATACGACGAACTGGTGGTCCCGTACACCGTCGCCCTGGTGCCCGGACCGACGACGACGAACATCGTGGTCCAGGACGGCTGCGCGTCGGACTATTCGGAGCACGCGGGCATCGCGGGCAGCGACCGGGCGGCCGCGTTCGCGCTCAACGCCCTGGATCCGGACGATCCGCACCCCGTGCCCTGCCATTTCATCCCACCGCTCACCGGATAGTTCCGTCGGCGAGGACGTCGCGCGGAGATTCGCGGCCGAGCTTCGGGGCCGCGAACCCCGACGTCGGGAGGGGGGCCCGAAAATTCAGCTGTGGGCGTAGTTGCTGGGGAAACGTTCCGGGTTGGAGCCGCGTTAGAACGGTATGACTCGCGTTGTCGCCCGTTCGCAATAGGGTGGACGGACGACGGCCGTGACCCCCGCCAACTACAGTAGAGGCGGGGCATGCAACCCCAGGGCTTCATGGCAGGCTGGCGCCACAGGTGTGAAGCACGAAGCAAGCAGCGCCGGATGCCGTGGATAGCGGAGCAGGAAGTGAGGGAGCGATGTTCGAGAGGTTCACCGACCGCGCGCGGCGGGTCGTTGTCCTGGCCCAAGAAGAGGCTCGGATGCTCAACCACAACTACATCGGCACCGAGCACATCCTGCTGGGCCTGATCCACGAGGGTGAGGGTGTCGCGGCGAAGTCCCTGGAGTCGCTGGGAATTTCGCTCGAGGGTGTGCGCAGCCAGGTCGAGGAGATCATCGGGCAGGGCCAGCAGGCGCCGTCCGGTCACATCCCCTTCACCCCCCGGGCCAAGAAGGTGCTGGAGCTGAGCCTGCGCGAGGCGCTGCAGCTCGGCCACAACTACATCGGCACCGAGCACATTCTGCTCGGCCTGATTCGTGAGGGCGAAGGCGTCGCGGCCCAGGTGCTGGTGAAGCTGGGCGCCGACCTCAACCGGGTGCGGCAGCAGGTCATCCAGCTGCTGTCCGGCTACCAGGGCGGTAAGGAGGCGGTGGAGTCCGGTGCTCGTGGCGAGTCCGGGACCCCGTCCACCTCGCTGGTCCTCGACCAGTTCGGCCGCAACCTGACCCAGGCCGCACTCGAAGGCAAACTCGACCCGGTCATCGGCCGCTCGAAGGAGATCGAGCGCGTCATGCAGGTGCTGAGCCGCCGCACCAAGAACAACCCGGTCCTGATCGGTGAGCCCGGCGTCGGTAAAACCGCCGTCGTCGAGGGTCTCGCTCAGGCCATCGTCAACGGCGAGGTGCCGGAGACGCTGAAGGACAAGCAGCTCTACACCCTCGACCTGGGTTCCCTGGTCGCGGGCAGCCGCTACCGCGGTGATTTCGAGGAGCGCCTGAAGAAGGTGCTCAAGGAGATCAACACCCGCGGCGACATCATCCTGTTCATCGACGAGCTGCACACGCTCGTGGGTGCGGGTGCCGCCGAGGGCGCGATCGACGCGGCCTCGATCCTGAAGCCGAAGCTGGCCCGCGGTGAGCTGCAGACCATCGGTGCCACCACACTCGACGAGTACCGCAAGTACATCGAGAAGGACGCCGCCCTGGAGCGCCGGTTCCAGCCGGTCCAGGTGGGCGAGCCGACGGTCGAGCACACCATCAACATCCTGAAGGGCCTGCGCGACCGCTACGAGGCGCACCACCGGGTGTCCATCACCGACGGTGCGCTGGTGGCCGCGGCCACGCTGGCCGACCGGTACATCAACGACCGGTTCCTGCCGGACAAGGCGATCGACCTGATCGACGAGGCGGGCGCGCGGATGCGCATCCGCCGGATGACCGCTCCGCCGGACCTGCGCGAATTCGACGACAAGATCGCCGATGCCCGCCGGGAGAAGGAAAGCGCCATCGACGCGCAGGACTTCGAGAAGGCCGCGCGGCTGCGCGACAAGGAGAAGCAGCTCGTCGCCAAGCGCGCCGAGCGGGAGAAGCAGTGGCGTTCCGGTGATCTGGACGTCGTGGCCGAGGTCGACGACGAGCAGATCGCGGAGGTGCTGGCCAACTGGACCGGTATTCCGGTGTTCAAGCTCACCGAGGAGGAGACCACCCGTCTGCTCCGCATGGAGGACGAGCTGCACAAGCGGATCATCGGCCAGGAGGACGCGGTCAAGGCCGTGTCGAAGGCCATCCGCCGTACTCGCGCCGGCCTGAAGGATCCGAAGCGTCCGTCCGGTTCGTTCATCTTCGCCGGTCCGTCCGGTGTCGGTAAGACCGAACTGTCCAAGGCGCTGGCGAACTTCCTGTTCGGCGACGACGACGCGCTCATCCAGATCGACATGGGCGAGTTCCACGACCGCTTCACCGCCTCGCGGCTGTTCGGTGCCCCTCCGGGCTACGTCGGCTACGAGGAGGGCGGCCAGCTCACCGAGAAGGTGCGCCGCAAGCCGTTCTCGGTCGTGCTGTTCGACGAGATCGAGAAGGCCCACCAGGAGATCTACAACACCCTGTTGCAGGTGCTGGAGGACGGCCGCCTCACCGACGGCCAGGGCCGGACCGTGGACTTCAAGAACACGGTGCTGATCTTCACCTCGAACCTCGGCACCTCGGATATCTCGAAGGCCGTGGGTCTGGGCTTCTCGCAGTCCAACGCCGAGGGCTCGAACTACGAGCGGATGAAGCTCAAGGTCAACGACGAGCTGAAGAAGCACTTCCGTCCGGAGTTCCTCAACCGTATCGACGACGTCATCGTCTTCCACCAGCTCACCAACGAGCAGATCGTGCAGATGGTGGATCTGATGATCAACCGCGTCGCGACGCAGCTGCGGAACAAGGATATGGAGATCGAGCTCACCGAGAAGGCCAAGAGCCTGCTCGCCAAGCGCGGTTTCGATCCGGTGCTGGGCGCTCGCCCGCTGCGCCGGACCATCCAGCGCGAGATCGAGGATCAGCTCTCGGAGAAGATCCTGTTCGGCGAGATCGGCCCCGGCCAGATCGTCGAGGTCGACGTCGAGAACTGGGACGGCGAGGGCGCCGGCGAGGATGCCAAGTTCACCTTCGCCGGTAAGGCCAAGCCCGCCAAGGCGGAAGCCGAACCGGTCGCGGCGCTGGCCGGCGCCGGTGAGACCGCTCCGGAGGCCTCGGGCGAGTAAGTAGTCCGTACGAACCGACCGATGCCGGTCATCCCGACGGGGTGACCGGCATCGTCGTATCCGGGCCGCCTGCCCTGAAAATGAGTGGCGGCCGCGCGGGAACCTGTTCCATGCTGGCGATGTTCGCGAGCGGAATGAGGGCTGTGTGCTGACCGATGCCGAGGTGAAAGACTTCATCTCCGACGGTTTCGTCCGAGTGGAGGGTGCGTTCTCCGAGTCCACCGCGGCCGAGGCGCGGGAAATACTCTGGCGCGCGACCGGATGCGATCCGGCGGATCCCGGAACGTGGACGCGGCCGGTGGTCCGGCTGCCCGGTTTCGGGGACCCGCCGTTCGCCCGGGCCGCGCGCAGCCCACTGCTGGCCCAGGCATGCGATCGGCTGGTCGGTGCGGGCCGATGGGTCGCCGCTCAGGGACTGGGCACCTTCCCGATTCGCTTCCCCAGCGAGCAGCCGCCGGGTGACGACGGATGGCATATCGATGCGAGTTTCCCGGGCGAGGATCCGCAGGACTATCTGCGGTGGCGCATCAACGTGCGGTCGCAGGGGCGGGGGCTGCTGATGCTGTTCCTGTTCTCCGATGTCGGCCCCGACGATGCGCCGACACGGATCCGAGTGGGCTCGCATCTGCGCATGGCGAAGGTGCTGGAACCGTACGGCGCGGCCGGAGTCGCGATGTCGGACCTGGTCGAGGACTTCGCCGCCACCGCGGACCTTCCGGAAGTGGCGGCGACCGGACGGGCCGGAGATGTGTATCTGTGCCATCCGTTCCTGGTGCATGCCGCCCAGGCGCATCGAGGCCGGAACCCGAAGTTCATGGCCCAGCCGCCGCTGCTGCTGCACGAACCGTGCGTGCTGGACCGGCCCGACGGTGCGTATTCGCCGGTGGAGCAGGCGATCCGACAGGGGCTGGAGCTCGGCGCCACCCGCTGACTACGCGCGGGGACGTACCCGGGATGTGTTCTCCGGACGGATGGTTCGCGCTGCCGCGAGGCAGAGGGTGAGAGTCATGGATATCGGATTGCATCTGACGAACTTCGCGCTGGACACCCCCTCCGAACGCATCGGATCGCGCCTGGCCGATGTCGTCCGCACGGCCGAGGACAGCGGGTTCGCGGTCGTCGCGGTGGGTGATCATCTCTGGCAGAGCCCATGGCTGGGACGGGTGGAACAGAATGTGCTGGAGGCGTATTCGACGCTGTCGTTCATCGCGGCGCACACCTCGCGAGTGGAGCTGACCGCGGTGGTGTCGGGGGTGCACTATCGGCATCCGGCCATGCTCGCAAAGCTGGTCACCACCCTGGATGTGCTGTCCGGCGGCCGGGCCTGGCTGGGGATCGGGACGGGCACCTCCACCGGTGATGTGGAAGGGTACGGCCTGCCGTTTCCGCCGCTGCGCGACCGCTACGACATGCTGGAGGAGGCGCTGCGGATCTGCCGGGCCATGTGGACCGGTGCGCGAGGCGGTCCGGAAGCCGTATCCGGCAGACACTTTCACGTCGAGCGCCCGCTGAACGCTCCGCAGGTGGTGCGGAATCCGCCGGCGGGCGGGCATCGCCCGCATCCACCCGTGCTCATCGGCGGCGACGGTGAGCGGCGCACATTGCCGCTGGTGGCGCGCTACGCGGATGTGGCGAGTCTGCGGCCGGGGCCGGAGCTGGCGAGCAAGATCGAACTGCTGGACCGGCTGTGCGCGGAGATCGGCCGCGATCCGCGCGAGATCCGCAAGAGCTGTGTCTTCGCCTTCGATCTCGGGCGGAGCGGGGGCGGCGTGGGCCAGGTGCTGAGGCAGCTGGAGCGAATGGCGGAGATGGGAATCGATCTGGTGATCGGACGGGTGGCCGGCGTCGACGAGCTGACGCCCCTCGAGGTGCTCGGGCGCGAGGTGATCCCGGTCGTCGCGGAATTCGGTCGCTGACCCCGAGCCGCGACCGACCCCGGATTACTGCCAGCCGGGGCGGACCAACCCCGACTCGTAGGCAAGGACCACGAGTTGCGTTCGATCACGGGCGTTGAGTTTCACCAGGATTCGGCTCACGTGAGTGCGAGCGGTGGCGGGGCTCATGAAGAGGCGCCGGCCGATTTCGGCATTGGTGAGCCCCTCCGCGACCAGGGCCATCACCTCGCGCTCGCGGTCGGTGAGCTCCGACAGCGCCGCGGCGGGCGCGGGTTTGGCGTGGGTGGCGAATTCGGCGACCAGGCGGCGGGTGACGCTGGGCGAGAGCAGCGCGTCCCCGGCGGCCACCACGCGCACCGCCTTCACCAGATCCGCGGGTTCGGTGTGTTTGACCAGGAACCCGGTGGCGCCCGCGCGCACGGCTTCGAAGACGTATTCGTCGAGTTCGAAGGTGGTGAGTACCACGACCTTCACCTCGGACAGGCCGGGGTCGGCGGCGATCTCGCGGGTGGCCGACAGGCCGTCGAGGACCGGCATGCGGATATCCATCAGCACCACATCGGGATGCAGCTCCCGGGTCATCCGCAGCGCCTGGTCGCCGTCGCCGGCCTCCCCGACGACCTCGATGCCGTCCTGGGCGTCCAGCAGCGCGGCGAATCCCGCGCGAACCAGAGCCTGGTCGTCGGCGACCAGGACGCGGATCTCGTTCACGACACCTCCTGTAGGCCGGCGTCCGGCCGATCCGGAATCGGCAGCCGGGCCCGCACAGCGAACCCGCCGTCCGGCCGTGGTCCTGCCGAGAGCTCGCCACCCAGTGCGCGGGCGCGTTCGATCATGCCCGGAATTCCGTTCCCGCCACCGGTTGTGGACGACTGTGGAGAATTCGGGGAGCGCTCGTTGTCCACAGTGATGCACAGCTCGCTCGGCGAATAATCCACAGCCACGGTCGCTTCCGCGCCGGGCGCATGCCGCAGCACATTGGTCAGCGATTCCTGCACGATGCGGGCGGCGGCGACGTCGACCACCACCGGCACCCGGCGCGGTGTGCCGGAAATCCGGGTGTGGACCGGCGTGCCGGCGGCGCGCATCGGAGCCAGCAATGATTCCAGGTCGCCGATGCCGACCGCCGGGCTGGTCGGCGCCGCAACGGTTTCCGCGCCGGCGCGGATCGAGCGCAGCAGACTGTGCACCTCGCCGAGCGCATCGCGGCTGACCTCTTTGATCGCCGAAAGGGCGGTCGCGGCCTGTTCGGGTTTGCGGTCGAGCAGTTCCAGCGCCACCGACGACTGCACATTGATCAGCGACAGGCTGTGGGCGAGCACATCGTGCAGTTCGCGCGCGATGGCCAGCCGTTCCTGGGCCGCGCGCTGTTCGCGCTCGGCCAGTTCACGGGCACGCTCGGCTTCCCGGTTGCGCCGCGCGGCCTCGACCCGCTGCCGCCGCGCGATCAGCGCCGAACGCCGCTGCCGGATGCCCTCGGCGATCGCGATCAGCACCACCAGCCAGGCCAGAATGCCGACGACCGGCCAGCCCCCGGGCCCGTGGCCGCGCAGCGCGGGCACCGGCCACACCATCAGCAGGAATCCCAGCGGCACCAGCGGATAGGTGTACCAGCGGGAGCCGCGCGAGGCCGCGGTCAGGAAGGCGATGACCAGCGATACGAAGACCGGCCCGTAACCGTAGCCGACCAGCAGATAGGCGACGGTGACCGCGAGCACGCCCACGAAGACCGCCCGGGGATACCACGCGCGCAGCGTCAACAGCAGCGGGCCGGCCACCAGCAGCGCATATCCCAGCGCATCCAGTGGACGCACGCCGGACTGATGCGCATTCGCCGCATGCCCGCCGCCCAGCTGGACGACGGCCACGACAACGCACAGCAGCACATCCGGGGCGCCGGGCCGTTTACTCGACTGCACAGTTCGAACGGTAACCCCGCCGCGCCGCCGCACGAGCCCGCGCGCCGCGAATTACGTCCAGATACGTACGCCGACCCGGGCGCCCCGGCGGATGTGTCGGCGCACGTCGAAGCGGATGGTCGAGATATGAACAGATCGAATGCCGATCCGGCCGGCGAGCTCCCCGGCACGGTCACGCGGACCCGGACCAGCGCCACCGAGGTCGTGGTTACCGAGTCTCTCACCAAGAAGTACGGCGACCACATCGCTGTCGACGCCGTCTCCATGACCGTTCGGCGCGGCGAGATCTACGGATTTCTCGGCCCCAACGGCGCCGGTAAGACGACGACGCTGCGAATGCTCGTCGGGCTGATCGCGCCGACCTCCGGTACCGCGACGGTGCTGGGCCTGAATCCGGGCGGACCGGAGTCGTTGCGGCGCATCGGCGTTCTCATCGAAGGGCCCGGCTTCTACCCGTACCTTTCCGGCCGTGACAACCTGCGCGTGCTGGCCCGCTACCACCGGACCGAGCGCACCGCCGGTTCCCGGCTTCGCGACCGATTCGCCGAGGTGGACGAGATCCTGGCGCGAGTCGGACTCGCCGACCGGGCAGGCGATCGGTTCCGCACCTACTCGCTCGGCATGAAGCAGCGCCTCGGCGTCGCCGCGGCCCTGCTCGGCAACCCGGATCTGCTCATACTCGACGAGCCGACCAACGGTCTGGACCCGGCCGGAATGGCCGAAATGCGAGAACTGGTGACCGGTTTGGCCGCCGACGGGCACACCGTCGTGCTCTCCTCGCATCTGCTCAGCGAGGTGCAGGAAATCTGCGATCGGGTCGGCGTCATCTCCGGCGGGAAATTGCTCACCGAATCGACCGTGAGCCAATTACGCGGCGCGGCAACACTTCTCGTGCGCGCCGAGCCGATGGAGAAGGCTTATCCGGCCGTGCGCCGGGTGGTGGGTGAACACCGTGCGTTACCGACCGCCGTCGGCATCAGAGTCGATGCCGGCAGGGCAATGGCGCCCGAGGTGGCGCGCGCGGTGATCGCATCCGGCGCGGATCTGCTGGAACTGCGCACCGACGAAAAGTCGCTGGAGGAAGTGTTCTTCGAGATGACGAAACAGGAGCACCGATGAACGACGTAGTGGCCTGCACCAGAGCCGAATTCGCACGGCTGCGGAAGTGGCCCGCGTTCTGGATCGTGCTCGGCACCTGGATCGCGCTGAATCTCGTCTTCGCGTATCTGTTCAACTATCTGGCCTACACCTCGGGCAGCAGTTCCCGGATGTCGAACGGGCAACCGCGCGAGGTGCTGTTGCAGTTGATGCTGCCCGCGGCCGTGCCGGAGGTGTTCACCCAGGGCATGGCGATGTTCGGCGGTGCGCTCATGCTCGTCCTGGGCGCGCTGGTGGTGGGAAGCGGATACGGCTGGGGCAGTTGGAAAACCGTTTTCACCCAGGGACCCTCGCGCCGTGCGGTGGTCGGCGGAACCGTGGTTTCCCTGATGAGCGTGGTGGTCGGCCTGGTCGGTGCGGCGTTCGTGGTGGATACCGGGGTGGCCGCGATGATCGGGGCCGCCGAGCATCGGACGCCGACGCTGCCGACCGCCGCGCACACCCTGCTCGGTCTCGCGACCGGCGTGGTGATCCTCGGTATGTGGACGCTGGCCGGCGCGCTGATCGCGGCGATCGCCCGTGGTCCGGCACTGGCGGTGGGCCTGGGCCTGGTGTGGGTGCTCGTCGTGGAGAATCTGCTGCGCGGCGTCGCGTCGATCTTCTCGCCTGTCCGGGCGCTCACCGACCATCTGCCGGGGACCGCGGCGGGTTCGGCGGCCGGGGCCATGCGCACCGTGGGCGGCACGGCGACGCCGGGCGTCCTGGACATCCTGTCCCGACCGGCGTCGTTCGTCGTGCTGGCGGTGTACATCACGGTATTCGCCTGCGGCACAGTGGCACTGATGGTGCGCCGCGATATGGCGTGAACAGCGCCGCGGCGTCGCGCCGGAATCGCGCCGGGCCGGACAGCGGTGAGTCGAACGCGCGCGGCGAGTAGGTTCGATCGCGACGGCTCATTCTCACTCGACGAAAGGACAGCGATGCCTACACGCAGCGCGCGTACCGCATGGACCGGTGGCTTGCAGGACGGTTCCGGACAGGTCGACCTGGCCAGTTCCGGTGTCGGCAAATTCGACGTCTCGTTCCCGAAGCGCACCGCCGATACCGCCGAGGGCACCACCAGCCCCGAGGAACTGATCGCGGCGGCGCATTCGTCCTGCTACGCGATGGCGCTGTCCGGTCAGATCGGCGCCGCCGGCGGCACCATCGAAAGCCTGGACGTGAATGCCGACGTGACGCTCGGCCCGGATCCCGCGGGCGGTTTCCGCATCTCGGCGATCAAGCTGACCGTGCGCGGCCGGGTCTCGGGTATCGACGCCGGCGGCTTCGAGCAGGCCGCCCAGACCGCCAAGGCCGGTTGCCCGGTCAGCAAGGCTCTGGCCGGCGTCGAGACGATCGAACTCGACGCCGCCCTCGAGAGCTGAGCCGGGGCGGACCGGCGCACCTCACCCGGTGGTCGGACCGACCACCGGGTGCGGAAAAAAACTACTGAGCGGGCTTCGCCGCGACGTCGAGGACGACCTCGAATTCCAGCAGCGAGGCGCCCGTGGCGACCGGCTGGCGGGCCTGGCCGGCATGCGCCTCCTTGGCCGGTCCGTCTCGCCACGCGGCGAACGACTCCTCTGAATCCCACTGCGTCACAACGAAATACCGGTTGTCACCGGCGACCGGGCGCAGCAACTGGAAGCCCAGGAAGCCGGGGGAATTCTCCACCGCGTGCGCCCGATGGGCGAAGCGCTTCTCGAGTTCGGGTCCGGCTCCCTCGGGAACCTCGATCGCATTGATCTTCACAACAGCCATGAGCACAGGCTAATCCCACCGCGCGGCACGTATCGTCGGTGCCGATGTTGTACGACGAGGGTGGCACCGGGGTGCCGATTCTGCTGCTGCACGGATTGATGGGCAGCGCACGGACCTGGGCGGGCCAGGTGCCGTGGCTGCGCGAATTCGGCCATGTCCACTCCTTCGACGCCGCCGGGCACGGCCGACCGGCCCCGCCGGAGCTCACCACCGAGGCATTCGTCGCCGACTTGGCCACCGCGACCGCCGCGATATCGGAACCGATGGTGGTGATCGGCCATTCGATGGGCGGACTGCACGGGTGGATGTTCGCGGCCGCGCACCCGGAGCGGGTCCGGGCGCTGGTGGTCGAGGATATGGCGCCCGATTTCCGCGGGCGCACCGCGCGGCACTGGGCGGAGATGATCGAGGCCTGGCCGCAACCGTTCCCCGACGCCGACGCGGTACTGGACTATTTCGGCCCGGTCGCCGGTCGCTACTTCCTCAACTCGTTCACACGCGGCGGAGACGGCTACCGGTTGCACGGTTCGGTCGCGACCTTCCGCGACATCTCCGAGGAGTGGGGCACCCGCGATTTCTGGGCCGAATGGGCCGCGGTGCGCGTGCCGACCCTGCTGATCGAGGGCGAATACACGATCACGCCGCCGGGTCAGATGCGGGAGATGGCGGCCGCTCGGGCGGGTGTGCGCCATGTGGTCGTCGGTGCCGCCGGACATCTCGTCCACGACGACCAGCCCGCTGTCTATCGCGCCGAAGTCGAACGGTTTCTGCACGAAAATGTGGGTTGATCGGATCGCCTGCGCGCGGGTCCGGGCGAGGGGAGACCTGAGGTCCGGCAGTTGCGGGCAATCGCCTTCAGTCTCGGGCGGGAGGCGACGTATGCTCCACTGAGGCCCCGACCATAAGGTGAATCATGATTAACTTCTCGATACCCGCCGACCTCGCCGCCGAACGTGACCGCATCCGCCGGTTCGTCATCGACAAGATCGTTCCGTTCGAGCGCGACCCCCGCCTGACCGCGCACGGGCCCAACGACGATCTGCGCCAGGAATTGGTCGAATTGGCGCGGGCCGAGAAGCTGCTCACCATTCAGGCGCCCGAGGCACTGGGCGGCCGCGGGCTCACCCACGTCGAACAGGCCGTGCTGTACGAGGCGGCCGGGTGGTCCACCCTGGGACCGGTCGCGATGAACTGCGCCGCGCCCGACGAGGGCAACATGTTCCTGCTGTCCAAGGTCGCCGACACCGAGCAGGTCGACCGCTTCCTGATGCCGGTGATCGACGGCCGTCAGCGCTCGGTCTTCGCGATGACCGAGCCGGGCGGCGCCGGATCCGATCCCGGCCAGCTCGCCACCACCGCCACCTTCGACGGTGAGAACTTCACCGTCAACGGCCGCAAATGGCTGATCACCGGGGCCGACGGGGCCAAGACGTGGATCATCATGGCCAAACTCGAGGACAACGACCACCTCCCCGCGGGCCCGACCCTGTTCCTCACCGAGGGGGACGCGCCCGGAATCGTCATCGAGCGAACCATGAACACGATGGACCGCAACTACGTCGGCGGCCACGGCGTCGTGCGCTTCGAGAATCTGATCCTGCCCAAGGAGTCGCTGCTGGGAGAGAGCGGCCAGGCGCTGCGCTACGCCCAGCTGCGACTGGCCCCCGCCCGCCTCACCCACTGCATGCGCTGGCTCGGCGCCGCCGAACGCGCCCAGAGCATCGCCGTCGAACACGCCAAGACCCGCACGGCCTTCGGCAAGCCGATCGGCGAGCACGAGGGCGTGTCCTTCATGCTCGCCGACAACGAGATCGCCCTGCACCAGTGCCGCCTGACCATCTGGCACGCCTGCTGGTTGATGGACCAGGGCCACAAGGCTCGCCACGAGAGTTCGATGGCCAAATCGTATGTGTCCGAGGAACTGTTCAAGGTCGCCGACCGCTGCGTCCAGGTCCTCGGCGGCATCGGCATCAGCGACGAAACCGTGGTCGAGATGATCTTCCGCGATATGCGCGCCTTCCGCCTCTACGACGGCCCCACCGAGGTCCACAAGTACGCGATCGGCCGCCAAGTGTTGCGGGGATAGCGGTCCTGCGCCTGCTGCCGTCTGTCAAGGCGTACGTCTATGAGCCGTAGACCCCGCCGCAGCGAAGCGGAGGCAGATAACACAGCCAGTAAGGTGGTCGGGAAAGATCACCCAAACCTAGGATCGTCGCATGAGTTCGGAACTGCAGGTCGATGTGTCCGCCGGTGTCGCCGTACTCACGCTCAACCGTCCCGCGCAGCAGAACGCCATGACGCCCACGATGGCGGCGGAGCTCGGGACCGCGCTGCGGCGCTGCGATACCGAGGACGCGATTCGGGCGGTGGTGATCACCGGGACGCCGCCCGCGTTCTGCGCGGGCGCCGATCTGTCCGCCCGCGTCGGTGACGTGCGCGGCACGATCGATCCGCCGCCGTGGCAGATCCGCAAGCCGGTGATCGCGGCCGTGAACGGGCATGCCGTGGGGATCGGGCTGTCGCTGGCCCTGCAGTGCGATCTGCGATACATGGCGACCGATGCCGTATACGGGCTGAATCAGGTGCGTCGCGGCGCGATGGCCGACGGCTACGCGCACTGGACACTGCCGCGGCTGGCGGGAATGGCCAACGCGGCCGACATCATGCTCACCGGCCGCACCTTCGACGGTGAGGAAGCGCGCCAGATGGGCGTGGCCAACAGCAGTCTGCCGGCGGGCGAGGTACTGCCGACCGCCTTGGCCGTGGCGCACGACCTGGCGGCCGGTTCCGCGCCGCTGCCGACCGCTCTGACCAAGCGGCTGCTCTGGGAGGGCCTCGGAATGAGCCCCGAGGCGGTCGGCCGGCTGGAATCCGAGCTGCACGGCTTCGTCGGCAAGAGCGTGGACGCGGCCGAGGGCATGGCGGCGTTTCGCGACCGCCGCCAGCCGCAGTGGAAGGGCAGTATCAGCGCCGAATGGCCCGCGGGCGAGTTGTCGTCGCCGAGCGAGCGTCGCGGTCTCGACGGCACCGCCGAGGAACCGGCCTAGTCCTGCGAAGCCGGGCGCTTCGACATCGGACCGGTTCCGGAGCCACCGTCGGCGAGTTCCCCCGGAGCCGCCCGGTCAGCGCCCGCCGATGAGCATCAACAGAAAGACGCACGCGTACAACACCATCAGTAGGGTGCCGACGATCCCGACCACATAGCCGACCACCACCTGCGATCGGCCGCCGATGGTGCCGCCGGACATCTCGATCTGGTCGAGCGCCCGCTTGCCCATCACCCACGCCACCGGACCCAATGCGCCACAACACAATAGGCTCAGCACACCCAGGATCAGCACCGTCGTCGCATGGGGGTGTTCGACCGGGTTACCGGTCGGCGGCTCAGGCAGCGATCCCCAGTAGTCGGGTTGATTCATGGCCACCGTGCGAGTCTAAGGTGCGCCCACCCGAAAAGCTTGGCAGACGGGCATCTTGGGAGTTTCCGCCCCCGCTCAGCGGCGTTGGCGGGCGATGTCGGCCAGTACGACTCCCGCTGCCACCGAGGCGTTGAGCGATTCCACCGGCCCGGCCATCGGGATGCTGATGATGGTGTCGCAGGTTTCGCGGACCAGGCGCGACAGGCCCTTACCCTCCGAGCCGACGACCACGACGGTCGGTGTGGTGCCGTCGAAGTCGTCGAGGACGGTGTCGCCGCCGGCGTCGAGGCCGACCACCTGCAGACCTGCCTTGGCCCAATCCTTCAGTGTGCGAGTCAGATTGGTCGCACGCGCCACGGGCAGCCGGGCCGCGGCGCCGCTGCTGGTGCGCCAGGCGACCGCGGTGACGCTGGCGCTGCGGCGCTGCGGAATCACCACGCCGTGCCCGCCGAACGCGGCGACCGAACGGATCACGGCGCCCAGGTTGCGGGGATCGGAGATGTTGTCCAGCGCCACCAGCAGCGGGGCGGTCCCGGAAGCGCGGGCGCTGTCCAGCAGATCCTCCGGATGGGCGTAGCGGTACGGCGGCACCTGCAGGGCCATGCCCTGATGTAAACCGTTGGTGCTCATCCGATCCAGGTCGATGCGCGACACCTCCAGGATGGAGATTCCGGCATCGGCGGCGCGCTGCACGGACTCGGTGAGGCGGTCGTCGTTCTCGGTGCCCAGCGCGACGTACAGCGCGGTGGCCGGAACCTCCGCGCGCAGACACTCCACCACCGGATTGCGGCCGAGCACCAACTCCGGCCCGTCGTCGCCCTTGCGGGTACCCGGCCGGGCGCGGTTCTGCCCCTGCGTCGCCTTGGCCGCTTTCGCCGCCGCCGCAGCGCGTTTCGCGGCGGGGTGGTTCTTGCGCATGGTGGCGGGCGGGGTGGCGCCGCGGCCCTCGAGTCCGCGACGGCGCTTACCGCCGCTGCCGACGACGGCGCCCTTCTTGGTGCCGCCCTTACGGATCGCACCTCGTCGCTGCGAATTTCCTGCCATCAGTATGCCTTTCGTGTCGGTCGCGACACCCGCACCCGATCAGCAGGCTTCGCTGGGAGAATCATTTGGCCAGCGACCAATCCGAGCCGCCGGGAGTGTCGACGACGTCGATTCCGGCCGCGCCCAGCCGGTCGCGCACGGCGTCGGCGGTGGCCCAGTCCTTTTCGCGGCGGGCCTGCTGGCGGCGTTCGAGTTCGGCCCGCACCAGGACGTCGAGCGCGGATTCGGCCGCCGAGGTGTCCTTCGGGCCGGCCCAGTGCGCATCCAGCGGATCGACGCCCAGAATTCCGAGCATCGCCCGCACCTGTCCGGCGGCCTCGCGCGCCGATTCGCCCGCGCCCGCTTCCAGCGCCCGATTGCCCTCGTGCACCACGCGATGAATCTCGGCCAGGGCCTTCGGGATCGCGAGATTGTCGTCCAGCGCCTCGGCGAAGGCGTCGGTCCATTTCCCGACCGCGACCTCACCCACCCGCTCGACGGTGCGCTGCACGAATGCCTCGAGTCGCTGATAGGTCTGCGCGGCATCCCCCAGCGCCTGCTCGGAATATTCGAGCATCGACGCGTAATGCGCACTGCCCAAATAGAACCGCAATTCCACGGCCCGCACCTGGGCGAGAATATTCGGCACCGAGAGCGTGTTGCCGAGCGATTTCGACATCTTCTCGCCGCCGAGCGTCACCCACCCGTTGTGCAGCCAGTACTGCGCGAATCCGTCTCCGGCGCCGCGGGATTGGGCGATTTCGTTCTCGTGGTGCGGGAAAACCAGATCCATACCACCGCAGTGGATATCGAATTCGGGCCCGAGGTAGAACTCGGCCATCGCCGAGCATTCCAGATGCCAGCCCGGACGCCCGGGTCCCCACGGCGAGGGCCAGGTCGGCTCGCCCGGTTTCGCGGCCTTCCACAGCGTGAAATCGCGCGGATCGCGTTTACCCTCGCCGGCGCTCTCGCCCTGCTGCACATCTTCGAGTTTGTGCCCGGACAGCGCACCGTATTCCGGATAACTGCGCACATCGAAATACACATTGCCGCTCGACGCGTAGGCGTGCCCGCGGTCGATGAGCCGCTGCATCATCTCGACCATCTGGGTGATGTGCCCGGTGGCCCGCGGTTCCACCGACGGCGGCAGCACCCCGAGCGCCTCGTAGGCGCGGTCGAAGGCGCGTTCGTGCGTCGCGGCCCATTCCCACCACGGGCGGCCCGCCGCGGCGGCCTTGGCGAGGATCTTGTCGTCGATATCGGTGACATTTCGCACGAAGGCCACGTCGCAGCCGTTCGCGGTGAGCCAGCGGCGCAGCACGTCGAAAGCGACGCCGCTGCGGACGTGCCCGATATGGGGTTCGCCCTGCACGGTGGCGCCACACAGGTACACCGACGCACGTCCAGGGACCAGCGGGGTGAAATCCCGCAGGGTCCGCGTCGCGGTGTCGAACAGGCGCAGAGTCACGACCAGCCATCCTAAGGCTTGTTGAACAACGGTATGGGTGGGCCCCTCCTATGGTCCACGGTCCATCGAATGCGATGACACCGCGGGTCCGGAACGGATTCGACGGGGCATGTTTCCGGAGCGGGTGTGGGGCCGACGGTGCGGCCGCCCGGCGCGGATGCGAATACGGCGGCCGGCGCCGAGTTCGCCGCGGTCGATCGGCGCGAACGATAAATCCGCACCGAATCGCCGACTGCGGTTACGCGGTACTACATCGCCCGTCGTGCACGAGTAATGCGGTCGCGACCGCGGCGATTCCCTCCCCACGGCCGGTGAGCCCCAGACCGTCGGACGTCGTACCGGATACCGAAACCGGGGCGTCGAGTAATTCGCCGAGTATTTTTTGCGCTTCGGCGCGTCGCGGCCCGATTTTGGGGCGATTACCGATGATCTGCACCGCCGCGTTCACGATCCGATATCCGGATTCGCCGAGCAGGCGCCGTACCTCGGTCAGCATCGCGGCGCCGGAGACGCCCTCCCACTCGGGACGTCCGGTGCCGAAGACCGCGCCGACATCGCCCAGGCAGGCGGCCGACAGCAGCGCATCGCACAGGGCGTGGGCGGCCACATCGCCGTCGGAATGTCCGGAGCAGCCGTCGTCGCCCTCGAACAGCAGTCCGGCCATCCAGCAGGGCCGGCCGGGTTCGATGGGATGCACATCGCTGCCGATGCCGGTGCGCAGCGCGGTGAGATCGGTCATCCGGTCACCGCCGCCCCGGTCGTCGTGGTGATCGCGGTCTCGGCGTTCGCCGCGCCGGAAGCCCCGCTCGCGGCGGTGGAGTCGTCCGCTACCAGCGCGTTCGCGAGTCGCAGATCCAGTGGGCCGGTGATCTTGAATGCCAGGGGATCGCCCGGAACCACCGAGACGGTCGCGCCCATCGCCTCCACGAGGCCGGCATCGTCGGTGGCGGGCAGGTCGACCGCATAGGCCTCGCGCAGCAGCGCTGCGTCGAAGCCCTGGGGAGTCTGGATCGCCCGCAGTCCGGAGCGGTCCGGTGTCCCGGTGACATCACCGGCCGCGTCGACTGCCTTGATGGTGTCGGCCACCGGGATACCGGGGACGACCGCGCGATGACCGGCGTCCAGCGCGTCCACGACCCGCGCGATCAGCGACGGCGGCGTCAGGGCGCGGGCCGCGTCGTGCACGAGGATATGGGTGGCTTCCGGGGCGGCGGCCAGGCCGGCGCGCACCGAGTCGGTGCGTTCTATGCCGCCGGCCACCACATCGACCGGTATCGAGCTGGCCGCGTGGGCACGAGCGGCGAGCAGTTTCCGGGCCGCATCGATCATCTCGATGGGCGCCATGATCACGATGCGGTCGACGACCCCGGACGCGATCAGACCGTCTACTGCGTGTACGAGCATGGGACTGCCGCCGACCGGGACGAATGCCTTGGGTGTCGATTCACCCAGGCGAACGCCCCGACCGGCGGCAGGAACCAATGCCACAACGCGGCGGGAGTTGAGCGTCAAGGCGATGCGGTCAGGAGGCCGCGGCGAGAACCTCGTCGAGCAGGGTCTCGGCCTTGACGTCGTCGGTGCCCTCGGCGAGCGCGAGCTCACCGACCAGGATCTGCCGGGCCTTGGCCAGCATCCGCTTCTCGCCGGCGGACAGGCCGCGGTCCTGCTCCCGACGCCACAGGTCGCGGACGACCTCGGCCACCTTGTTCACATCGCCGGAGGCGAGCTTCTCGAGGTTGGCCTTGTACCGCCGAGACCAGTTCGTCGGCTCCTCCGTGTGCGGAGCGCGTAGCACCTGGAAGACTCGGTCGAGACCTTCCTGGCCGACGACGTCGCGGACGCCGACGTACTCCGCGTTCTCTGCGGGAACCCGAACGGTGAGATCGCCTTGAGCGACCTTCAGGACCAGATACTCTTTCTGAACACCCTTGATGGTGCGAGTCTCGATTGCTTCGATCAGCGCCGCTCCGTGGTGGGGGTAAACGACGGTGTCTCCGACCTTAAAAATCATGTGTCCCGTGCCCCTTTCGATGTTCACAGTTTAACATGCGACTCGATAACGCCGCGATCAACGGCGCAGGTCAGGGGCCACAACAGGCCGACCTTGGGGCTTGACAGATCGCGATGCGTGTGCATCCCGTTGCGGCAGAACGGGATACGCGGCTCGCGGGTCGCCGCGGAACATTACACCGGACCGGTCCACACCGACCACCCTGCGAACTACTACGCTGCCTACTACTACTCTCCATCGTGGAGTGAGCCGGTCGACATGGAGGACAACCCGTGACTGCCCTGAAAGCCACCACAGCGTCGAATGTGACCAAGGTGTCGCGGCGCGCAATCGCTGTTGCCGCGCTGGCCACCGGTGCGGCGCTGGCGTTGTCCGGATGCGGTGCCGGCCAGATCTCGCAGACCGCGGGTCAGGTGCCCGCCGTCAACGGTAGCGCGGCCACCGTCGGCAACGTGGCGCTGCGTGACGTGCGCATCCTGCTGCCGCAGTCGGAGGAGTACACCAACGCCAAGGGCGGCAAGTCCGTCGTCGCGTTCAGCGCGATCAACGAGGGCTCGTCCAAGACCGACCAGCTGGTCAGCATCACCACCGACCTCGGTCAGGTGAAGATCACCCCGGCCACGCCGGAACTGGTCCCCGGCCAGACGGTCGTCGCCGCGAGCCCGGAGGCCGCCAAGGCCGCCCAGGCGGGCGCCGAGAACGCCTCGCCGACCACCGGCGCCGCGCAGCCCACCAGTTCGCCCGCCACGCCCACGCCGGAGCACAGCGCGTCGCCGCGCCAGGAGGGCGCCGGTTCGCCCGATCAGCCGGCCGACCCGAACGCGCATCCGATCCTGGTCGAGATCACCGGACTGACCAAGGACATCGTGCCGGGCCTGACCTACGGCGTCACCTTCAACTTCAAGAACGCCGGCACCGTGCAGGTGCAGGTGCCCGTCGACGCCGGCCCGAACACCCCGCGGCACGAGGGCGCGACGGTCGCCGAGCACGGCGGCCACTGAGGTTCGCCCCTGCGCACCGGCCCATGTCGGCCCCCTTATCTAGGCTGCGCACGTGGCCAAGGTGAAATCGCTGTACCGCTGCTCGGCATGCGGGAACGAGGTTGCCAAATGGGTGGGGCGCTGCCCGGGGTGCAACGAATGGGGAACCGTCGACGAGGTGGTGTCGGCCGGCGCCGGGGCGGGAGCGCATGCCGCCGGGCGCCGGGCGCTGCTGCCCTCGACGGCCGCGGCGCCCATCTCGACCATCGACTCGAAGGTCACCCGCGCCCGGCCCACCGGTGTCGCGGAATTGGATCGCGTCCTCGGCGGCGGGGTGGTGCCCGGATCGGTCGTGCTGCTCTCGGGTGAGCCGGGCGTGGGCAAGTCGACGCTGCTGCTCGAGGTCGCCCACCGCTGGGCCCGGGAGCGCGAGGAGCGTGCGCTCTACGTCACCGCCGAGGAGTCCGCCGGGCAGGTGCGGCTGCGCGCCGACCGGACCGGGGCGGTGCACGAAAGGGTTTATCTCGCAGCCGAATCCGATCTCGCCACGATTCTCGGCCATGTCGATCAGGTCCGGCCGACGCTGCTGGTGGTCGATTCGGTGCAGACCATGCTGGCCGCCGACGCGGACGGGGTGATCGGCGGTGTGACCCAGGTGCGCGCGGTGACCGCGGCTCTGACCTCCCTGGCCAAGGCGAGCGGTATCGCGGTGCTGCTGGTCGGCCACGTCACCAAGGACGGCAATGTCGCCGGGCCGCGCACCCTCGAACACCTGGTGGATGTGGTGTTGCAGTTCGAGGGCGACAAACACTCCACCCTGCGCATGGTGCGCGGCATCAAGAACCGCTTCGGCAGTGCCGACGAGGTCGGCTGTTTCGAACTGCACGACGACGGCATCGCCGGGGTGAGCGATCCGTCCGGGCTGTTCCTGCATCACCGTGCGGATCAGGTTCCCGGGACCGCGATCACGGTCGCGATGGACGGTAAGCGGCCGCTGCTCGGCGAGGTGCAGGGGCTGACCGTATCCACCCAGGTACCCGCCCCGCGACGCGCGGTGAGCGGTCTGGACTACAACCGCGTCTCGATGGTGCTCGCGGTGCTGCAGAGCCGTTGCGGTGTGTATCTGGGCAAGCACGACGTCTACGCCGCCACGGTCGGCGGCATGCGGTTGACCGAGCCCGCCGCCGATCTGGCCGTCGCGGTCGCGATCACCGGCGCCGAACGCGATATCCCGCTGCGCGCGGGCATGGTGGTGCTGGGCGAGGTCGGCCTCGCCGGTGAGGTCCGGCGTGTCACGGGGGTCGGGCGCAGGTTGCGCGAGGCCGAGCGGCTAGGTTTCACGGAGGCGTTGGTACCGCCCGGAACCGACCTGTCCGGCATCGGAATGAAGGTGCACGAGGTCGCGAGTGTTCGTGCGGCTCTCGCCTCGAGTGGTTTGTCGAAGCGACGACGCGAGCGTGTGGAGGCTGTGGAATGATCCCGGGCCGTTGGGTGACACACCTGCTCGGCCGTCCCGCACCGCGCCGCAGGTTCGTGACTCCAGCGGATGTGCCGGCCACGGTGGATGCGGTAACTCCGGTAGATGGGGTGGCTGCGGCAGATGGGTCGCCCGTGGCCGAGGCGGTCGAGGCCGATGGTGACCCCGGTCTGAGTACCACCATCGCCCGGCTGGTGCCGGGCACCGAACTGCGCGACGGTATCGACCGGATCCTGCGTGCCCGCACCGGCGGTCTGATCGTGCTCGGCTACGACGAGGAACTGGAGCGAATCTGCGACGGCGGATTCGAACTCGACGTCGAATTCTCGCCGACCCGGCTGCGTGAGCTGTCGAAAATGGATGGCGCCGTGGTGCTTTCGACCGACGGCGCACGTATCCGCCGCGCCAATGTCCATCTGGTTCCCGACCCCGGCCTGCCGACCACCGAATCCGGCACGAGGCACAAGGCGGCCGAGCGCACCGCCGCGCAGACCGGTTATCCGGTGGTGTCGGTGAGCCGCTCGACGGGCATCGTCACCGTCTATCTCAACGGGCACCGGCGTCCGATCCAAACCTCGGAGACCATCCTGTCGCGCGCCAATCAGGCGATGGCGACGCTGGAGCGCTACCGTTCGCGCCTGGACGAGACCACCCGGCAGCTGTCGCTGGTGGAATTGAACGACTGCGCCACGGTGCGCGATGTGCTGGCGGTGGTGCACTGCCTGGAGCTGGTCCGCCGCGTCGCGCGCGAAATCAGTTCCGACGTGGCCGAACTCGGCGTCGACGGCCGGCAGCTGGCGCTGCAATTGGCCGAACTCGTCGGCAACACCGAGGCCCTGCGCCGCCTGCTGGTCCGTGACTACATCCGCACCGAACCGGTCGACGACGCGATGGTCGACCGCACGCTGGCAGCGCTCGACGGGCTGCTCGAGGTGGATCTGCTCGAACTCACCAATCTCGCTCCGCCACTCGGCTTTCCGGCGACATACGAGGCCCTCGACACCGCCGTGGGACCGCGCGGATATCGGGTGCTGGCCGAGATTCCGCGGGTGCCACTGCGCCGCGCCGAACCCGTGATCGCCGCATTCGGCTCGCTGTCGGGCCTGGTTTCGGCGAGCGCCTCGGAGATCGAGGGCGTCGACGGTATCGATGCGCATCTGGCCCGGCAGATCCGCGAGGGCCTGTCCCGGCTGTCGGAATCCGGCGCGGTGCGATCGGCGGAATCCGGCACGGTCTGAACCGGCTTCGGGCGCTACCGGTTTCGAGCCGGTGAGTCAGGCGATGTTGAAGGTCTCCGGCGCGCTGCGCACCGAACCGAACTGCGCCACCACCGCGTATCCGCCGGCCGGCACCGGAACGCGATCGCCGGCACAACCCGGCTGCGACGTGGTGCCCGACCAGGTGAGAGTGAACGCCGCCTGCTGGCCGCCGTTGAGCGTGCGGAGATCGGCCGGACCGCCCTGATCGCAATCGGTGTTCGACCACAGCTTGCGCTGGCCGTCCAGCGACTGCACCCACACCTGCTGCAGGCCCGAACCCATATCCCGAGTGCAGCCCGCGGTGGAGATGTTGGTGAGCACGATGGTGAACACCGGCTGATCACCGGCCTTGTAGGTCGGCTGGCCGACGGTAACCTTCACCGCCAGCGACTGATCCGGGCACGGGGCGGGGATGCCGCTGGCCGTGGCGTTGACGGTGCCCGAGGCCGGCACCTTCGAACCGCTGGGATCGGCGGTGGTGGATCCGCCCGCCTTCGCGGAAGTGGAGGTCGCCCCCGCGGCCTTGGGGTCCTTGTCGTCCCCGCCGCCGCGCAGCAACATCAGCGCCAGCCAGATGACCAGAGCGAGCGCGACGATCAGCGCGCCGATGGCGAGCAGGCGGCGACGCCAGTAGATCTCCGGCGGCAGCGGTCCATTCGGTTCCAGCACGGCAACAACGGTAAGGGCACGATCGTGCCGTTCCGCTCAGGTACGCGGCGTGTCGGCGCCGAAATGGCGGTGACGCCGGGTACATTTTCGCGCCGCCTTCCGCGGCGGTGTCGGCACCCGGCGATCACCGTGTGAGAACCGTTGTGGTTCAGACTGTTTCGCCGATATCGCCGATCACCTTGTGCAACTGCGCGCGGCCGTCGGCAAGCTTGTAGTTCACACAGGCGATCGCGCACTGGCCGCTGTCGACCCGATCGGAGACGATCTTCGAGCGATCGGTGAGCAGGCGCGCGGTCTCCTGCACGTGGCGGGCCTCGAGTTCGTCGACTTCGGTGAGTCCGTCGCGGCGGCCGGTGAGGATGGACGGCGATACGCGCTCGACCACGCTGCGGATGAATCCGCCGGGCACGTTGCCGTCGTCGAGGGCGTCGATGGTCGCGCGGACCGCGCCGCAACTGTCGTGTCCGAGGACCACGATCAGCGGCACGTTGAGGATGGCGACGCCGTATTCGATCGAGCCCAGCACCGACTCGTCGACGACATGGCCGGCGGTGCGGACCACGAACATATCGCCGAGGCCCTGGTCGAAGATGATCTCCGCGGCGACGCGGGAGTCGCCGCACCCGAACAGGATGGCCCGGGGCTGCTGGCCACCGACGAGTTTGGCGCGGTCGGCGGCGCCCTGGCTGGGGTGCTGCAGTGTGCCGTTGACGAACCTGTCGTTACCCTCGCGGAGAGACTTCCAGGCACTGATCGGGTTGGTATGAGGCATGCGTCCCATTTTCCACAGCTTGCGGGCTACCGGCGAGTCCGATTGGCTACACGTGGGCAAATTTCGGATCACCGGCGGGCGGGCACGGCGGTGATGTCGTGAGCTCGAAGGCGGCGAGCGAGACCACGCGCGACCCGGTCGCGGGCGTCGACAGCGACGTTCTGATCGACTGGTACGAGCAGTCCGCCCGGGACCTGCCCTGGCGGCGGCCCGGCGTGAGCGCCTGGCAGATCCTGATGAGCGAGATCATGCTGCAGCAGACGCCCGTGGTGCGGGTGGAGCCGATCTGGCGGGAATGGGTGCGGCGCTGGCCGGTGCCCTCGGCGATGGCCGCCGCCTCGCCCGGTGAGGTGCTGCGCGCGTGGGGCAAACTCGGATATCCGCGCCGTGCCCTGCGGTTGCACGAATGCGCCCGGGTGCTCGCCGCCGAATACGGCGACGTGGTGCCCGACGATGTCGAGGTGCTGCTCACCCTGCCCGGCATCGGCGCCTACACCGCGCGGGCGGTGGCCTGTTTCGCCTACGGGCAGCGAGTTCCGGTGGTGGACACCAATGTTCGCCGAGTGGTTGCCCGTGCGGTGCACGGCCGTGCCGAGGCCGGCAATCCGCGCGCTCGCGATCTGGCCGAAACCGAGGCCCTCCTCCCGGTCCGGATCGACCGGGCGGCGGTCTTCTCCGCGGCGTTGATGGAATTGGGAGCCACCGTCTGCACCGCTCGCACTCCCGACTGCGAGCGCTGCCCGCTGCCGCGCTGCACGTGGGTCACATCCGGTCGTCCGGCATCCGATGTGGTGCGCCGTACCCAGAAATACGACGGCACCGATCGACAGGCTCGCGGCCGCCTCCTGGACGTGCTGCGCGCGGCCACCGGACCGGTCGAACGCGTGGCTCTCGACCTGGCTTGGACCCGCGATCCGGGCCAGCGCGACCGGGCACTGGATTCGCTGCTCGTCGACGGTTTGATCGAGCAGACCGCCGAGGGGCTGTTCGCGCTGGCCGGCGAGAGCGGCGCCGTCATGCTGTCCGGACCGGCCGGTCGGTCCTGCTGACCGAATCGACCCGAGGCGGGCGATCGACGACCGCGGGCCTCACCCGCGGACCGGCAGCTGTTCCTCCGCTCGGTTCCGTCGCGAATCCGGGTCGTTCGAGGCGTCGATGTGCGGAGCCGGACCCGGCGCCGGTGTCGCGGCAGGCGCCGGGGTACGCAGGGCCCTCCGACGGCGGGCTTGCAGGATCGGGCGGCCGATGAACCGGCAGGCCAGGTAGATCACGAACGAGATGGTCGTGATGAAGGTCGAGACCGGGACGCCGGGCGCCAGGGACAGCAGAATCCCGCCCACGGCGGCGATTTCGGCGAACAGCACCGACAGCAGTGTCGCCCGCAGCGGGCTCGCGGTGAGCTGGGCAGCGGCCGCTGCGGGGGTGATCAGCAGCGACAGCACCAGCAGGGCGCCGACGATCTGCACCCCGAAGGCAGCGGTCACGCCGAGCAGCACCGCGAACACCACCGAGAGCGCGCGCACCGGAACCCCGCGCGCCACCGCGACTTCCGGGTCGGTGCTGGCGAAAAGCAAGGGGCGGTAGATGAACGCGAGCACCGCCAGCACGCCGACGGTGCAGAGCGCGAGCGAGGTGAGACCGGTGCCGCCGACGCTGACCACCTGCCCGGTGAGCAGGGAGAATTTCGATCCGGCGCGACTCGGCCCCAGCCAGAGGAACAGCACCGAGAGGCCGAGCCCGAACGACATCACCACCGCGATCACCGAATCACGTTCGCGCGCCTTGGAACCCAGCAGACCGAACATGACCGCCGCGATCACCGATCCCGCGATCGCCCCCGCGCCCACGCCGATGCCCACCAGCAGCGCGGCCGCGGCACCGGTCAGCGAGAGTTCGCTGGTGCCGTGCACGGCGAACGACATCTGCCGGTTCACGATGAGCGGCCCGATCGCCCCGGCGAGCAGTCCCAGCAGGGCGGCCGCGAGCACCGCCTGCTGCACGAAGTCGTAGGACAGCAGGTCGGCAGTGGTGTGCAGATCCAGCATCTTGGTGAGGACGTCGGAGAGTTTCTCGTTCATTCGCCGGCTCCCTCGGTGTGGTGGGTGCCCAGTGCATCGATTTCGTCGCCGGTGCCGACGACCACCAGCCGGCCGCGGACGCGCAGCACGTCGACCTCGGTGCCGTAGAGCTCCGAGAGCACCTCCGAGGTCATCACCTCGTCGGGTGTGCCGATCCGGAACCTGCCCTCCACGAGATACAGCACCCGATCCACCAGCGGCAGAATCGGATTGATCTCGTGCGTCACGAACAGCACCGCGGTGTCGTGGGTGCGGCGGCGGCGATCGATGAGTTCGGACACCAGCCGCTGATTCGCCAGATCCAGGCTCAGCAGCGGTTCGTCGCACAGCAGCACGCGCGGATCACCGGCCAGTGCCTGCGCCACCCGCAAGCGTTGCTGCTCACCGCCGGACAGCGATTCCAGCGGTGCGTTCGCGAAATCCTCGGCTCCGACCTGGGCGATGGCGTCGGCGACCCGGCGCCGGCGCTCGCCCCGGCCGCGCCAGCCCAGCCCCCAGCGATGCCCGTCCACGCCCAGCCCGACCAGATCGATCCCGCGCAGTTGCACACCGGCATCGATCGTCTTCTGTTGTGGCACATAGCCGATACGCGGATTGCCCAGCCGGGCGGGCGCCCCGCTCACCTCGACCGTCCCCGCACTCGGCGCGAGCTGCCCCAGCAGCATCCGCAGCAGCGAGGTCTTACCGGATCCGTTGGGTCCCAGCACCGCGACGAATTCGCCGGGCGCGACATCGAGATCGAGGCCCTGCCAGAGCGTGCGCGGGCCGAACGCCAGGCTCGCACCGCGCAGCGATACCGCGGGTGTCGCCGCCGCCGCTGATGTGGTCGCGGGAATCGTCGCTGCCGCGCCGGTCTCCTCGCAGAACGCGCACTCCGCGCCGTCGAAACGGGTCGTGTTCGCGACAGAGCCGGGCCGGGCCGCTGTATCCGGGGTGTCGTCGGCGGTCGGCCGGGTCCGCTGGTCGCCGTCCGTATCGGTGCGGCCGTCGCCGGACAGTGTGTCGGCTCCGCTGCCGGCGGATTCCGGCGCTTCGGTTCGGGTGCGTCCCGCCATCACTACCTCCCTCAGCCGAGCGCGGCGGCCAGCGCCGTCGCGTTGTCGGTCTGCCACTTCACGAAATCGGTGTTCGCCGGGAGGGTTTCGGTGACCTCGACGATCGGCACACCCGCGGATTTCGCGGTCGCGGCGACATCCTTCGTGGTCTTGTCCTCGGTCTGGATGTTGTAGACCAGCGCACGAACCTGCTTGCCGGTCAACAGGTCTCGCACCGCCGCCAGATCCGCCGGCGAGGGATCGGTGCCCTGTTCGATCGCCTCCTCGAAGGCGTGCGGGGTGCGGTCGTCGGTGTCGGCGGCCAGCAGCAGATAGTGCGCGAGCGGTTCGGTCTGCAGTACGGGCGTCTTCGGGTGGGCGGCCGCGGCTTTCGCGGTGATCGCGGAGATGTTCGCCAGCTGGGCGCGGAATCCGGCGGCGCGATCGGTGAAGGCCTGCTTGTGCTCGGGATCGATGCGGCCGAGTTCGTCGGCGATCCGCCCGGCCACGGCGTCGACGGTCTTCATGTCGTACCAGACGTGCTCGTTCTCGTCGTTCGGCGTCGAGCGCAGGTCGAACGCGGCGATGCTGGGTTTGCCGCGCCCCGCGGCCGCCTTCTCGGCGAACTCGTCGTAGTGGCCGCCGTTGTAGAGCACCAGCGCGGCATCGCGGATCGCGGCGGCATCGGTCGGGCTGGTTTCGTAGGAGTGCGGGTCCACGGCCGGGCTGTCGATGATCGACTTCACCTCGACGTCGGGACCCCCGACCGCCGCCGCGACGCTGCCCCAGACATCGGTGGAGGCGACGATTTTCGGCTTCCCCGAATCCGAGGACGATCCCGAGCAGCCGGCCAGCGTGACCGCGGTGGTGATTCCCAGCGTGACGACAGCGATTCGAGCGGCGAAACTTCTGATCACGCGGGGTACTCCTGCACACGAGCTCTTAACGGAAACGATTTCCATTTAAATGTAGCGTATGTGGCGGGCCCGGACCCCATCGATCGGACCGGCCGGGATGTGAACCGCACCACGAACAGGGCCCGCGACCGCTCGATCCGAGCGACCGCGGGCCCTGGAACGGGAATCCGGCGACCGGTGGCTACTGCACCATGGCCGCTACCGGCTGGCTCAGCAGCTGAGCGCAGCGCAGCAGGCCCAGATGGCTGTAGGCCTGCGGGTGGTTGCCCAGGGAGCGTTCGGCGACCGGGTCGTACTCCTCGCTGAGCAGTCCGGTCGGACCGGCGACATCCACCAACTGGGCGAACAACGCCTCGGCATCCTCGCGCTTGCCGATCAGCAGGTAGGCCTCCACCAGCCAGGCGGCACACAGGTGGAAGCCGCCCTCACCGCCGGGCAGGCCGTCGTCGTGGTGATAGCGGTATACCGTCGAGCCGCTGCGCAATTCGGCCTCCGTGGCGACGACCGTGGCCGCGAAGCGCGGATCCGACGGTTCGATCAGTCCGCTGAGGCCGATGTGCAGGGTCGCGGCGTCCAGATCGGTGCCGTCGTAGGCGGCCGTGTAGGACTGCACCTGCTCGTTCCAGCCCTTGGCCTTGACCTCGTCGGCGATGGTCTCGCGCAGTTCGACCCACACCGGGTCGATGCTGCGGTCGAACCGCTCGGCCAGCTTCAAAGCCCGGTCGACCGTCAGCCAGCCCATCACCTTCGAATACACGTGGTGACGCGGGTTGCCGCGGATCTCCCAGATGCCGTGGTCCGGTTCGCGCCAGCGGCGCTGGACAGCCTGGATCATGGCCTCGACGAGTTCCCAGTCGCGGTCGGGCAGTGCCTTGGCCGGGTCGAGAATGCCCTTCCCCTCCCGGGCCTCGGCCAGGGCCGCGATCAGATCCACGATCGGGCCGAACACATCCAGCTGGACCTGCATATTCGCCGCGTTGCCCACGCGCACCGGCCGCGAGCCCGCGTAACCGGGCAGCTGGTCCAGCACGGCCTCCGGGGGCAGCGTCTCGCCGTAGAGCGTGTACAGCGGGTGCAGGCGTTCCGGTCCGGCCAGCGTCTCGAGCACGCGGTGCGTCCAGGCCAGGAAATCCTCGGCCTCCGCCAGCGAGCCCAGGGTGACCAGGGCGTGCGCGGTGAGCGAGGCGTCGCGCAGCCAGCAGTAGCGGTAGTCCCAGTTGCGGACGCCGCCGATGTCCTCGGGCAGTGAGGTGGTGGCCGCGGCCAGAATCGACCCCGACGGGGCGTGTACCAGCCCGCGCAGGGTCAGCGCCGAACGCTTCATCAGATCGGGCTTCAGCGGCGGCAGGTTCAGATCGGCGGCCCAGTCGCGCCAGTACCGCTCGGCCTCGTTGCGCCGATCTGCCTCGCTGACCATCGCGGGGGCGAGATCGGAGGTGCCGCAGCGCATTTCGAGCACGATCGGCCCTTGCGAAGGGTCGACCACCGCGCGGGCGACGTGGTGGATGCCCTCTTCGGAGATCTCCCACTGCACGCCGGGGGAGCGCAGCACGATCGGATCGTTGGTGCCGTGCACGCGCAGGCCGGCCGGTTCGCGGACCAGCGTCACCGGCACCTGCCCGAACTCCGGGCGGGGTGCGAAGGTGACCACCGCGCGCGCGTCACCGGTGATCACGCGGGTCAAGTCAGTGCGTTCCAGCGCGACGTCGTGCGGCAGGTAGTCGACGATTTTCAAACTGGACCAACGGGTTTCGACGGTCATGGTGCCGTCGACGTAGCGCTGGGACAGCGGCAGGCTCTGACGCTCGGGGGCGATGGTGAAGTGTCCGGCCGCCGGGCCGCCCAGCAGATGGGCGAAGACCGCCGCCGAATCCGGTTCGGGGTGGCAGAACCAGCTGACGGTCCCGTCGGGGGTGAGCAGCGCCTTGGAGCGCGGCGAGGCCAGCATGGTCAGCCGCTCGATGCGCGGCGCCGAGGCGCCCGCCAGCCAGGTGCGGCGCTCCTCGAGCAGGAACGCCAAAGCTTTGGCGACCTCCTCGGTGCTGGGCACCCGGTACTCGGCGAGGCTCTCGCCGTCGCCCACCTTGATGCCGATGTCCGGCCCCGACAGCCGCGCGAAGGCCTTCTCGTCGGTGACGTCGTCACCGAAGAAGACGGCGGCCGAGGCGCCCTCCTGATGGCGGATGATGTCGAGAGCCGCGCCCTTGTCGGTCTGGATGACGGCCAGTTCGATGACCGCCTTGCCCTCGGTGACCTGGATGCCGACCCAGCTCGCCGGGCCCTGCCGGGCCTGCTGCAGCGCACGCCGGCCTACCTCGGGAGTGGCGTTGCGCACATGCAGCGCGATGCTGGCCGGCTTGGCCTCGACGGTGACGCCGGGATTGTCGTCGGCGATGGCGGCCAGGGCGTGGCGCACCTCGGTCAGCAACTGCTTGGCGTCGTTGTCGATGGCGTGCACGAAGCCGACATCGAATTCGGAGCCGTGGCTTCCGATCAACTGCACCTCGACGGGAAGCCGGGAAAGCGCCGCGAGATCTCGCAGCGCGCGGCCGGAGATGACGGCCGCAGTAGTGGTCGTCAGGCCGGCGAGCGCACGCAATGCGCTGACCGATTCCCGATGGGGATAGGCCTTTGCCGGATCGGAGACTATGGGCGCGATTGTCCCGTCGTAGTCCGAAGCGACCAATAGCCGCGGCACGCGGGCTACGGCCGACAAGGCACGGCGAAGTTCGTGTGGCAGATCCTGTGCGCTCACGCATCCAACCTAGTGATCGGAGGAGATTTTTCAGGGCGCGAGAAACTTTACTGGGTCAGGTTTGCCCGCGTGTTGGCGCAGTGATACGTGCTGTTTACACGAGCTCGCCAGGCAGGTTTCGAACGCCGGACCTACATTGTCCGGCAATCCGCTCCCTGCCGCGCGCTCAGGACTTTTCGCCCAGCAAGAGGTCGACGGTCAGGTCGAGGCGCTCGGCCACATCGGTCGCCGAGGCGCGCCGGGTGAGCCACGCCACCAGATTCGACAGCCACACGTCGCTGATGACGCGGGCGATGGCCAGATCGCGCTCGGTGGGCTCGCCCTCGTTCACGGCCCGCGCGAAGAAGCGGTCCATCACCTTGCCGACCCGGTCGACCTCGGCGGCCGCGGAGGCGTCGGCGAACATGAACGCTCGCGTCATGGCCTCGGTGAGCAGCGGATCGCGCTGCATGGCGCGGGTGACCTGAGTCAGCATCACGTGCATGCGTTCCTGCGGGGTCTGCCCGGCCAGCGGCTTGCGTTTGCTGTCGAACTGCTCAAATTCCCGGGCCAGTGCCGAGACCAGCAGATGCACCTTCGAGGGGAAGTACCGATACAGCGTGCCGACCGCGACGTCGGCGCGTTCGGCGACCGCGCGCATCTGCACCGCGTCGTAACCGCCCTTGGAGGCGAGCGCGAGGGTGGCGTCGAGGATCCGCTTGCGCCGTTCGCGCTGGGCCGCCGAGCTCAGCTCGTCCTCGCTGAGGGTGCTGACCGTCGCGCGATTGCGGGCTCCGTTCTGCGCACCCGAGTCGGCTGCCTGCTCTCGGGAGGGACTGGCCATTCGTGAAAGTCCTTTCCTGCACGCACGTCGGTTCCGGTGGCCGACGAGCGTAGTTCAGCGGCGGCGACGGACGCCCCTTGACTTACGCCCGACCGTCACATTAGAACATGTTCTAGGTGTGGGAGTCACGCCGGAAAGGCGGTATGGAGTGTGACCATCGCCACCACTGACGAGCATAAAGCCGTCCAGGAGTCGATGCGCGGATGGGCCGCAGCGGTGCACCCGATTGCAACAATGCGCAGTGGCGCGCCCGGGTACTGGCGTGAATTCTGGCCGGGCCTGGTGGGCCTCGGCATCTTCCGCGTCGCGGTTCCCGAGGAGGCCGGCGGCGCGGGCGGCTGCGTGAGCGATCTGGCCGTGCTGATCGAGCAGGCGGCGCATGATCTCGTGGGCGGACCGGTGACGGCTACCGCGCTGGCCGGCCTCGTTGCCGGCGACACCCTCGACGAGGATACGCCCTGCGGTATCGCCCTGGGCGAGCCTGTTGTGCTGTCGCACAACGCAACCGACGCGCTGGAAGTGACCGGCACCTGGGAGACCGTGCTCGGCGCCGACGAGCAGACCGCGCTGTTGCTGCCGGTACGCTCCGGCGACCGCGAGCTGTGGTGCCTGCTGCCGGCGGGCACGCCGGGCGTGACGGTCGAAGCGCTCGAGCCCCTGGACCCCAGCACTCCGCTGGCCCGCGTGGTCTGCGCAGGCGTCGCAGTGCCGGCCGGGCACATCTTCGAACCGCCCTACGCGGTGGGCGATCTCGTGGCCGCGCTGATCGCGGCCGAGGCCGCGGGGATCGCGGGCTGGTGCCTGGAGACGGCGGTCGACTACGCCAAGGTCCGGGAGCAGTTCGGCCGCAAGATCGGCGAATTCCAGGCGATCAAGCACATCTGCGCCTGGATGCTGTGCCGCACCGAACAGACCCGCGCCGTGGCGGCGGACGCGGCGGCAGCGGCCGATCCGGCGACCGCGGCGGGATCTACCGATGCGGGGGGTGGCGAACTGCGACTGGCCGCCGCCGTCGCGATGGCGATCGCGCTGGACGCCGCCGTGGAGAACGCCAAGGACTGCATCCAGGTGCTGGGCGGTATCGGCTTCACCTGGGAGCATGACGCGCACCTGTACCTGCGGCGCGCGACCGCGCTGCGGGCGTTGCTGGGCGGTTCGGCACACTGGCGGGCCGAGGTGGCGAAACTGACGCATGCCGGAGTGCGGCGCAACGTGTCGGTCGACCTCGGTGACGCCGAAGGCGGATCGGCATGGGAGGCAGCGGGTCTGGACACGGCCGAGGGGACTGTGCTGGCCGCCGACCTGGCCCGTATCGCCGCGCTGCCCGCCGGAGAGCAGCGCAGCGCACTGGCCGAGGCGGGACTGCTGGCCTGCCACTGGCCGGCTCCCTACGGTCGCGACGCCGACCCGATTCAGCGCAGTCTCATCGAGGATCAGATCCGTAAGGCCGGAATCGAGCTGCCGGATCTGGCGATCGCCAACTGGGCGATTCCGACCCTGCTGCAGTGGGGTACGCCCGAGCAGATCGAGCGCTACGCGCTGCCCACGCTGACCGGTGAGGTCATCTGGTGCCAGCTGTTCTCGGAGCCGGGCGCCGGCTCCGATCTCGCGGCGCTGCGCACCGTCGCCGAGCGGGTCGAGGGCGGCTGGAAGCTGCGCGGCCAGAAGGTGTGGACCTCGCTCGCCGACCGTGCCACGTGGGGAATCTGCTTGGCGCGCACCGATTCGGCCGCACCGAAGCACAAGGGCATCAGCTACTTCCTGGTCGACATGAAGAGTGCGGGGCTCGAGATCCGGCCGCTGGTCGAGATCACCGGGGAGGCGCGCTTCAACGAGGTCTTCCTCGACGACGTGTTCGTCCCCGACGACTGCCTGGTGGGAGAGCTCGGCAACGGCTGGCGCATCGCTCGTTCCACGCTTTCGGCGGAGCGAGTGGCCATGGGCGGCAAGGGAATCGGCGACGAGCTCGAGGCCCTGATCACGGCAGCTCCCACCACAGGCCCGGGTGCGGAGGTGGTCGCCGATCGCCTCGGCGCGCTGGTCGCCGATTCGGTGGCAGGCACGTTGCTGGAGGCGCGTGCGGCCGCGAAATTGCTGTCCGGCGGTGACCCCGCGGCGGAGAGCAGCGTCCGCAAACTGGTCGGCGTCCGGCACCGGCAGGCAGTGGCCGAATTCGCGGTCGAACTGTCCGGCACGGCCGGTGCGCTGGATACCGACGTGGTGAAGGAATTCCTGCTCACTCGCTGTCTGTCGATCGCCGGCGGCACCGAACAGATCCTGCTGACCGTCGCCGGTGAGCGGATTCTCGGGCTGCCGCGCGAATCGAAGGGCTGATACCGCAGGGCCGGGGCCACCAGAGCAGCCCACATCCGACAGGGAGCAAAAGAATTGGACTTCACCAGAGACGAGAGTCAGGACGCGGTCGCCGAAGTCGTCGTGAGCCTGCTCGAACACGACAGCGCGCGTGATCTCGCGTTGTGGCCCGCGCTGGTCGACAGCGGGCTGCTGGCGCTGCCGCTGCCGGAGCAGCACGGCGGCGACGGGATGGGACTGCTCGAGGTCTCGACCCTGCTGACCGAACTCGCGACCGACGCGGTGGCGGTGCCGGCGCTGTCGACCCTCGGATTCGGCGTACTGCCGCTGGTCGGCCACGTCGGAGACGACTTGGCGGCCAAGGTCTTTCCCGCCGTCGCCAAGGGCGCGATCCTGACCGCGGCACTGCACGAACCGGGCGCCCCGTTCGTCGCCGAACCGCAGACGAAGGCGGTGGCCGACGGCGATTCGGTGCGGATCACCGGCCGCAAGATCGCGGTGCCGTACGCGGAACAGGCACAGTGGATTCTGGTGCCGACCGATCGCGGTATCGCGGTCGTCGACGGTGACGCGAACGGCATCACCCGCACCGAGAGCCCGAGTTCCACGGGCGCGCCGGAATTCTCGGTGGCCTTCGACGACACGGTGATTCCGGCGGCGCAACTGCTGGATATCCCACTGGAGGACCTGCACCGCATCGCCCTGGCCACCCTCGGGGCGGTCGCCGACGGTTTGCTCAAAGGCGTGCTGGCGCTGACCTCGGAACACCTGCGGACCCGGCAGCAGTTCGGCCGCCCGCTGGCCGAATTCCAGGCTGTCGCACAGGAAATCGCCGACGTCTACGTGGTCTCGCGCGCCTTGCAGGTGGCCGCGACATCCGCGAACTGGTCGCTGGCGCAGTATGTAGGTCGCAGCCCGGCTCGGGCCTGGACTGACGGAGCGGGGGAGCGAAGCGGAGGAGCGAAGGAGGGAAGGACCGAGCCATCGGGGGCTGCGACCCGCGACGCCGGAGGTGGCGCCAAGGACACTGCACGTGTCGATGACGACCTCGATGTGCTGGCGTTCTGCGTGGCCTCCGAGCTGCCGGCGGCCATGCAGCGGTGCCATCACCTGCACGGCGGCATCGGCGTCGATGTGACTCACCCGCTGCACCGCTACTACTCACAAGCCAAGGACATCGCCCGCTGGCTCGGCGGTGCGTCGTTCCGGCTGGACCGGTTGGGAGCCAGATGTACATCGATCTGACCGCTGAACAGCACAAGCTGCGCGACGAATTACGCGCCTACTTCGCCGATCTCGTCACTCCCGAGGAGGAGGCCGAGATGGCGGTGAACCGCCACGGCGACGCCTACCGCGCGGTGGTCAAGCGAATGGGCCGCGACGGGTGGCTGGGCGTGGGCTGGCCCAAGGAGTACGGCGGCCAGGGCTTCGGCCCGCTGGAACAGCAGATCTTCTACAACGAGGCGGTCCGCGCCGATGTGCCGGTGCCGCTGGTGACGCTGCTGACCGTCGGCCCGGCGCTGCAGTCGTTCGGTACCGACGAGCAGAAGCGCAAGTTCCTGCCCGGAATCCTCACCGGTGACATCCATTTCGCCATCGGATATTCCGAGCCGGACGCCGGCACCGACCTGGCCGCGCTGCGGACCTCGGCGGTGCGCGACGCCAACGGCGACTGGATCGTCAACGGGCAGAAGGTGTTCACCACCGGAGCGCACGAGGCGGATTTCATCTGGCTCGCGGTGCGCACGGGTTCGGTCGAGTCCCGGCACAAGGGCATCTCGATCCTGATCATGGACACCACCGATCCCGGCTACTCGTGGACGCCGATCATCACCGCCGACGGCGCGCATCACACCAACGCCACCTACTTCGACAACGTCCGCGTGCCGGCGGAAATGCTGGTCGGGGAGGAGAACGGCGGCTGGAAGCTCATCACCACCCAGCTCAATCACGAGCGGGTGAGCCTGGGACCGTCCGGCAAGATCGAGCAGCTCTACGAGCGCGTGCGTGACTGGTCGCGGCGCCAGGGTGTCCTGGAGGAGCCCGAGGTGCGGCGCGCGCTGGGCCGCCTGCACGCCATGGTGCGGGTCAACGAACTGCTGAACTGGCAGGTCGCCTCGAATATGGAGCGCCCCGATTCCGATCAGCGGGATGTGATCGCCGACGCCTCGGCGACCAAGGTGTACTCCACGGAGGCGCTGCAGGAGGCGGGCCGGCTGGCGGAGGAGATCGTGGGGCGCTTCGGCGATCCGGCCGATCCGGCCACCGCGGAACTGCTGACCTGGCTGGACAAACGCACCAAGCAGAACCTGGTCGTGACCTTCGGTGGCGGCGTCAACGAGGTCATGCGCGAATTGATCGCGCAGATGGGCCTGCGCCTGCCCCGCGTACCGAGATAGGAGTTTTCGCGTGTCGGAAACCATGACGGCGGAAGAGATCCGCGCCGCCGGCGAGAAGATCCAGCAGCTGGGCGAGTCCGCTCCGCGCCTCGGCCGCGACCCGGTGAACCAGCCGATGATCAACAACTGGGTCGAGGCGCTGGGCGACGCCAACCCGATCTACGTCGACGACGAGGCCGCCCGCGCCGCCGGACATCCCGGCATCGTCGCACCGCCGGCCATGGCCCAGGTGTGGACCATGCCCGGTCTGCACGGCTCACGGCCCGCCGACGACCCGATGAACGCGGTCAACGATCTGCTCGACGCCGCCGGTTACACGTCGGTGGTGGCGACCAACTGTGAGCAGACCTACCACCGCTACCTGCGCCCCGGCGAGCGCCCGGTGGCGCGGACCAGACTGCGAGAACTGGTGGGGCCCAAGCGGACCGGCCTCGGCGAGGGCTGGTTCGCGACCTATCTGCTGACCTGGTACGTCGACGACGAACCCGTCACCGAGATGTTGTTCCGGATGTTGAAGTTCGCACCCGGCGCGGCCGAGTCCGCCGCCACCGAACCCGGCGAGGTGTCGGCGGAGGATCTGGCGAAGCGGGTCCGGCCCACCGTGTCCAAGGACACCGAATTCTTCTGGGCCGGAACCGAACTCGGTGAGCTGCGGATCCAGCAGCGCCCGGACGGATCGTTGCAGCATCCGCCGGTTCCGGCGCTGTGGAAGGACCACACCGAACAGTCCGACTACGTGGTGGCCTCCGGTCGCGGCACCGTCTTCAGTTTCGTGGTGCACCACGCGCCGAAGGTGCCCGGCCGTCAGGTGCCGTACGTCGTCGCCCTGGTCGAACTCGAGGAGGGCGTGCGCATGCTCGGTGAGCTGCGCGGCATCGACCCCGCCGAGGTCGAGGTGGGCCTGCCCGTCGAAGTGGGCTTCCAGCAGCTCGACGACGACAACACCGTGCCCTACTGGAAGGCCGTGCGATGACATCCACGATTCAGCCGACCGCCGTGCAGGTCGGAACCACTCTGCCCGAGTTGGTGATTCACGCCGACCCGACGTTCGTGGTCTCCACCGCCCTGGCCACCCGCGACTTCCAGGACGTGCACCACGACCGCGACAAGGCCGTGGAGCGCGGGTCCAAGGACATCTTCGTCAACATCCTCACCGACACCGGTCTGGTGCAGCGTTTCGTCACCGATTGGGCGGGGCCGGGGGCGGTGGTGAAATCCATCGCCCTGCGCCTGGGTGTGCCGCTGTACGCGGGCGACACCCTGACGCTCAATGGAACCGTGGCGGCCGTGGACGGCGCGGACATCACCATCGACGTGGTCGGCAAGGACAGCCTCGGCGACCACATCACGGCGAAAGCCGTTATCTCCCTGCAGGAGGCACGCCAGTGACGGGTCTGAGCCGCCGCGCCGCCATCGTCGGCATCGGCGCCACCGATTTCTCCAAGGACTCCGGCCGCAGCGAGCTGCGCCTGGCGGCCGAGGCCGTCACCGCCGCGCTCGCCGACGCCGGCCTGACGCCCGCCGATGTGGACGGCCTGACGACCTTCACCATGGATACCAACACCCAGGCCGCGGTCGCGCGGGCCACCGGTATCCCGAGCCTGAAGTTCTTCAGCAACATCCCGTTCGGCGGCGGCGCGGCGGCGGCGACCGTGCAGCAGGCCGCCATGGCGGTCGCCACCGGAGTCGCGGATGTCGTGGTGGCTTACCGCGCGTTCAACGAGCGGTCCGGAAATCGCTTCGGGCAGTTCGCCACTCATCTGGCGACCGGCAATCCCAGCTCGTCGGGTGTGGACAACGCATTCTCCTACACCCACGGCCTGGGCACTCCGGCCGCGCAGGTCGCCATGGTGGCCCGGCGCTATATGCACGTATACGGCGCGAGCAGTGCGGATTTCGGCCGGGTGGCGGTCGCCGACCGCAAGCACGCGGCGGTGAATCCGGCGGCCCACTTCTACGGCAAGCCGATCACGCTCGACGACCACCAGGCCTCGCGCTGGATCGCCGAACCGTTGCATCTGCTGGATTGCTGCCAGGAGACCGACGGCGGGGTCGCCATCGTGGTCACCAGTGCCGAGCGTGCCCGGGACCTGCCGAACAAGCCCGCGCTGATCGCCGGTGCGGCCCAGGGGTCGGGTGCGGACCAGTACGTGATGACCAGCTACTACCGCGACGCCCTGACCGGCCTGCCGGAAATGGGCCTCGTAGGCGACCAGCTGTGGGCGCAGAGCGAACTGCGGCCGGAGGATATGCAGGCGGCCATTCTCTACGACCACTTCACTCCGTTCGTGCTGATGCAGCTCGAGGAGCTGGGCTTCTGCGGTCGCGGCGAGGCCAAGGATTTCGTGGCCGACGGGGCGATCGAAATCGGCGGCCGGCTGCCGCTCAACACCCACGGCGGCCAGCTGGGCGAGGCCTACATCCACGGGATGAACGGCATCGCCGAGGGAGTGCGCCAGATCCGCGGCAGCTCGGTGAACCAGGTCGAGGGCCTGGAGAACATCGTCGTCACCGCCGGCACCGGTGTGCCGACCTCCGGACTGGTACTGACCGCGGCCTGATCCGGGCGCCCGTGGGGCATGAACGGGCCGGACACGCCGGCTATTCGGCCCCCGCGCGCAGTTGTGCTCGTAGCGGGCGGGCCAGCTGTTCGACACTCCGCGCTGTTCCGGCCGCCAAACCTGTTCGCGCACCGGCGAATCGGTCGAAGACCAAGCCCTCGATGACGGCGATGTAATCGGACGCGGCCGTGTCGGGGTCGGTGGCGCCCAGCGCGCGGAACAGCTCACGGGCGTGCCGATGGGAGAACAGGCTCGCGACCAGGCGGGGATGCAGGTCGGGGTCGCCGAGCAGGTCGGTGATCAGCATGTGGCGGGCGATCAGATGGTTACGGCGTTGCGCCAGTAGGTTGTCCAGCCACGCGGCGACCGCGGCGGCGATGTCGTCCGGGTCCGAGGCCGGTAGGTCGGCGGCGCGGAAATCGGTGCGCGATCGTTCGGTGATCGCGTCGACGATCGCCTCGATCAGTGCTCGCTTGGTGCGGAAGTAGTACGAGGTAGACCCGGGTGGCAAGCCGGCCTCGGTATCGAGCGCCCGATGAGTCAGCGCCCGCAGCCCCTGGCGGGCGATCAGGTCGATCGCCGTGCCGACGATGAGTCCGCGCCGGTCCGTCGCACCCATCTCACCCGCTGGACGTGTGGACATCGTCACCTTCTCTCGTTTCCCACCGGATCATCCTCTACAAGTGTAGAGGTGCTCTACGGGTGTAGAGCCCTCAGGAGGGTGGAGACCGTGGACGGATTGGTTCTCGATGACGCTCAGCGCACAGCCGCGGCGGCACTGGCCACGGTGGCCCGGCGATGGGGCCGGCGCCGGTGGTCGTTCCCGCGGCCTGTCCCGCACGGGGTCTATCTGCACGGTCGTCCCGGCCGCGGCAAGACGATGCTCATGGACGAGTTCTTCGATCGGGTGGATTCGACACGTAAGTGCCGCTTCCACTTTCACCAGTTCTTCGCGCGGCTTCATATGGCGATCGCCGAATCCGGCGCGCTGCCGGCCGCGCTGGACGCAGTACTCGGCGACACCGAACTGATCTGTTTCGACGAATTCCACGTGCACGACGTCGGCGACGCCATGCTGATCACCCGGCTGCTCGAGGCCCTGTTCGCGCGCCGCATCGTGCTGGTGGCGACCTCGAACTATCCGCCCGAGGAGCTGCTGCCCAATCCGCTGACGCACGCGAAATTCGAACCTGCCATCGCCCTGCTGCGTGCGCATCTGGCCGTGCTCGCGGTCGACGGGCCGCAGGACTACCGTGCCCGCGGGGACCATCCCCGGACCGGATTCGCGAGCGGGCGCTATGTGCGCGGGCGCCGGCCCGGCGCCGACCGGCCGGCCGAGGTGCCGATCGCGCACCTCCGGCTCCGAGCACGAACCGCGGAGGCGGACCTGCTGGTGGTCGACTTCGACCAGATCTGCGCGAAGCCCTTGTCGGCCATCGACTTCCTGACCCTCACCCACACCTACCGGCGCTGGGTCCTGTGCGCGGTGCCGCCGCTGCGGCGGGTTCCGGTCGACGCGGTGACGCGGTTCGTCAACCTCGTCGACGTGCTCTACGACGCCGATCTGGCACTCACCCTCTACGCCGAGGTTCCGCTGCCGGAGTTGATCCGCGACGTCGCCGCCGCCCCGGATCTGGACCGCACCGCGAGCCGGCTGGGCCGGTTGCCCGGCGCTCGCCCGGCGAGCGTCGTCGAGTCGGCCGAGTCGCGGAGCGCGGTGACCGAGCACCCGTCGGCGTCCACCGAAGTGAAGTGCGTTCGTTTGGACGGACGTGCCGTCGACGAGCCCGAATGCTGTGCGTGGTCACAGTTTCTTCGGCTGTCAACTGGCGGCTAGGGGCATAGACCGGATCGGTCACCGTCCGGTGTCACGATTTCCCTCCTCACGGACCGTTCGGCATGTAACGATGTGCCTGTTTGCGCAGTTCGGATGTTTTCTGGGAGAGGCCCGTGGCCGGGGTGAGAACGGCGATACCACGTGCGATCGGGCTGATCGCACTGATGGCGTGCGTCGTCTTGGCGCTGCGCGGATACCTGCCGGGTACCGGCGGTCCGCATGCACCGTCCCCGCCCTCGGCGGTGACGGTGGCACTCATGCCGGTGCTGTCGCTGGTGTCGGTGGTGATCCTGCTGGCCGGGGTGCTGACCAGCCAGCACCACCTGCCGCTGGCGATGGCCGAGGTCGACCGTGACCGTAAGCGGCAGCCGTTCCGGTTGAGCCGGTTCGGGATCGTGGTCCTCATCGGCACCGCGGTCGCGGCCGTGCTGACCGCGATCGTCTGGGCGGTGTATCTGCTCGCCGGTGGGCGCGAGGAAGCCGCCGCGCCGCGATCGAATCCGCCCGCCACCGCACAGCAGCCCGAAACCACCGCGCCGCCGACCACCCAGCCGTTCTCCGGCAGCCCGGAGCTGAGCGGTCACGCCCTGCTGTTCGTCGGCGCATGCGCCGCGGTGCTGGTGGCGGTCGCGATCCTCGGTCTCGGCGTGGTGGCCTTCGGCGCTCGGGATCGTCGGGGCGCGCCGGCGCTGCTGCCCCCACCCGTGGCCGCCGATGCGCCGGTCTCGCTGGCGCAGGTCGCCGAGATGGGCCTGGCCGCGATGATGGCCTCGGGCAAGGACGCGCGCGCCGCGATCATCGCCTGTTACGTCGCGATGGAAAGCGGTCTGGCGCAGGCTCGCGAGGTGGCGCCACTGATCTCCGATACCCCCTCGGAGGTGCTGGCTCGGGCCTTCGATCGCGGTGTCCTGCACGACGCCTCGGCCCGCGAACTCGTGACGCTGTTCGAGGAGGCCCGGTTCAGCCCGCATTCGATCCTGGAATGGCAGCGCATGCGCGCTGAACAACTGCTGCGCATCGTGCTGGCGGATCTGCAGGGGGCGCGGCTGTGACCCGGATGACGATCGTGGTCGGCGCGGTGCTGATGATCGCGCTGATCGAGCTGGTCGGCCTGAGCAACCAGCGCGAGATGTTGCCGATTCTGGTCGGGGTGCCGGTACTCGGGGCCCTGGCACTACTGCTGTGGTCGCTGGTCGCGCGTTCTCGGGCCCAGGCCCGCGCCGACCTCGACGACCACGACTTCGAGAACGGCCCGGCCGAAATGCTGAGCCGCTGGCACGCGCGAGCACAGATGCTCGCGACCCGTGCCGACGGCACCCGGGCCGATTGGGATCGCTATCTGCGCCCGCTGCTGGCCAAGGAGTTCGAACTGTCCAGCGGGCATCGGATCGCGAAGAACCGCAAGGCCACCGAGGCCGCCGGACGGCTGCAGTTCGGTCCGGAGCTGTGGCGCTGGGTGGATCCGGCCAATTCGTCGCCGCGTGATCAGACCTCGCGCGCGCCGGGCCGGGCCGCACTGGACGAGATTCTACGTCGCTTGCAGAGCATGTGAGCCGCTTGCAGAACATGTGAAATGGGTTGGAACTAGTGCGAGATCGGATATGACGACACCTTTGGATGTGACCATCAAACGCACCGATGCGGTGCTGCGGGAGATCGCCCGCGTCGTGGTCGGCAAGCGCGATGAGCTGCAGCTGATCATGGTCGCGGTGCTGTCGGGCGGCCACGTCCTGATCGAGGACCTACCGGGCTTGGGTAAGACGCTCATCGCCCGATCTTTCGCCACCGCATTGGGGTTGGACTTCACGCGCGTGCAGTTCACCCCGGATCTACTGCCCGCGGACCTGATCGGTTCGACCATCTACGACATGGCCTCGGGGCGGTTCAATTTCCGCCGCGGGCCCGTGTTCACCAACATGCTGCTCGCCGACGAGATCAACCGCACACCGCCCAAGACGCAGGCCGCACTGCTGGAGGCGATGGCCGAGGGGCAGGTGAGTATCGACGGCGAAACCTTCCCGCTGCCACAGCCGTTCATCGTGCTGGCCACCGACAACCCGATCGAGTACGAGGGCACCTATCCGCTGCCCGAGGCCCAGTTGGACCGATTCGCCATGCAGTTACGGCTGGGATATCTGTCGGAGAAGGACGAGACCCAGATGATCCGCCGCCGGCTCGAACGCGGCGCGGTCACCCCGCAGGTGGGTCAGGTGGTGGACGCGCAAGGTCTGGTGGAGATGCGCCAGGCGGTCGAATTCGTCACCGTCCACCCGGATGTGGTGACGTATGTGGTCGCCCTGGCCGCCGCCACCCGCGGTCATCCGCAGGTCGAGGTCGGTGCGAGCCCCCGCGCCGAACTGGATCTGGTGCAGATGGCGCGCGCCCGGGCGCTGCTGCTGGGGCGCGACTACGTGATCCCCGAGGATGTGAAGGCGCTGGCGGTTCCGGCCATGGCGCACCGGATCACGCTGCGCCCGGAGATGTGGGTGCGCCGGATCCGCGGCGAGGATGTCATCTCCGAATTGCTCCGCCGTCTGCCCGTACCGCGCGCGACGGTGACATGAGACATCGCGATACCACCTCGGCGAGCGAGGTCGATCTGCGCTGGCGGCCCGCGCCACTGGTGTACATGCTGGCGGTCGCCGCCGCGGTCGCGCTGGTGCCGGCGATCATGCTGGAGCGCTGGCAGCTGGCGGTCTTCGCGGCGCCGATGCTGGGTGTGCTGGCGACCGCGCCGATTCAGTTGTCGCGCACCAGGATTCAGGTCGACGGCGGGGGAGTGCTGCGGTGTTTCGAATCCGAGGAGGTCGAACTCGCGGTCGCCGCCTTCGTCGAACAGGGGCATGCGCTGCTGCGCTGTCGCCCCGAGGAGGCGAACGGACTCGAGGTGCGCGTGGAGGAGTCGTCCGATTCCGGACCGGCTCCGGCGGGCCTGCGGTTGGCACTGTCCACGCAGCGCTGGGGCCGCTATCCGGTGACCGTGCGGCTGACGGCATTGAGTCCGGCCGGTCTGGCCCAGGCCGCGGCGAGTGTCGTGGCCGGCGAGGTCTACGTATATCCGATCGCGGACCCACAGCGAATGCGCCTGCCGCGCACCGAGCTTCCGGAACGGATCGGTACCCATCTGACCCGCCGGCACGGTCCGGGCGTGGAATACGCCGATATTCGCGCCTACGCTCCCGGTGACGAATTGCGCATCGTCAACTGGCCGGTGAGTGCGCGTCGCGGCCGGTTGTACGTCACCCAACGGCTCACCAATCGCGCCGCGGATGTCGTTGTGCTGGTGGATACGTCGTTGCAGGCGCCGGGTCCGGCCTCGGATTCGATGGAGCTGACGGTGCGCGGCGCCGCACAGGTCGCGCAGACCGCGCTGCAGGCGGGCGACCGTACCGCCGTGGTGTGCCTGGGCCGTGCGCCGCGCTGGCTGCGGCCCGATATCGGACGCCGCCAGTTCTATCGCATCATCGACACGGTGCTCGGCGTGGGCGACGAGCACATTCCCAATGTCGGCACCCTGGCCCCGCATACGGCGGTACCGATCGGCGCGGTCGTGGTCGCGTTCTCGACCCTGCTCGACACCGAATTCGCGCTGGCCCTGATCGACCTGCGCAAACGCGGACATGCCGTAGTGGTGGTCGACGTGTTGCGCGGCACGCCGTTCAAGGACGGGCTGGATCCGACGCTGGCCCGGATGTGGCAGTTGGAACGCACCGCGATGTACCGCGACATGGGCACGGTCGGTGTGGATATCGTGCCCTGGCCCGAGGGGGCACGCCTCGACCAGGCGATGCGCCTGCTGCCCGAACATCGGCGAATGGTGCGGGTGAAGCGATGACGAGATTTCTGGCCGTGCTGTCGGGGCTGCTGCTGACCACCGCGGTGGGCATCGTGCTGCCGTGGGCCGCGATTCCGGTGTTCGTGACGGTGGTCGCGGGCTGGTGGTTCCGGTCGGTCGCGGTGGTGGCGGTGCTGATCGCGCTCGGTGCGCTGGCGTGGGCCGATACCGGGGCACTGGCCGCCGCCGGGACGGGTCTGGTCGCCACCACCTATCTGCTCAACACCGCCACGCTGCACGCCCCGGCGGGTGTGGTTCCCACCACACTGCCCTCGGTGATCGGCGCGCTCGGATTCGCCGCCGCGGCGGTGCTCGCAACGCTGATTCCGGGACGGCTGGCCTGGCTGCCGCTGGCCGCGCCCGTGCTGGTCATCGTCCTGTACGCCGCGATCGTGCAGGGCCTGACAGTGCGCGGGGACGCTCCGGATTCGGCGGAACCGACGTAGTCGAACGAGCGTGATATACCCCACAACCAGGGTGTTTGCCCTACTACGCGATGTCGTGGTTTCCTACTACACCTTGTAGTCTGATGGCATGTGGATTATCCCGATCATCGCTGTCATCTGTTCCGTCGCGATCGCCGGCCTGTTCGCCACCGGCTTCCCGGACTGACGCCGACAGGCACCACCCGGAACATCAGCGAACCGGGATGAGACGAAACCGCCCGACCGGCACTGCCGGTCGGGCGGTTTCTCGTTCGGCGGCGGGCAGCCGGGATCAGGCCGAGAAACTCAACCGCACATCACTCAGCACCGGGGCGTCCTCGCGTTCGACCACGGTGGCGCCGATGACGAGTTCGTCACCCTCGCGCCAGATCCGCGACCGGATCGTCTCGCCCGGATAGAGCACTCCCGCGAACCGCGCCCGGAAGCCGGTCACCCGGCTCGCGTCCGAGTCCAGCACGGTGTCGGTCGCGGTCTTGCACACCAGACCGTAGGTGCACAGGCCGTGCAGGATCGGATTGGGAAAGCCTGCGGCGCGGGCGAATTCGGGATCCGAATGCAGCGGGTTGCGGTCACCGCACATGCGGTACAGCAGCGCCTGCTGCGGCAGTGTCGGGGTGAGGACCTCGAAATCCGGGGTCCGGTCGGGCAGTTCGGCCTTGGTGCTCGGGCCGCGCTCACCACCGAAACCGCCCTCGCCCTTGGCGAAGATCGAGGAACGCGCCGTCCACAGCGGCTGCCCGTCGGATCCGGTGATCACCGTCTCGTGTGCGATCACCGCCGCCGATCCCTTGTCCCACACCTCGGTGATCCGCCCGGTGCTGCTCGCCTTGCCCTCGGCCGGAATCGGCCGGTGCACAACGATTTCCTGGCTGCCGTGCACGACCTTGGCCAGATCGATCTCTACGCCGGGATAGCTCACCTTCGGCGGTTCGGTGACCCGCATCGTCGGTGCGACGGTCGCGAAGGTCGGCAGCACCTGCGGCTCCCGATCGTCGAGATATCGCAGTTCACCCGGATCGGTCCAGCGGGTACCGGCGCTCAGGCCCAGGTGGTACAGCTGCACATCCGACGGCGTCCAGGAGAACTCCTGGGCCGGAAGTTCCGCTCCCAGAGCGGTTTTCAAGTCAATCGGCATGATGTTTCCTTACTCCGCCACGTCGCGATCGCACCCGCGGCGACCGAGGGCGTCCCCGGTGCGCCCGGCTCCATTCGTCTCGGCCGGGCCGGGCGCACGGTAGGGGATGTCCCACTGAACGGTTCTACTTGCTCGCCGCGCCGGTGGGGGCCTTCTCCTCGCGCGCCTTCTCGACGATATCCATGACCGCCAGATAACCGAAGGTCAGCGCGGGTCCGATGGTCGCGCCGGGACCGGCGTAGGTGTGGCCCATGACCGGGGTCGAGGAGTTGCCGGCGGCGTAGAGGCCCTCGATCACGCTGCCGTCCGCCCGCAGCACGCGCGCCGCGGTGTCGGTGACCAGGCCGCCCTTGGTGCCCAGGTCGCCGGGCACGATCTTGGCGGCGTAGAACGGGCCCTGCACGAGGGCCGCCAGGCACGGGTTCGGCTTCACCGTCGGATCGCCGTAGTAGCGGTCGTAGTGGCTCTTGCCGCGCCCGAAGTCCTCGTCCACGCCCTTTTCCGCGAAGGCGTTGAAGCGGGCGACGGTGGCGGCGAGATTGTCCGCCGGCACGCCGAGGCGCTGGGCCAGCTCCTCCAGGGTGTCGGCCTTGACGATGTTGTCGTTTTCCATCCAGCGGGACGGAAAGCGCTGGCCCGGCTGCAGCCCGGCGAAGATGTAGCGGTTGCGGTAGCGCTGGTCGAACACCAGCCAGGCCGGGATGTTCTCGCCCGGACCGTCGCCCTGACCCCATTTGCCGCCGTACATGGTGTGCACGGCCTCGACGTAAGGAGCGGACTCATTACCGAATCGCTTACCGTCGGCGTTCACCATGATCGCGCCGGGCAGATTGCGCTCGGCCAGCGCGAACCACGGCTTGCCGCCCTTGAAGATGGTCGGCCCCCACCAGGCGTCCTCCATGAACCCGATGTCGCCGCCGACCTCCATACCGGCCCGGATGCCGTCACCGGTGTTGGCCGCCGCGCCCGTGGTCCACTCGGTGGTGATGGGCTTGCGCTGGTACTGCTCGCGCATCTCGGCGTTGTGCTCGAAACCGCCGGTGCCCAGCACCACGCCGTAGCGGGCCTTGAAGATCGTCGGCTCGCCGTCGATGGTCGCCTCGACGCCGACGACCCGGTCGCCGTCGGTGATCAGCTTCGTCAGCGGGGTGTCGAGCAGCACCGGGACATTCGCGTCCATCAGGCCCTTGCGCATCGCGGCGATGATCGCCTGGCCCATGCCGACGATGTGCTTGCCGGTGAATTTCGCCAGGTAGGTGCGGGCGCCGACGCGCATGGCCCGCATCATGCCCTTCGGGTGGCGGCGGATCAGGTTCAGCCGGACGAAGTCGGTCTGCATGACCACGACGTTCAGCGGGGCCTTCGCATACGGCGGTTCCAGCTTGGCCGCCTCGGCGCCGAGCACCTTGAGGTCGAACGGCTTCGGCTCGCAGGAGCGGCCGGAGCCCAGGCCACCCGGGGCCTCGGGGTGGTAGTCGGAGTAGCCGGGGACCCAGGTCATCCGGAGCGGGCTGTGATCGAGAACGAAGTCGAAGGCCTCCGCGCCGCGATCGATGTAGGCGTCGATCTTCTCCTTCGGCACCACGTCACCGATGATGCTGTGCAGGTAGCGGCGGGCCTCCTCCCGGTCATCGGGCCGGCCGGACGCCTGGAGCGCCTTGTTGCCGGGGATCCACACACCGCCACCACTACGCGCGGTCGAACCGCCGTAGTGTGCGGCCTTCTCGATGAGCACCGCACGCAGGCCGTGGTGCGCGGCGGCGAGGGCGGCGGTCATCCCGGCGGCGCCGCTGCCGACCACCACCACGTCGTATTCCCGATCAGTCATGTAGAACACGTTATAGAATCGGATCAGGTTCGGTCTATATTGGTCTGGCAGATGGGACTGCTGACACGAGAAAATGCAGGAAAACTCGTTTCAGTTTGTATCCGCTCACCGGCTGGTCACCAGACCGAGCGCCCCAATGGAAGGAACAAGCGTGCTGTCCGACGCGGTACGGAATGAACTGGCCGCGGAGCTCGCGGTCGCCGAACGAGACCGGGTGCCGATCGATCCGCTGGTCACGCGGTATGCGGCGATCGATGTGGTCGACGCCTACGAGATTCAGCTCATCAACATCCGGCAGCGGCTGGCCGACGGCGCGAAGGTGGTCGGGCACAAGGTCGGGCTCTCCTCGAAGGCCATGCAGGAGATGATGGGCGTCGACGAACCGGACTACGGCCATCTGCTCGCCGATATGCAGGTGTTCGAGGATGTTCCGGTCGACACGTCGAAGTACCTGTTCCCGCGCGTCGAGGTCGAGGTCGGTTTCGTGCTGGGCGCGGATCTGCCCGGCGAGGAGTGCACCGAGGCCGACGTGCTCGCCGCGACGGTGGCCTACGCCCCCGCGATCGAGCTGATCGACACCCGCATCAAGAACTGGAATATCGCGTTGTGCGACACCATCGCCGACAACGCCTCCTCGGCCGGCTGGGTGCTCGGTCCGGAGCGGGTGGCCCCGGATGCCTTGGACATCAAGGCGATCGACGCGACTCTGACCCGCAACGGCGAGGTCGTCGCGCAGGGCCGCAGCGACGCGGTGCTCGACGATCCGACCATCGCGGTGGCCTGGCTGGCCCGCAAGGTCGCCTCGTTCGGGGTGCGGTTGAAGGCCGGCGACATCGTGTTGCCGGGTTCCTGCACCCGCGCCATCGACGCCCGCCCGGGTGACGACTTCCATGCCGAGTTCGCTGGACTCGGTTCCGTCCGTTTGACATTCAGCTGAGGGAGATCAAGTGACTGACAACGGGAAGGTGACAGCCGCGATCGTCGGCTCCGGCAACATCAGCACCGATCTGCTGTACAAGCTGCTGCGGTCGGAGCGGATCGAGCCGCGCTGGATGATCGGTATCGATCCGGACAGTGAGGGGCTCAAGCGCGCCCGCGGGCTGGGTCTGGAGACCTCGCACGAGGGCGCCGACTGGCTGCTCGCGCTGCCGGAGAAGCCGGACATGCTCTTCGAGGCCACCTCGGCCTACGTACATCGCGAATACGCGCCGAAGTACGAGGCGGCCGGTATCCGCGCGGTGGATCTCACCCCCGCCGCGGTCGGCCCGGCGGTCGTGCCGCCGGTGAACCTGGGCGCGAATATCGACACCCCGAACGTCAACATGATCACCTGCGGTGGGCAGGCGACGATTCCGATCGTCGCGGCCGTCTCGCGCGTGGTCGAGGTGCCCTACGCCGAGATCGTCGCCTCGGTGTCCTCGGTCTCGGCGGGTCCGGGTACTCGCGCCAATATCGACGAGTTCACCAAGACCACCAGCAAGGGTGTGGAGACCATCGGTGGTGCGAAGCGCGGTAAGGCGATCATCATCCTCAACCCGGCCGAGCCGCCGATGATCATGCGCGACACCATCTTCGCCGCCATTCCCGAGGATGCCGACACCGATGCGATCAGCGAATCCATCCACAAGATGGTCGCCGACATCCAGGAGTACGTGCCCGGCTACCGCCTGCTCAACGAACCGCAGTTCGACGAGCCGAGCGTGATTTCCGGTGGGATGGCGAAGGTTTCGGTCTTCGTGGAGGTCGAGGGCGCGGGCGACTTCCTGCCGCCCTACGCCGGCAACCTCGACATCATGACCGCCGCCGCCACCCGGGTGGGCGAGGTCATGGCCGAACAGATCCTCACGGCTCGGGTCTAGGAGGGACCAGATCATGAACTACGTATTGCAGCCGTTCTCCCAGGAACTCGACGTCCGCGTCACCGACACCTCGCTGCGCGACGGTTCCCATCACAAGCGTCACCAGTTCACCGCCACCGAGGTGCGCGATATCGTCGCGGCCGTCGACGCCGCGGGCGTGCCGGTGATCGAGGTGACCCACGGTGACGGCCTGGGTGGATCCTCGTTCAACTACGGGTTCTCCAAAACCCCTGAGCAGGAACTGATCACGATCGCGACGCAGACCGCGAAGCAGGCCAAGATCGCGGTCCTCATGCTGCCCGGCGTGGGCGTCAAGGAGGACATCAAGATCTCCCAGGACAACGGCGCGTCCATCGTCCGCATCGCCACCCACTGCACCGAGGCCGACGTCTCGATCCAGCACTTCGGCTACGCCCGCGACCTCGGCATGGAAACCGTCGGCTTCCTGATGATGTCGCATTCGCAGCCGCCGGAGGTGCTCGCGAAGCAGGCGCGCATCATGGCAGACGCGGGATGCCAGTGCGTCTACGTCGTGGACTCCGCCGGTGCGCTGGTGCTGGACCAGGTGTCCGACCGCATCGCCGCGGTCGCCGCCGAACTCGGTGACGACGCCCAGGTCGGTTTCCACGGCCACGAGAACCTCGACCTCGCCGTCGCCAACTCGATCTACGCGGTGAAGGCCGGCGCCAAGCAGATCGACGGCAGCGCGCGGCGTTTCGGCGCCGGTGCGGGCAACACCCCGGTCGAGGCGTTCGTCGGCGTCGCCGACAAGATCGGCATCAAGACCGGTATCGACTTCTTCGCGATCGCCGACGCCGCCGAGGATGTCGTGCGCCCGGCCATGCCGCAGGAATGCCTGCTGGACCGCCAGGCCCTGATGATGGGCTACGCCGGGGTGTACTCGAGCTTCCTCAAGCACGCCGAGCGCCAAGCCGAGCGTTACGGCGTCTCTGCGGCCGAAATGCTGGTGCGCGCCGGTAAGCGCAAGCTGGTCGGCGGCCAGGAGGACCAGTTGATCGACATCGCGCTGGAATTGCAGCGGGAACAGACCGCCTCCGCCTAAAGCGTATCGAGATCGACGGGCCGCGAACGTGAATCGTTCGCGGCCCGTTCTCGTGTTCCGCCGTTAACGCGCGTGAGGTCCGAACCGATCCGAATAGTGGGTCTGGGACGCGCTGTACCATTGCGCGGCAAGCAATTCTGTTCTCGGGTGATCGTTCGGACAAATAGAGGAGTTGCTGTGAACATGCGGGCGTTGATCGGTGGATCCGTTGCCGCCGTCGCGATTACGATGGCCGGTGGGGCGGTGGCAGGTGCGGAGCCGTTCGTCGCCGCGAACGGGCCCACCATGCAGAATCCGGCGGATTATCTGGTGGGCGACACGGTGTATTTCAGTGTTGGATACGCCAGTTGCTCGATGCATCCCAACGGTGACGTGGGCTGTGACATCAGCCCCGGAATCGCCAACCTGTTCGGAATTCCCATCACCAATGTGGCCATCGATCTGCCGTTCCTGCCGGCGCATCCGACCTTCGGGCTGACCGGCCCGCTCGGTCGCGCGGGCAGCCGTTCCATCGACTCGGGGCCCGCATCCGACGGCTACGACTACGGCGGCGTCATCAACTACGGCGGCGCCACCTGCACCGCCGGTGGACGCGGTGGGTTGCAGTGCAGCTCGAAGGGACACACCTTCAACTTCGGCTGGTCGGGCACCAACCTCAGCTGACGGCAGCACCGATCGGGCTCAGCGGGCCGCGAACGCTCCCACGTTCGCGGCCCGCTGCTATACCGGTGCGCACCGACGCCGAGCCGCGTGGGTGCGAATTCCGCGTCGCGAACAAGCTGCTCTCGGCCGTAAGGGGAACCGTCGGCTCACCCGGTGCGTGGCAATCGGTGGCGCGTTATCGCGCCCCGCGTTTTTTCGATCGTCGGCACGGAATTGCAGGTTGATACACTCGTGTATCCACGTGTCCATGGAGAGGAAGCGTTCGTGACGTCCCTCGGTGCCCGGCGTTCATCCGAGCCCGGGCGTGGCCGGTCCGGTCCGAGCGGCACCGCCACGCGCGAACCGCGAATGACCAAGCGGCGGGCCGAGACTCGGCAGCGGTTGCTCGACGCCGCCTTCGACGCCTTCGCCGACGAGGGCTTCGGGCGCTGCACGGTCGAAAAGATCTGTGAGCGCGCCGGATTTACCCGGGGCGCGTTCTACTCGAACTTCAGCTCGCTGGAAGAACTGTTCCTGGCGATGTGGGAGTTGCGATCGGCCGAGATGCTGCGCGAACTGACGGCAGTGCTGGAGTCGGAGACCGGCGCCGACGTCCATGATCTGCGCGCCGGTGTGGAGCAGGTGCTGCGGGCGGTTCCCCTGGACGACAAGTGGTTTCGCATCACCGCCGAATTCACCGCCCACGCCCTGCGCAACCCGCCGCTGCGGCGGGTGATGGTCGCGCGGGAGAACGCGATCGTGGCGGCCCTGCTGCCGGTCCTGGAGGCGCTGCTGAGCCGCGCCGGACGCACCGTCACCGACCGCGAGGGTCTCGGCCGCGCGGTGGTCGCGGTCCACGACGGAACCTCGCAGCAGTGCCTGCTCGAACCGGACGACGCCGCCGCCCGAGAACAGCGCACCACTCTGTTCACTCACGTCGCGATGGCCTACAGCGTCGGGCGCGACGCGCGATGACCCGCGGCTGGAATGTCTGCGCCGATCCGCGGGAGCGGGCCGGCGCCATGCCGCCGAGTTCGCGGCGTCGGCCGTAGCCGCGCACAATCCGGGGGGACGACAACTGTGCAGGAGGCGACGATGTCCGAACGACCCGCGCTGGCCGAGGCGCTGGATCTGCAACCGCATCCAGAAGGCGGCTGGTTCCGCGAAACCTACCGCAGCCCGGTCGAATTCGAGCCAGAGGGCTACGACGGGCCGCGCGCATCCGCCACCGCCATCCACTTTCTGCTGCTGCCGCACGAACGTTCCGCGCCGCATACGGTGCGCTCGGACGAGATCTGGCTGTGGCAGCGCGGTGGTCCGCTGCTGCTGAACATCGGCGGCGACGAAGTGATTCTCGGCCCGGACGTCGAGCGAGGCCAGCTCCTGCAGGCCGTGGTCCCCGCCGGCGTCAGCCAGGCCGCAACCCCGGCCGGTGATGAGTACGTGCTGGTGAACTGCGTAGTCGCGCCCGGGTTCGATTTCGCGGACTTCCGGCTGGACTGATCACACGAATAGTTCGGGCCCGCCCACCGAATCCCTGTCGGATACGGTGTGCGGGCCCGAGCAGCGCGGCTGCCTACTCGTCGATCGCCAGAATGCCCTCATCGATCGCATACTGGATCGACTTCTCCAGGTCCGGGCACGGATCCGGCCGCCCCGGCCCGGCCAGCTTCGCGAAGACCGGGCAGTGTTCGGCCGGGCTGACCGTCCACTGCACCGAGCGCTGGTGCGAGGAGGACTTGCGGACCAGGACTTCCACTCCGCATGCCCGGCAGGCCACCGGCGTCAGGCCGTCTTCGAGATAGCGCTGCTTGTCGACGACCGTCTGGGCACGCACCTGTTCCCGGCGTTCCGGGCGGTCCGCGAAATCGGGTGCTTTGGCCCAGGAGACCATCAGGCACCCGCCTCCTGCTTGACGGCAGGGTCCGTCTTGCCGGCCGCCTCTTCTTCTTCCTTCTTGCGCCGCAGATTCTCGGCGACCTCGGCCTCCCAGTGCTCGTTGGCCTTGGTGGTGTCGACCTCGAATTCGAAGCGCTGCACCATCTTCGGGTCGATATCGGCGACGTCCACGTAGAACTGGTCGTACCAGCGGCGCAGCTGGTAGACCGGGCCGTCCTCCTCGCAGAGCAGCGGGTTGTCGATCTTGGACTTGTGCTTCCAGATCTCCACGTCCTGCAGGAAGCCGTCGCCGAAGAAGTCGGTCATGGACTTGGCCAGCTTCTCCGCCGTCTCGTCGTCGATGCCCTTGGGCTTCTCGACCGACAGGCCGTACTGCAGCACGAACGAATCCTGCGTGACCGGGTAGTGGCAGTTGATCAGCTGGACCTTGATCTGGTAGCCGCCGTAGATATTGGTCAGCGGATTGATCATGTAGGACGGGCCGAAGTAGGACGCCTCCGACTTCAGCAGCGTCTCCCCGCCGTACTTGGCGGCCATGCCGATGTCCGGACGGCCCTTGGTCTCGAGGAACTGCGTGGCCACGTGGCCTTCGAAGACGTTCTTGAAGTACGTCGGGAAGGCGAAGTGGATGTAGAAGAAGTGGGCCATGTCCACCACGTTGTCCACGATCTCGCGGCAGTTGGCGCCCTCGATCAGCATCGTGTTCCAGGTGAACGGGGTCCAGTCGCTGTTGCGCTCCTCCGCCGGGTTGCCGTCGGCATCGGTGTAGGGCCCCTCGATGTAGGGGATCGTGACGTCGTCCGGCGGCGGGTTGCCCTCGTGGTCGTGCCAGACGTACAGCTGGCCGTTGCGCTCGAGGGTGGTCCAGGCGCGGGTACGGGCCAGCGGCGGCACGCGGCGCGCATAGGGGATCGAGGTGCAGCGGCCGTTGCCGCCCCAGCGCCAGTCGTGGAACGGGCACGCGATGGAGTCGCCCTTGACCTCGCCCATGCTGAGATCGCCGCCCAGGTGGCGGCAGTAGGCGTCGAGCACCTTCAGCTCGTCGTTGCTGTCGGCCCACACCACGAGTTTGGTGCCGAAAGCCTGCACGGCATGCGGCTTACCGTCGCGAAACGTCTCGGCCAGGCCCAGGCAATGCCAGCCCCGCGCGTACCGCGTCGGTGTCGAGCCGACGTCGATCTCGCGGACCTTCCCGCTCCGCTGTGCGGTTTCTGCCATCGTCATCCCTCCTCTGGAAGTACTAGAACACGTTACAAAATTGAGCGGCTCAGCGCCAGCTATTCCGTTGACTACCAGGCAAAGGTGTTCGTTGTGGGACAATGAACACCCGTTCTCGACATAAATAAGAACGTGTTCTAGTCTCAAGACAAGTATCGGTTCCGCAGAACGGAATGCGACCCGATACACCGTTCCGATTTCGATCAGGCAGGAGCAGCCCCCGAGATGACGCAAGAAGTGACCGAGCGGGTCGAAGCGCTGTTGCCGAAGCTGCGCGAACAAGCGCAGGAGGCAGAAGATCTGCGCCGGATTCCCGACGAGACCATGAAGGCGCTGCAGGAGACCGGTTTCTTCAAGCTGCTGCAGCCGCGCCAGTGGGGCGGATACGCCGCCGATCCGGTCGTGTTCTACGACACCGTCCGCAAGATCGCCAGCGCCTGCGGTTCCACCGGCTGGGTGGCCGGCATCATCGGCGTGCACAACTGGCATCTGGCGCTGTTCGACCAGCAGGCACAGGAAGAGGTCTGGGGCGAGGACACCCAGGTCCGCATCTCCTCCTCTTACGCCCCGATGGGCGCCGGCGTGGTGACCGAGAGCGGCGACGGCTACATCGTCAACGGCTCCTGGGCCTGGTCGTCGGGTAGCGACCACGCCACCTGGACCTTCGTCGGCGGTCCGGTGATCAAGGACGGCAAGCCGGTGGATTTCGGCAGCTTCCTGGTTCCGCGGACCGACTACCGCATCGACGACGTGTGGAACGTGGTGGGCCTCAAGGGCACCGGTTCCAACACGCTGGTGCTGGAGAACGTCTTCGTGCCGCGGCACCGGTTCCTCAGCTACAAGAGCATGAACGATCTGACCGCGCCGGGTCTGCAGCAGAACACCGATCCGGTCTACAAGATGCCGTGGGGCACCATCCATCCCACCACCATCTCCACGCCGATCGTCGGCATGGCCTACGGCGCGCTGGACGCGCACGTGGAGCACCAGGGCAAGCGCCTGCGCGCGGCCTACGCCGGTGAGAAGGCCAAGGACGACCCGTTCGCCAAGGTGCGCATCGCCGAGGCCGCCAGCGATATCGACGCCGCGTGGCGCCAGCTGTCGGGCAATGTCGCCGACGAGTACAAGCTCCTGGTCGCCGGCGAGGAGATTCCGTTCGACCTGCGCGTGGCTGCGCGCCGCGATCAGGTCCGCGCCACCGGCCGGGCCATCGCCTCGATCGACAAGCTGTTCGAGAGCTCGGGTGCGACCGCGCTCGCGAACGGCACTCCGCTGCAGCGGTTCTGGCGTGACGCGCACGCCGGTCGCGTGCACGCCGCCAACGATCCCGAGCGCGCCTACATGATGTACGGCACCCACGCGTTCGGCCTGCCGGTCACCGACGGGATGGTGTGATGACCGCCGTTTCGGAGCTGACCTACGAGTCCACCTCGAAGTTCGCCCAGGTCCGCCCGGATCTGAAGCTGCACTACCACGAGGCCGGTGAGGGTAACGGCCCTACCATCGTGCTGTTGCACGGCGGCGGTCCGGGCGCCTCGTCGTGGTCGAACTTCGCGCGCAACATCCCGGTGCTGGCGCAGCACTTCCACGTGCTGGCCGTGGACCAGCCGGGCTTCGGGCAGTCGGACAAGCCGACCGATCACCCGCAGTACTTCGTGCACAGCGCCTCGGCGCTGAAGGATCTGCTCGACACCCTGGGCATCACCGACCGCGTTCACCTGCTGGGCAATTCGCTGGGCGGCGGCGCGGCGGTGCGCTTCGCCCTCGACTATCCGGACCGGGCCGGCAAGCTGGTGCTGATGGGTCCGGGCGGACTGAGCACCAACCTGTTCGCCCCGGACCCCACCGAGGGTGTCAAGGCGCTGGGCAAGTTCAACGTCGAGCCCACCCGCGACAATCTGGAGAAGTTCCTGCGGATCATGGTCTTCGACCAGTCGCTGATCACGCCGGAACTGCTCGACGAGCGCTTCGCCTCGGCCAATACGCCCGAAGCGCTGGCCGCGACCCGCGCGATGGGAAAGTCGTTCGCCAGTGCGGATTTCGAGAAGGGCATGCTGTGGCGGGAGGCCTACAAGCTGCGCCAGCCGGTGCTGCTCATCTGGGGCCGTGAGGATCGGGTGAATCCGCTCGACGGCGCGCTGGTGGCGCTGAAGACCATCCCGCGCGCGCAGCTGCACGTGTTCGGCGGTTGCGGGCACTGGGCGCAGCTGGAGAAGTTCGACGAATTCAACCGGCTGGCAACCGATTTCCTCTTCGGTGTGAAGGAGGCCCGATGACCTACCATGGCGCAGCCGGTCATCGGGCCGACCGGGTGCGGGTGTCCCGCAAAGCAAAGGAGGCTCGATGAGTATTCGTGCGCTCGGTTATATGCGCATCGAGGCGACCGACGTGGCCGCCTGGCGCGAGTACGGGCTCAAGGTGCTCGGCATGATGGAGGCCGACGGGCCCAATCCCGACGCCCTCTACCTGCGGATGGACGATTTCCCCGCCCGCCTGGTGATCGTGCCGGGCGAGAAGGACCGCCTGCAGGTCTCCGGCTGGGAGGTCACCGACGCCCCTGGGCTACAACGACTTCGGGAGACGCTGACCAAGGCCGACGTCGCCTTCGAAGAGGGCACCAAGGACGAGCTCGCGGAGCGGCGCGTCGAGGGCATGATCCGCTTCCAGGATCCCTCCGGCAATACGCTCGAGGCGTTCTACGGCGCCCAGTACCTGGCCCGGCGCTTCGTCAGCCCCTACGGCCACAAGTTCGTCACCGCCGAACAGGGTCTGGGCCATGTGGTGCTGACCTGCAACGACGATGCCGAAGCGCAGGCGTTCTATCAGGATGTGCTGGGCTTCCGGCTGCGCGATTCGATGCGGCTGCCACCGCAGGTCGTCGGCCGGCCCGCCGACGGCGACCCGGCGTGGCTGCGCTTCTACGGCTGCAATCCCCGCCACCACGCGCTGGCGTTCCTGCCGCTGCCGAATCCGACCGGCATCGTGCACCTCATGGTCGAGGTGGAGAATTCCGACGACGTCGGACTCTGCCTCGATCGCGCGCTGCGCAAGAAGGTCAAGATGTCGGCCACCCTCGGCCGGCACATCAACGACAAGATGTTGTCGTTCTACATGAAGACCCCCGGCGGATTCGACATCGAATTCGGCTGTGAGGGTTTGGAAGTCGACGACCACTCCTGGATCGCGCGGGAATCCACCGCGGTGAGCCTGTGGGGTCACGACTTCACGGTGGGATTCAAGTAGCGAGCGCGGAGAGGGCGACAACCATGACCGCCACGGGCGAATACCCGGAGATCGACGGCCGGCAGTTCCGGAATGTGCTGGGGCAGTTCTGCACCGGTATCACGGTGATCACCACCTTCACCGAGGCCGAGGACGCCGAGCGGGCGCCGATCGGTTTCGCCTGTCAGTCCTTCGCCGCCCTCTCCCTCGACCCGCCGCTGGTGCTGTTCTGCCCGACCAAGGGCTCGCGGTCCTGGGCCGCGATCGAGCAGTCGGGGCGGTTCTGCGTGAACGTCCTGGCCGAGGAACAACAACAGGTGTGTGCCCGCTTCGGTTCCCGCGAGCCCGACAAGTTCGCCGGAATCGGCTGGAGCACTTCGGAGCTGGGACTTCCGGTCCTGGACGACGCGCTGGCCACGATCCAGTGCACGGTGGACAGCGTCGTCGACGGCGGCGATCACTACATCGTGATCGGCCGGGTACAGGCCCTGTCGGAGTCCACGGACTCCGGCAGGCCGCTGCTCTTCTACCGCGGCCAGTACACCGCCATCGAACCCGAGAAGACCACCCCGGCCCCCTGGCGAGCCGACCTCGAACACTTCCTCACCACCACCACCCTGGACACCTGGTTGTAGGTCCGGGCGATCGTCGAGGGCGGGCACCTTTCCGGGTGGCCGCCCTCCGCTGTTTCGCGTGGCCGGCCGGGGATCCGGAAGGCGTCGGGCGGGTCGTAGTGGGCCCGCGCGTCGGCGTCGCACGGTGACAGCCGGGCGCCGCCATGCCGGTGCGTTGACCGTGGCCGGATCGGTCAGCATGCTGGTGATCGTCGCGGTGTGAGATCGGCCGAGTGGGGCAGTGTGTGGATATCTTGAGCGAGACGGTGGCGGCGGTGCGAACCGGAATGCCCGCCTCCGGGCTGTTCGTGCGGCATGCACCGTGGGGGAGGCGGTATCCGCTGGTTCCGGGCGCCGGATTCCATATCGTGTTGCAGGGTGAATGCTGGTTGGTGGCACCGGATTCGGAGCCGGTGGTGATGGGGCCGGGCGATGTGCTGTTCATGCCACGCGGTGCGGCGCATGTGATAGCGGACAGTCCGCACAGTGCGGTCACCGAGGTGGCAAGGCCGGGGGAGCCACGGGAACTCCCCGGACCGGGGGCGCGCACGACACTGCTGTGCGGTGCGTACGAGGTCAGCCGCAGCCGCAGCCACCCGCTGCTGGACCAACTGCCCGACTTCCTGCATCTACCCGCCGATCCGGGCCGCTCCCCGGCGCTGCGTGCCGCGGTGGATCTGCTCGTCGGCGAGCTCACCGAACCGCGGCCGGGCACCGACGCCGCCGTACCCGCGCTGCTGGATACGCTGCTGCTGTTCGTCCTGCGCTCCTGGTACGAACAGGCCGAAACCTCCGGCTGGGCGGGCGCTTTTGCCGATCCGGCGGTGTCGGCCGCGTTGCGCGCCATCCACGCCGAACCCGCGCGGGCCTGGACCGTGCCGGAGCTGAGCGCGGTGGCGGGAGTCTCCCGTGCCACCCTGGCCCGCCGCTTCGCGGCGACTGTCGGCGAAGCGCCGCTGGCGTATCTGACCCGCTGGCGCATGCTCACCGCCGCGCGCCTGCTGCGCGAGACCGACCTGCCGATCGCGGCGGTCGCGCGCCGGGTCGGCTACGGCTCCGAATTCGCCTTCGCCAAGGCGTTCAAGCGCGAGTACACCCTCGCTCCCGGGCGTTATCGCCGCGCCGAGGAGTTGCCGCCCGTCCTCGCGGTGTGAGGAGATCGGAGGCGTCCGGAAAGCCCTGTGCCGGCGGGCCGGAGGTAGCGCCGTGATTCAGCTGAACGGGGTCGAGTGTTCCTGCCGGACCCCGTCCACGTACAGCTCGACCTTCTCGTTGTAGAAGCAGACCAGCCCGGCGACCTTCTGACTCTCCGGCAGGGGAGTGCGGTAGTACCAGACCAGATCGGGATATTCGGTCTCGCCGATGCGGATGTTGTAGTACTCGGCGGTGCCCTTGTAGGGGCAGCTGGTCGTGGTGGCCGAGGGCGTGAGCAGATCCATCCGGACATCGGTCAGCGGCAGGTAATAGCGCGGGACGAGTCCGGTCTCGTAAAGAATGTGCGGCGAATTCGATTCCGCCACAACCTCTCCGCCGATCTCCACCCGCACCGTGCGGGAACTGGCGAGGATGTCGACGCGCGTATAGGGATTGCGCGGATGGACGTAGATCGGCTCGTCCTCCTCGAACCACCGATCCATCTGTTCCCACTCCAAGCGGACGTGCTCGCGCAGCTCCGGGATCGGCGATTCCGGATAGCGAAGGGCCGCAGCGGGTCTGGTGCTCCCGCCGATCACCACGTCGTAGATGTCGCCCTCGCCGCGACTGGTGGAATGCTTGATCGACCCGGTCGCGACCAGTTCCGCGCGAACGTCCTCGACCGGCACATAGTAGGCGGGATAGTAGGGGCTCTCCCAGACCAGCAGCGGACGGATGGTATCCGCGACGACCTGCCCGTCCACAAAGGCCCGAATCCGCCGATGCCCCGCCTCGGTCCGTACCCGCCCGCGATTCGTCTCGGTCATTTCACCACGGTACGCGCGGAAGGTGACGCGGTGTTTCGGCCGTCCGAGACTCGATCGCGCGGCGGATGATCTCCCGGGACCTGTCTCCAGTCACGGATTGCTCGGCGAGGTCAGCGAACAATCGACCGTACACAGCGATCTCTCGCGGCTGAGTAATCGTCAACTCGGCTGTGACAGCTTCCACGAGTGTCAGTCGTTCATCGAAGATGACGAAATTGGTCGTTTGCATCGGTACTTCGGCTTGTGCCGGAACGATGCCGAGTAGGACGCGGGGGAGCCCGATGATGGCTAGAAGCCGGTCGAGTTGTCCGAGCACTACGGCGTCTGTGCCGACAGTGGTGTGTAGGGCTTGCTCGGCCACCAGGATATGAAACCGGTGATCGCCGCGGTACAACATTTGCTGGCGCTCGAGCCGTTTCGACACGCCCTCGTCCAGGTCATCAGGTACCTGGTAGAAGTCGATGTACCGGCGCAAGACGGCTGTCGCATATTCGGCGGTTTGCAGGATGCCGGGGATGATGTTCGGCTGAAAGATCCGCATCAGTTTCGACTCTTCGGCGAGCTTCACCGCTTCCTGCTGGCGACGTTTCGTACCGGTGCCGAGAACCTTCCGCCATTCGAGATATGCGGCTTGGACGTTTCGCAGCGTGGCTATGAGGTCCGGCAGCTGGTCCTCGTTACCGGTGTGGGCGCAGTAGGCGTGTAAATGTGCTTCTGTCGGGCTTCTGTCGCCGGTCTCGATCTTCGACACCACCGACTCGTGCCAGCCGGCCAGGGCGGCCAGCTGGCGGCCGGACATGCCGGCGTCGCGACGAAGCCCTCGGAGGATCGCCCCGAGGGCTCGCCGTTGTTCATGGATTGCGTTCGTCACTGCTTGGCGTACTCCGCATACGGGATTGCGAGCTTCCACAGACGTTCGCGTACTCGAAGGCAGTACTCGACGATTTCGGGATCGGTGGTGACCGCTAGGCCGCCGGCGGGCGCTCCGGCCGAATCAGTCAGGTTGTAGACCACGCGTTGTGCATCCATCAACCACCAGTCGTCCGGCGGTACTTGTCCAGCGATGTGGCGGGGTACGTATCGGATGTCCTCGCCGGCATCGATGTTGGACCCGGTAACCGACAGCAACCACCGCTGGTAGTCCGAATGCGGTTCGGTAACCACGCGTACCCGGGACACTGTCACGCCTCGGGCGGTCGTTTCTCGCATGAGGTCTTGCCAGGGCGTGCGGCTGTACGGTGCCGGCTCGCCGGCCAGGAATGCCCGTACCCGGGATTCTTCGTCGGGTACGTGGTATTCGTCCCGAACTTCGAGATGGAAGGCGCTCCGCGTGAGTTCCCGAAACAGGTTCGGCCACAGGTCCGGCTCAGTATTGGGACGCAGCAGCATTGCCGTAGTACCTCCGTACTTGTTTCGGAACCTCGATCGCCGTCTCATTCTCTGCCAAGGTGAGCATGCTGAACACGTCCGGTTCGGTGATCGGGCGGCCGGACACCGCGAACGTACCGCGGCCGGTGTCGGTCATCGTTGAGCCGATGAACGTTTCCGGCTCCGCAAATGCCGGCAGTAGATGCGGGATCTCAACGGTTCCAACAGTTGTCGTCTCCCATCCCTGCACGATGTAGGTGCCTCGATCGGTTGCGTAGAGGCTGGGGCAGCCGCCTGAGTCGGACCCGCCTTGGTTGAGTCCAGCAGGATGGTGTACGACCGGACGCCAGCAAATGTCTGAGCGTGTCGTAGCCGGATAGAGGGTGGTCACCGCGTGATCCTTCAAAAGA
>NZ_JOJF01000020.1:0-115146 GCF_000720265.1 Nocardia sp. NRRL WC-3656 | reverse complement strand
TGGCGTCGCCGGGCAGGGTGCCGCAGGGGGCGACGTTTTCGACGAAGTGGCCGACCATGTGCCGCGACAGCGACCACACATCCTTCAACGGCGACGACAGCAATTGACCGGACATGGTCAAACTGGGGCGCGTCGAGCCGGCGGTGGCCTCGCCGGAAGCGCCCGGTGCGGCGACGGGCCCCCGGGACGCGGTAGACCCTGGCGAGGCGGCAGAACCCGGCGTGGCAACAGACATTGGCGAAAACTTCCTTCCCCGCCCGTTTACTGCGCTGCCTTTATAACGTAACCGTAACGAGACCCCGATGGATGTATTTCGCTCATCCTCGTGACAAATGAGGATGTCACCCGGGTGCGCCCTGGTGAGCGGTCACAACTCGGCCGCCGGTTGGAACGGACCGGTCAGGTCGGCGCTCCCGCCGATCAGCAGCCGCTTGAGCACCTTGCCGGTCTCACCGCGCGGCAGTGCCGACAGGAAGGTGACATCGCGCGGCACCGAGAACCTGCTCAGCCGGTTGCGGACGTAGGTGCGGATCATGTCCGGGTCCAGGCCCGAACCCTCGCGCTTGACGATGAACGCGGCCAGCCGCTGCCCGAATTCGTGGTCCGGCACCCCGACCACGGCCACATCGGCGATCTGCGGCAGATGTGACAGCGCCTCCTCCACCGGCCGCGGGAAGACGTTCTCACCGCCCGAGATGATCATCTCGTCGTCGCGGCCGGCGATGAACAGCCGCCCATCGGCGTCCAGATACCCCAGGTCGCCGGTGTCGAGCATGCCGTCGGTCTCGTCCGGCGGCGCCGAATTGACGTATCCGTCGAACAGCATGTGATTGCCCACGAAGATGCGTCCGGTCGCGCCGACCGGCACGGGCGTGCGATCCGGGCCCAGCACAGCGATTTTGGTGCCGAGCGGTGGCAGCCCGGCGGTGGTCGGCGCGGCCCGCAGATCCTCGGGCGTGGCGATGGTCGCCCACGACACCTCGGTGGAGCCGTAGATGTTGTAGAGCACATCGCCGTAGTTGTCGGCGAATCGCAGGACGGTGGCACCGGCCAGCGGCGCCCCGCAACTCGCCGCGATCCGCAGGCTGGAGGTGTCGTAGCGGGCCCGCACATGGGTCGGCAGGTCCAGGATCCGCTGCACCATGGTCGGCACCAGAATCACCGTGCCGACCCGGTTTTCGGCTATCCGGCGCAGGGTGTCGCGGGCATCGAACTGCTCCGGCAGCACGACGGTGGCGCGCAGCGCGGTACTCAACTGCAGGGCGGCCAGCCCCCAGGTGTGGAACAGCGGTGCCGGGATGAGCATGGTGTCGTTCATGCGCAGCGGAATGCGCGACAGCAGCGCCGCCACCGTGGCGAAGCCCTTGGCGTGTGGGCGGCGCGCACCCTTCGGAGTGCCGCTGGTCCCGGAGGTCAGCACGATCAACCGGCCCGGCCGTGCGGGTTTGTCGAAACCGTTGTCGCCCTCGGTGATCAGATCCTCGATGGTGGTGCGCCCGGGTGCGCCGTCGTCGGTGGCGATGCGCACGATGTCGGAATGCAGGTAGTGGATCAGTTCTTCCAGCTCGGCGTCGACGAAGACGTGCGCCAGCCGGTGCCGCTGCACGATTTCCTCGATGCGCCGGGCCGACAGGCCCGCATTGAGCAGGATCGTGTCCACGCCGAGTTTGCCTGCCGCGACCATGGTTTCGACCATGCCGGCGTGATTGCGGGCCAGCAGGCCGATCGCGTCGCCGGTGCGCAGGCCCAGGCCGGCCATACCGCCCGCCAGTGCGGTGCTGCGCCGGTCGATGTCGGCGAAGGTGCGACTGCGCCGATCGTCGACGACGGCGATGCGGTGGGGGGAATGCGCGGCCGCGGCCGCGTAGCCGCCGGCGAGATTGAAACCCCACCGGGCGAGTCCGCGCAATTGCCCGACACTGCGATCCGGCCGCGCCGTGTGCACCACGCCCGTTCCGAGGATGTGGCGAGCCACGTCCGCGCGCCGCCGCAGCGGAGAGTTCTCGCGGTTGATCACGACCGAAGTCGGTGCGGCCGTGACCAGTTCGCGCAGCCGCCGCAGTCCGGCGTCGAGCCAGGCGAGCGCGCCGGCGGTCGAGGCGCGCGCGGCGACCGGATGTATCCGGCCGGCGGCGAAACAGGTGATCACGGCCCGGGTGCCGCCCTCGATATCGCGTAGCCGCACGGAGGCGAAACTTCCGGTCGCCGCGCAGTACAACTCGAAGGCCTCCCCGCGCGGGCCCACCCGCACCGTCAGCGACAGCGTCCGGATCTCGGTGTCGGCGGTTCCGATGCGCAGCTGCCACAGCGGCGCGCCGGCGACGGTCTCGAGCCGTTCACAGGCGCCGATCCCGGTGAAGATGCGCGGATACAGCTGCGGGTCGATGAGCAGCTCCCAGACGGCGCTGCGCTCGACCGGCAGCTCGACGGCGGTGTCGAAAACCTCGGTAGCCAACTTCTTACACTTCTCGCGGGCCGGTTCTTCGAGCGCACCGGCGGGAATTCCTTTGTAACCGGTATTGATTTCGCGCAGAAGATGCCTTGTGACAATTCCCGGAGGGCCCGGGGGCACGGTTGTGAGTTGGCCGCCGATCCTGCGATGCGTGATGTGCGTCGCAGTCCGGAACGGAACGTCGTCCGCCGCTCCGATCGTTGAGCCAGCGGCTGTCCCGCGTCACAACGGTGCCGGACCCCGCCGGAAAAGGATGTGTGAGCTGGATGAGCAGGCGATTCGGGTCACGGTACCGGCGCCCGGCGGTGTTGTGCCTGGCACTGGCGGCCGTGGTGGCGCTGTCGAGCGGCGTCGCCGCGGCGACCGACGGATCGGCGTCCGCGGACGGATCCCGGATCGACCGGATCATCGATATCGACGCCCGCCACGCCACGCTCGTCGTGTACTCGGCGGCCATGGACCGCACGATCAGCATGCGGGTACTGCGCCCGGCCGACACCTCGCGGCCGGGTCCGGTGCTGTATCTGCTCGACGGCGCGGAGGACGGCATCGGGTCCGGCGGCATCGAAACCTCGTGGGAAACCCGCACCGACATCGACGCTTTCACCGCCGACAAGGACGTCACCGTGGTGAACATCCTCGACGGCCGCTACACGTACTACACCGATTGGCTCGCCGACGATCCGGTGCTGGGCCGCAACGAATGGACGACCTTCCTGACGCGGGAACTTCCGCCGCTCGTCGACGCCGCGCTGCACACCTCGGGCCGCAATGCGATTGCGGGGGTGTCGATGTCGGCGACCTCGGTCCTCGCGCTGGCGCAGGCTGCTCCCGGACTGTACGCCGCGGTGGGGTCGTTCAGCGGATGCGCCCGGACCGGAACCGATCCGGGCCGGCGCTTCGTGCAGGCGGTGGTGGCCTCCGGCGGCGGAAATCCGTGGAACATGTGGGGCCCGGACGGTTCGCCCGGCTGGATCGACGCCGATCCCAGCACCGCGGCGAATCTGGAAAAGCTCCGGGGGACAGAGCTTTTCGTGACCGCTGGGGTGCCGCGCCCCGGCGGTGCGACGAACGGCCCGGCTGTCGCCGATCCCGCCGGAGGCAATGCGCTGGAATCGGTGGTCGCGCAGTGCACCCGGCACCTGCAGGACGCGACCGAGGTTCTCGGAATTCCCGCCACCTACCGCTACACGCCGGGCGGGCTGCACGACTGGCCGTATTGGGAGCGGTCCCTGCACGAGGCGTGGCCGAGTTTCGCGCGGGCGCTCGCCGATTAGCAGCCCGGATCAGGGTTTGCGGGCCACACCCGCATAGCCGTCGAGGGGCCGGACCTCCGGCAGGGGCTCGTCCGGATCCGGTCGCCACCGGGCCAGATATTCCAGGCCGGGTTCGACCAGGACCAGATCGCCGAGCAGTTCCATGATCTCGGCGCGGGTGCGCAGCCGATCGCCGCGGCCGGTCACGCGTTCGGTCACCGCGAGCATGCGGTCCATCTGCTCGGGCGGTCCCTCACTGGTCAGATGCGACAGCGCCAGATAACTTCCGGAGGCGATGGTGGCGCGCAGTCGCTCGAATACCGTCGCGGCCAGCGCATCGTCGGCGACGAAATGCAGCATCGATACGAGCAGGACGGCGACCGGCCGGTCGAAATCCAGCAGCTCCCGGACCTGCGGATGTTCCAGTACCCCATCGATATCGGTGAAATCGCCGTGCACCGCGGTGGCGTTCGGATTGTCGGCCAGCAGCTTGCGGCTCATGGTCACCGCGACCGGATCGATATCGACATAGACCACTCGCGCGCCCGGCACGACGCGCTGCGCGATCTCGTGCACGTTGCCCGCGGTCGGAATTCCGGAGCCCAGATCGAGGAATTGGTCGATACCCGCCTCGGCGAGAAAACCCACCGCACGCTGCAAAAACGCGCGGTTGGCGCGGGCCGTGCGCGGTACTTCGGGAATGACCTCGATCATTTGCGCGGCGACCGCCCGATCCACCTCGAAATTGGCGAATCCTCCGAGCAGATAGTCGTAAACTCGCGCCGGGCTGGGAATCCTGGGGTCGATGTCGTCGGCCGCCCAGTCGGGTAACAGAGGTTGCACGCAGCTCATCCTAGGCCGCGCACCCGGGCGGCGACATCGGTCGCATGAAGGACCCAGCGGTTGCGTCCGCTGGCCTTCGCGCGATACAGCCCGGCGTCGGCGGCATCGAGCAGCCGCTCGGCGTCGGTGCCGGTGACCGGGGTGACGATCGCGCCGATACAGGCCGAGATCATCAGGTCGTGGTTGTCGACGAGGATGGGTTCGGTCAGCGCGTCGAGCAGGCGCTGCGCGACCGTGGCGATGTGCTCGGTGTCGCAGGTCGGCCGCACCAGCCCGACGAATTCGTCGCCGCCCACCCGAGCCAGCAGGATCGCCGGGACGGCCGCGGAGAGCCGGTCCGCGACCGCGACCAGCAGGCGATCACCCACTCCGTGGCCGTAGGTGTCGTTGACCGATTTGAATCCGTCGAGGTCGATGAAACACAAGCCGATGCAGTCCTCGGTCTCGGCGTCGGTGATGATGGCCGAGAGCACTTCCACCAGTTGCCGCCGATTGGGCAGGCCGGTGAGCGGATCCAGGCGGGCCTGGCGATGTAATTCGGCCTGCAATTCCCGCCGCTGTGTGGTGTCTTCGCCGACCACCAGCAGATAGGCCGCGCGCCCGCCGGTCGCCGGCACCAGGGTGATCGCCCAGGTGGCCCACCCGTCGACACCTTCGGGCCGGGGATAGCGCAATTCCATCCGGACCGTGCCCGAGCCGGCGTGCAAAAGTTCGCCCAGCACGCGGCGCCGCAATTCCACTCGGTCGTCCGGATGGATCAGATCGGTGACACCGCGTTCGAGCAGATACTCGCGGCTCACGCCCAGCATCGCGGCCATGGCCGGATTCACGTCGACCACCCGGCCCTCGCCGTCACCGATGCCGATGGCGATGGCGGCATTGTCGAATACCACCCGGAATCGCGCCTCGGCGGCATTGCGGGCATCGGCCATCGCCGAGTGCAACATTTCCTGATGCCGTGCCCGGGTGGCGAGTAACTCCTCGGTATATCCGCGGGCCATCTCGCCCAGTACGGCGAGCACCCGATCGCCCGGGGGGAAGGTGGTGGTGGCCAGCGGTGTCAGCGCGCGGGCGGAGCGGGGCATGACCTGCGGATCGGTGAGGTTGGCGCGCACCAGCGCGGCGCCGATCGCGGCCGCGGGCGCCGCGTCGAAGGGTTCCGCCCGCACGATGGTGACGAGCTGCTGGAGCAATCCCAGCAGCAGGTGCTCGAGCTCGCGCATGGACATGGGAACGAAACCGGTGTCGGCGATCGCGATACGCCATCGCCGAGCCAGTTCACCGACCCCGGTTTCCCCTGTCATGCACACCAACCCCGCCTCGGAACCAACTCCAGCGACTTGTGAGTACGGCGCGGCGCCGAACCAGAGAACCAGATTACCGCGCCGAGCGGGCCCGCTAGATCACGGCTGTGGCGTGATGCTGCGGGCCCGCTCGGTATGTACGGTGTGCGATCTCGGTGGAAAGATCGGATGCCGGCTACTTGCTCGCTTTGTGATAGGCGGCGACAACCTCGGAGGAAATGCGGCCGCGCGCGGAGACGTTATAGCCGTGTTTCTTGGCCCATTCCCGGATCGCCACCGTCTGCTCGCGGTCGGCCGCGGACTTCGTACGGGTGCCGCCGCCGGACTTCAAGCGGCCGACCTTGCGGGCCTTTTCCGTCCAGGGTTCGAGTGCCCCGCGCAGCTTCCCGGCATTCAATGTCGACAGGTCGATTTCATACGCCACACCGTCGATCGAGAACTGCACGGTCTCATCCGCTTTGGACTTCCCGTCGTAATCATCGATGAGTGTGACGGTGACTTTCTTGGCCATGATCGAGCCCTTTCGCACTGACACGGAGCAACTGGGATTGTGTATACCGTACCGTAGTGCGACCGGCCGTAGTGAATCCGGTGCTATTCGGGCGTTTTCGATCGTGAATGTTCCCGGAATGCGAAAAGAATCGGCGGGACGCATTTAGTGCGGGCACGGCAAAAGTTATCGGAATGCTCGCGGTCTTCGGACACTACTCGGGAGTTCGGATCGCGCGGTTCGGATAAAGGGAGCGGTGCGCGGGTACCCGGCTGCCGGGCCTCGCGGTGCGCGGAGCAGGGGATATTGCACACATAGCGATGTATGCATATGATGACGAGCGAAGCGACGGAGAGGAGTTTCGGGCATGGGCGCCGGACATACACACGGCTCGGGCCACGGGCATGCGCACAGTCATGCGCACGCCACTCCCGACAGCGATCGGCGCTGGCTCGCCGGGGCGCTCGCGGTCATCGTGGTCTTCCTCCTCGGCGAGGTGGTCGTCGGTGTGGTGGCCGGATCACTGGCCCTGTTGTCGGATGCCGCGCACATGCTCACCGACGCCGCCTCGATCGCGTTGGCGCTGTGGGCAATTCGTCTCGCGGCGCGACCGCCGGCCGGGCGGATGACCTTCGGCTGGAAGCGGGTCGAAATCCTGTCCGCGCAAGCCAACGGCCTGACGCTGCTGGTGTTGTCGGCCTGGCTGTTCTACGAGGCGATCCGCCGCCTGATCCAGCCGCCGTCGGTCACCGGTGGGCTCGTACTCGCCACAGCGCTCGTGGGTGTGGTCGTGAATCTCGCCGCCACCTGGATGATTTCCCGGGCCAATCGCAGCAGCCTGAATGTCGAGGGCGCGTTCCAGCACATCCTCACCGATCTCTACGCCTTCCTCGCGACCGCGGTGGCCGGAGTGATCATCATGGTCACCGGATTCGAACGCGCCGACGCGATAGCGACGCTGGTGGTGGTCGCGTTGATGGTCAAGGCGGGCGTCGGCCTGGTCCGCGCGTCGAGCCGGATATTCCTCGAGGCCGCCCCGGCCGATATCGATCCGGCGGCGGTGGGTGTGGGCATGGCGGCCCGTGACGGGGTGGTCGAGGTGCACGACCTGCACATCTGGGAAATCACCTCGGGGTCTCCAGCGCTCTCGGCGCACGTGCTGGTCGAGCCCGGCCGCGACTGTCACGCGGTGCGTCAGGATCTGGCGCAGTGGCTGGCCGCCGACCATCACATCGAGCACGCCACGCTGCAGGTGGATCACGCACAGCCCGAACTGATCGAACTCGGGGCCGGTTCGAGTGGCCACTGCGCCCAGGCGCACGGCCCCGCGCACCGGTCGCAGGATGTCGCGCACGCCCACGAATCCGGTAATCGGAACTAACCGGACACCCCACCGGACCGGCGCAAACGCCCCGGGACGCCGGGTGGATACTGGCTGCCGTGGGATGGATCGACACGCCGCTGACCGTGCAGTCCGTCATCGAGGAATGGCGCTGGGACACCTCGACCATCGTGGTGACCGCCGCGTTGGGGCTCGGCTACGGCCTGGCTCGCCGGCGCGCCGATCGGCGCGGTAGCACGGAGTCGGCGGGACGCAGCTGGGCGTTCGGCGCGGTCGGCCTCTTAGTGTGGTTGCTGACCGGCATCAGCGTGATCGGCGTGTATTCCGGGACCCTCTTCTGGATGCGGGCACTGCAAATCCTGCTGCTGCTCTACGTGGTGCCGTTCGGCCTCGCGACCGGGCGGCCGCTGACCGTGGTGCGGGATTCGCTGGGCGCCGCCGGACGAGCGAGGATGGAACGCGTGCTGGCCTCGGCGCCGGCGCGGGTGGTGACCTATCCGCTGGTCTCCTCGATCGCCATCCTGGCCACTCCCTGGCTGCTGATCCTGACCCCGTGGTACGAAGCCGTCCTGCGGCACGGCGTGGTCGACGCCCTCACCCGAATGCTGCTGGTGGCCGTCGGCTTCCTGTACTTCTATTCGCGGCTGCAGACCGATCCGGTGCCGCACCGCTATTCGCAGGCCCTCTCGTTGTTGATCACGATTTTCGAGTCGCTGGCAGACGGGGTGCTGGGGTTGGTGCTGTGGTTCGGGCCGCTGGTCGCGGTGGACTACTACACCGAGGTGGGCCGGACCTGGGGCCCGGATCTGCGCATGGATCAGATCATCGGCGCGGGCATCATCTGGGTGCTCGGCGACGTGCTCGGCCTGCCCTACCTGCTGACGCTGATGCGGTCGTGGGCGGCCGACGAACGACGCAACGCCGCGAAAATGGACGCCGAACTCGATGCGGCCGAAGAACTTTCGGCGCCACCGGCCGACGCGGACGCGCGGACCTCGCCCGCGCCCGCCGCGGCGACGGCGAGCGCGGAGGCGCCGGTCCAGAGCGGCCTGTGGTGGGAAAACGATCCCATGCTGCGCGACCGCTTCCGGCGCTGACGGAATGCGCCCGTCCGGACGGCTACCGCTTCCTGCCGCCGGCCGGGCTGTCGCACCCGGATCTCGCGCACTCAGATCTTCCGGATCACCGTGACTACCTTGCCCAGGATCTGGGCGTCGTTACCGTCGATCGGATCGAACAGCGGGTTGTGCGGAATCAGCCAGACCTGGTCGCCGGTGCGTTTGAACGTCTTGACCGTCGCCTCGCCCTCGATCATCGCCGCGACGATATCGCCGTTGTCGGCGACATTCTGCTGGCGGACGACCACCCAGTCGCCGTCGCAGATCGCCGCGTCGACCATCGATTCGCCGACGACCTTCAGCAGGAACAGCGAACCCTCGCCGACCAGTTCGCGCGGCAGCGGGAACACGTCCTCGACGGCCTGTTCCGCGAGGATCGGCCCACCGGCGGCGATGCGGCCCAGCACCGGCACATAGGTGGGCGCCGGGGTTGCATCGGAAGTTTCGGTCGCCACCGCGCGCAGCACCGGCGCGGCACCGGCCGCGCGCACGGCGGTCTCGTCCAGGCCGCGGACGTCGACCGCACGCGGACGGTTGGGATCGCGGCGCAGATACCCCTTGCGCTCGAGTGCCCGGAGCTGATGCGCGACCGACGAGGTGGAGGTGAGTCCGACCGCATCGCCGATCTCGCGGATGCTCGGGGGATAGCCGCGTTCGTTCACCGAGGTCCGGATGACCTCGAGTACCTTGCGCTGGCGGACGGTGAGATCCGCTCCGTTGCCGGGGGTTTCGGTGTCACCGGCCGGCGCCGGGGCGCCGTCGGGGGAGACCGTGCCGCTTCCGGCCGCCTCCTCGTGTCCGACCACCGTACGTTCGCTCACGCTCGCCGTCCTCCATTCGTCTGTCTGCCGGGGCGTGTGTCTGCCGGGTTCTGCCGGCGCCGGGTTCTGCCGGCGCCGCCGGATCGCGTGTTTCGAATGTAGTCCGCCCGCGGCCAGGTTTCAAACATCTGTTCGACGCATGTCGGCGTGGCTGGTGACTTTGTCGGTCCGGCGTGGTAAGAATTCGAACATCAGTTCGTCGAACAGATGAGCGAATACGCCACCACTCTCATATCCCTGTGATCCATCAGCCCAGCACTCGTCACAGCATTCATGGAGGTCGTCAGATGCGTACCGCGGTCGATGAATTCAGCACGATCGGCACCCGGACCGGTTCGGCCGGCGGTGCCCCCGTCCGCACCGTGCGGCCGGTCCGGCGCCACGGCCGGGCCGACCTGCGGCGCCCCCGCGGCCTGTATCGCCCGCACGCCGTGGTGGGCTACGACCGAGTGCCGGCCGCTGCGCCGGCCCGCGGGCCCCATCCGCTCCAGCGGGTGGAACAAGCCCGCATCGGGCTCGCGACCCTCGCGGCGACCGCCCTGCTCACCGCGGCGGCGGTCTGTGGGCTGATGGGCGTGGCACAGCTGCGCGACGCGGATGGTACGGCGTCCACCCAGACCGTCCAGGTGCAGCCGGGTGAGTCGCTGGCCGACCTCGCGCAGCGGGTGGCGCCGGGAGATCCGGTGCGCGACACGGTGGCCCGCATCGTGGAGTTGAACGGATTGCGCGGCGCCGAGGTGGCCGCCGGACGCACTCTCGTGGTTCCGGCATCGCGATAAAGACGTGGTCGGGGGCCTGGATGACCGCGAATCCGCGTGGCCGGATTTATTGATCCAGAACTGAAACATGTTGCTACTCTGCTCGGAATGTGATCGGGGCTACATTCGCCGCCAACAGATTTCGAGGACGAGGCATCATGGCGCACACCCTCCAGCGGGCGCTGCCGCGACTGTTCGCACACGCGGCCGCACTGCTCATCTGTTTCGTCATCGCCGGTGCCGCGGCGCCCGCGGTACGCGCGGAGGCGGGATACACCGCATATCTGGACATTCCCGTGGTGAACGGGGCGGGAGAGAGCGCCGGTGGCCTGAATCCCGAGCTGCCGCTGGACATTTCGACGCTGCGTGCGGCACTGGACCAGGCCCGCGCCGACGGAGTCGCACCGTCGCGGTATGCGGCACTGCTACATCAGTATTGGCTCACGGTGGCGACCGCCGGTGCCGATATCGACCTGGCCGCGTGGGATCCGATCCGGGGAGTTGCCGCCAATTCGCGCACCTTCACCCAGGTCTACGTGAACTACCTGCGGCTGACGACCGCCCACCCCGAGTTCTACTGGACCGGGCTGGCCGGACTGGCGGGCGGCTCGTTCGCCTCCGGCTTCTTCGACATGAGCGACGTGGCAACGATTCTCAGCGTGCCGGGTATTCATCAGCTCGGCGGCGCGGTCGCGGATCTGCTGCGAGCCACACCGCCACAGCTCGTCGCGGCGCTACCCGCCGACATCCGGCTCTTGGCCAGCGAGGGGCCCCGGCTCACCGCCGAGGATCTGGCATGGTTCCAGACCCGGCTGATGGTCATGCAGAAGCACATCTTCCTCGACCAGGTGCCGATGCACGAGGCCTATATCGCGGGAGGGTTGCCCGCGATCGAGGAGATGTACGCCGCCGGTGTGCTCGACGACAATGCCGTCCAGGCCTGGCGCTCGCTCGCCACCGGCACGGTCACCGGATACAACGACGCGCTGATGCGGATGACCGATCGCGAACAGAATCAGATCATCGCCGATCAATGGGATGTGACGTCGCAGGGGCGGGGCGCGATGGGCCGGGTGATGACCTACGTCAGCACCGTGGCGGCAAAGCCGGCGGTACCCGGCGTGCGCGCACCCGGTGTGTTCGCACCGACCACCGTCTCGGCGGAGGTCGACGGTCGCACGATGACGCTGCGCACCCCGTTGCCCGACTTCAACTGGGCCGACCGCGACCCGCGCTGGACCTACATCACCGGCGATCTGGTGCCGTGCTACGAACGCATGCAGGCCACTCCGGGCCTGGCCCGCCAGGTGCTGTCGGTGCCGTTCGCCGGTGATCTCGCCGCCGGGCGATTGCTGAATCGCCTGCCGGATCTGCTCACCGACCTGACGAGCCAGTGGCAACTGACGGCGTGAGCGGCTCCGGTCGCGGGTCCGCATGGGCCGTCCTCAACACCGTCCGGGTATCCTGAAAGACGCTCAGGACATACGTGGCGAGTGCGCCTGTATCGGCGGAACAAGGTCGAGGGCAGGCAGCTCGTCGCGAACCGACGCAGGCATCGACGAAGGATCCCGGATGCATTGCCCGTACTGTCGGCACCCGGATTCGCGGGTGGTCGACTCGCGTGAGGCCGAGGAAGGCAGCGCGATCAGGCGCCGCCGCGCGTGTCCGCAGTGCGGTCGCCGCTTCACCACGGTCGAGACCGCGATCCTCTCGGTGGTCAAACGCAGCGGTGTCACCGAACCGTTCAGCCGCGAGAAGGTGATCCGTGGCGTCCGCCGCGCCTGCCAGGGGCGTGAGGTCGACGATGATGCCCTGAACCTGCTCGCCCAGCAGGTCGAGGACGCGGTGCGAGCGAAGGGCTCTCCGGAGGTACCGAGCCACGAAGTCGGTCTTGCCATCCTCGGGCCGTTGCGCGATCTCGACGAGGTCGCCTATCTGCGTTTCGCATCGGTCTACCGGTCCTTCAGCTCCGCCGACGATTTCGAACGCGAGATCGCCGATCTGCGCCGCCATCGCGCCGAACGATCGGTGACCGCCGGCGCCGACTGATCAACTCGGCCGGGTGATCAGCGGGGCCGGGTGATCAGCGGGATCGGGCGCCGGCGGGCGCCGCGCCGATGCCGTCGATGGCCTTGACGATTCGCTTGGCGGACACCGGATACGGCGTACCCAGCTGCTGGGCGAACAGGCTCACCCGCAGTTCCTCGATCATCCACCAGATCTCGGTGACGTCGGCGGCCGTGCGACGCGCCTCCGGGAGGCGGTCGAGCAACCGCGCGTAGGCGGTGTGCACCCGATCCAGTTCGGCCGCGCCGTGGCGATCGCGATCGGCCGAGGCCGGCAACGCGAGCAGTCGTGCCTCGGCGGCGTGCAGATACCGCGGGATCTCGCGCAGCCGGGCACTGCCGAATTCGCTGACGAAACCGGCGAAGACCAGGTCGTCGAGCTGCCCGGCCACATCGACGGCGATATCGCGATCGGTGGTGTCGGCCAGGGCGGTGCGCACCCGGTGCGCGGCCGCCAGCACCGGAACCACCAGCGCGAGGATGCGCGCGACCGCAGCGGCGAACTGTGGTCGAACCTGCTCGACGAGCCGGGTGAACTCTTCCGGGCTGCGCACCGGGCCACCGTGTGCGGCGATCAGCTCGTCGGCGGCGCAGGCGCGGCAGTCGTCGAGCAGCGCCTCCAGCGATCCGTACGGGTTCTGGCTCAACGCGAGGCGATCGGCGGCCGACAGCCCCGAGGTGACCGAGCGTTGCGCGGCCGGCATCTCGCGCAGCAGCAGCGCCCGGGTGCCGGTGCGCATCGCGGCACGCTGTGCCGCCGGTGAGGACAACACTCGCACCGCCACCCCGTCGCCCTCGCGGACCAGCGCGGGATAGCCGGTGATGGTCTGGCCGCCGACCTCACGCCGAACGGTCTGCGGCACGGTGCCCAGCGTCTGCGCCGTCCACACCGTCGCCGGCGCCTTCTCGGCCGCACTCGTCGCCTTCGCCACCGACTGTGAAATCTGCTGGGAGAGTTGTGTTTTCAAGGTGGCGAGGCTCTTGCCACGGGCGAGGTGCGCGCCGTCGGGACCGACGACGGCGAACGTCATCCGCAGGTGATCGGGCAGAGCGGCGGGGTCGAGGTCGGCCGGGGCGATCGAGGTCGACGCCAGTGCCGACAATTCCCGGGCCAGTCCGCTGCGCAATGGTTCCGCGCGCGGAGTCAGCCGCGCCAACGCGGCCTTCGCGAAGTCCGGCGCGGGAACGACACTGCGGCGCAGCTGTTTCGGCAGGGTCTTGATCAGTGCGGCGGCGAGTTCCTCGCGCATACCGGGAACCAGCCAGTCGAAGCCCACGGCACGAACGTGGGCGAGTTGGGCGACCGGGATGTGCACGGTCACGCCGTCGTCGGCCTGTCCCGGCTCGAACTGGTAGGTGAGCGGGAAAGTCAGCTCGCCCTGCCGCCAGCTGTCCGGGTAGGCGGCCGGATCCAGCTGGGCCGCTTGCGCATTGACCACGGTGGCGGTCGAGAAGTCCAGCAGATGCGGATCCTCGCGCTCGGCCTTGCGCCACCAGCTGTCGAAATGCCGCACCGACACCACGTCGGCGGGAATGCGCTGCTCGTAGAAATCGAACAGCACCTGGTCGTCGACGAGGATGTCGCGCCGCCGTGCCCGATGCTCCAGATCGGCCACATCGTCGAGCAGTTCGCGGTTGCGGTGGAAGAACCGGTGCCGCGTCTGCCATTCGCCCTGGACCAGTGCGTGCCGGATGAACAGCTCCCGCGACAGCTGGGCATCGATGCGGCCGAAGTCGACGCGACGCTGGGTGACCAGCGGAATGCCGTAGAGGGTGACCCGCTCGTAGGCCATCGCCGCGCCGCGCCGGGAGGACCAGTGCGGTTCGGAGTAGTTGCGTTTGACCAGATCGCCGGCGAGCCGTTCGGCCCATTCGGGCTCGATCCGCGCGGCCATCCGGCCCCACAGTCGCGAGGTTTCCACCAGTTCGGCCGCCATCACCCAGCGCGGCGGCTTCTTCGCCAGCGCCGAGCCGGGGAAGATCATGAACTTCGCGCCGCGCGCACCGAGGAACTCCCGCGATTCGGCCTCGCGCACCCCGATATGCGACAGCATGCCCGCCAGCAGCGCGCGATGGATCGAGTCCCCGTCCCACGGCAGGGCTTCCGGATTCTGTTGCGGCGCGATGGATTCCGCGGCCGACCAGCCGAGGCTTTTCGTGATGGTGCGCAGCTGCCCTTGCAGATCCTGCCATTCCCGGATGCGCAGGTAGTGCAGGAACTCGTCGCGGCACAGTCGCCGGAACTGATTGGATGACAACGACTTCCGCTGTCCACGCAAATAGTCCCACAAACGCAGATAGGCGAGGAAATCCGAGCCTTCGACGGTGAAGCGGGCGTGTTTGGTGTCGGCGGCCTGCTGGAATTCGGCCGGCCGTTCCCGCACGTCCTGGATCGACAGCGCCGCGACGATGACCAGCACCTCGGACAGGCATCCGTTCGCCTCGGCGGCGACGAGCATGCGCGCCATCCGCGGATCGACCGGAAGTTGGGCCATCTGCCGTCCCACCGCGGTGAGTGCCAGCTCGTCCCCGCCCTCCGGCGCGCGCACATGGCCCCCGGTGGCGCCTTCGCTGCCGCGTCCGCGGCGACGGCGCGCACCACGAGCCGGCACGGGCGCCTCGGCGGGACGCCCGAGAGCGCCGAGTTCCAGTAGGAGCGCGATACCGTCGCGGATCGCCCGCCGGTCCGGCGCCTCGACGAACGGGAAGCTCTCGATGTCGCCGAGCCCCAGTGCGGTCATCTGCAGGATGACCGCGGCCAGGTTCGTGCGCAGAATCTCCGGTTCGGTGAACGCGGGGCGCGCCTCGAAGTCCTCCTCGGAGTAGAGCCGGATGCAGATGCCGTCGGCCACGCGTCCGCAGCGCCCGGAACGCTGCCGTGCGGAGGCCTGGGAGATCGGCTCGATCGGCAGGCGCTGCACCTTGGTGCGCATCGAATAGCGGGAGATGCGCGCGGTGCCCGGATCCACCACGTAGCGGATACCCGGCACCGTGAGCGAGGTCTCGGCGACGTTGGTGGCCAGCACCACACGACGGCCGGTGTGCGGCTGGAAGACTCGATGCTGTTCGGCCGCCGACAAGCGTGCGTACAGCGGAACGATCTCGGTGCGCGGCAGTTTCAGATCGCGCAGCGTGTCGGCGGTATCGCGGATCTCGCGCTCACCGGAAAGGAATACCAGCACGTCGCCGTCGCCCTCGGCGAGCAGTTCGCGGACCGCGTCGCCGATGGCATCGGTCTGGTCGCGAGCGTCCTCGGCGCTGCCGCGCCCGCTCTGCCGGGCGCGACGAGGCGTCGGCTCCTCCTCGAAGTCGTCCTCGTCGTCGGTGCCGGCCATCTCCGGAGCCAGCGGGCGATACCGGATTTCGACCGGATAGGACCGCCCCGAGACCTCGACGATGGGCGCTGGCTCCCCGGAGTCCGCATCGGCGAAATGACGGGCGAACAGTTCCGGGTCGATGGTCGCCGAGGTGATGATCACCTTGAGATCCGGACGCTTCGGCAACAGCGACTTCAGATAGCCGAGCAGGAAGTCGATATTGAGGCTGCGCTCGTGCGCCTCGTCGATGATGATCGTGTCGTAGCGACGCAGCAGCCGGTCGCGCTGAATTTCGGCCAGCAGGATGCCGTCGGTCATCAGTTTGATCAGGGTGCGATCGGAGGCCTGATCGGTGAAGCGCACGGTGTAGCCGACCACGTCGCCGAGCTCGGTATCGAGTTCGGAGGCAATGCGTTCGGCCACCGTGCGGGCCGCGAGCCGCCGCGGCTGGGTGTGGCCGATGGTGCCGCGGATCCCGCGCCCGAGTTCGAGGCAGATCTTCGGGATCTGCGTGGTCTTACCCGACCCCGTCTCACCGGCGATCACGACGACCTGATGGGCGGCGATCGCCGCGGCGATATCGTCGCGATGGGCCGAGACGGGCAGTTGTTCGGGATAGCGAATCGCCGGGACCGCGCCGCGGCGGGTCTCGATGCGAGCCTGCGCGGCGGCGATCTCACGCTCCAGCCGTTCGATCTCGCCGTCGTTGCCGTGTGCCTTGTCCAGCCGTCGGCGCAGCCGGTGTTCGTCGCGGAGAGAGAGGTCGGCCAGGCGAGCGCGCAGCTCGCGGGTGGTGGCAGTCGAGGTCATTGCATCGACCAGCGTAGCGAAACCGGCCGTCCGGCCCGTTCCCGCGCTGGTCGGGGCGCCGGACGGTGAAGATAACCGAATCGTTGCTATCGGATGATCTTGGTACCCGGCGGGGGCCGGTTATGTCACCATCGGGTCATGACTGCTGGTTCCGGAACACCGATGTGGGTCCGTGGACTGCGCGTGGTGTCGGTGCTGCTGGGCATCGCCGCTCTGGTCCGCGACGGGGTGCGCGCGGTCGCGACGACCGCGTCGAACACGCTGCGCCGGCCGGTGGCAGCGGAGCCCGCGACGAGGCAGCGTACGTCGCCGGTCGGATCCGCCTAGACCCGGAAGACCTTTCGTGCCGCCGGATTACGCCGGCGGCAGGGTTCGCCGTCTGCCGGTGGCCGGGGCGCCGGTGGTGAAATCGCCTGGCGGGCCGACCGGTATGCGAGGATCGTACGATGATCGCCCGTGCGGGAACGCCGATGTGGATCCGGATCCTGCGGATCGCGTTCGGTGTGCTGGGAATTGTTGCGCTGCTGTGGATTCCGCTCCGTGCGTGGGGATCGCCCGGATTCTCGCTCGGCAACTACGTGAGCTACTTCACCATCGGATCCAATATCGCCGGTGTGCTGGTTCTGCTGGTCGGGGGACTGCTGGATCCGGCGGCGCGGCGCTGGCAGGTGGTGCGCGGCGCGGCCACGCTGTATCTGCTGATCACCGGGGTGATCTACGCGGTGCTGCTGGCGAACATCGATGTGATGCTCACCGACAAGTGGATCAACGACACATTGCATCGGGTGCTGCCGATCGTGCTGGTCGCCGACTGGATTCTGGTGCCGGCGCGGCTGCGGGTCTCGGCGGCGCTGATCGGCGGGTGGCTGATCTACCCGATCGCCTTCTGCGCCTACAGCCTGGTCCGCGGCGAGATCGTGGACTGGTATCCGTATCCGTTCCTGGACCCCCGAGTGCAGGGGTATGTCTCGCTGCTGATCGGGGTGGTGATGCTGGCCGCGGTGATCGCGCTGCTGGCGATCGCGGTGGCGTGGCTGGGGTCGTCGCACAACCGTCGCGAGGCCCCCGTTCCGGTCTGACCGTGCAGTTGCCGGTCGATTGCGCGGGCCGGACGACCCGGCCTCGTCGGGCGTCGCGCGGGTAGTCTGGCGGCGCGGGCGATCGGGTATGCCCATCGCCACCGGACGACGGGGAGAGGAGCCGAGCATGGGTGCGCTGTGGCACGGATTCGCGGATATGGGCGCGGTGGAGCGCGACGGCGCCTTCGTGGTCGCCCGCGGTGAGGGCGCCTACATCTGGGACGAGGCCGGGCGGCGGTATCTCGATGCGACGGCGGGGCTGTGGTTCACCAATGTCGGTCACGGCCGCCGCGAGATCGCCGACGCGGTCGCGGCGCAATTGTCGACGCTCGCACACTATTCGAACTTCGGCGATCTGACCGCGCCGGTGACGCAGCGGCTGGCCGAGCGGTTGTCGGAGCTGGCGCCGGTGCCCGGCAGCAAGATCATGTTCACCTCCGGTGGATCCGACTCGGTCGACACCGCCGCCAAACTCGCCCGCCGGTTCTGGCGCGAGCAAGGCCGTCCGGACAAGACGCTGCTGGTCGGCCGCCGGCTGGCCTATCACGGAATGCACGTCGCCGGAACGGCGCTGGCCGGCATCGAGGGCAATCACGAGGGTTACGGCGAGCTGATGGCCGATACCCGCACGGTGGAATTCGATCAGGCGCAGGCGCTGCGGGCGTTGATCGACGAGGTGGGTGCCGATCGCATCGCGGCGTTCTTCTGCGAGCCGATCATCGGGGCGGGCGGGGTGTATCTGCCACCGGAGGGTTATCTCTCCGAGGTTCGCCGCCTCTGCCGCGACAACGACATCCTCTTCGTCGCCGACGAGGTCGTCACCGGCTTCGGGCGGATCGGCGGATCGTGGTTCGCCTCCACTCGTTTCGGGCTCGAACCGGACCTGATGACCACCGCGAAGGGCCTGACGTCCGGCTATCTGCCGATGGGCGCGGTCTTCGTGGCACCGCGAGTGGCCGAACCGTTCTTCGGTGGCGGAGTGTGGTTCCGGCACGGCTACACCTACGGCGGCCACGCCGGATCGGCCGCCGCGGCGATGGCCAATCTCGACATCATCGAACGCGAGCATCTGCTCGACGCCGGCAAGAACATCGAATCGCTGCTGCACGAACACCTCGCGCCGCTGGCCGGACATCCACGCGTGGCGGAGGTTCGCAGTGGACTGGGCGCGGTGGCGGGGGTGCAGCTCGCCGATCCGTCCGAGGGACCGGCCATGGTGAAAGCGCTACGCGCCGAAGGCGTTTCCACCCGGTCCGCCGGCCAGGGCGCGTTGCAGATCTCGCCGGCGTTCGTCATGACCGACGAGCAGATCGGCGAGCTCGCGGCGGCGATCGGTCGCGCGCTGGGCTGAGCGCACGGTCTGCCACACGGCTGCCCCTTCGGTGCCTCCGGGCCGCCGGATGGGCGGTGCCCACCCTCGCGCCGTGCGAGCATGGATGCGAAGGCGAACGCGCCGCGGCGAAAGGTGGTGGGGTGTGGGGTCTTTCGTGACCGAGCACGAGGTGTTGCGCTGGGGCGTCGTCACGGCGTTCGTCGCCGCGGCGGGCATCGTTCTGGTACGGCATGTGGCGGTGCCGGTGACGCCGGGACACGCGAGCGGACAGCGGCCGGGAACCTGGCCGAGCGAGGTCGACGCGCACGAATCCGATGCGGCCCTTCTCGTGATGTGCCTGGTCATGCTCGCGATGCTGCTGTTCCCGGTGGCTGCCGCGCCCGATGCGATCCGCGGGGTACTCATCGCCATGATCGTCGTGTACGCGGGCCTGTCGATCGTGCGAATCGCGCACTGGCGCACGGCATCCGGCGGCGGCGGCGCCGAATTCCGGCTCCCGGCGGTGGTCTACCACCTGGTCGCGGCCGCGGCGATGCTATGGGTGATGGCCGGACATCATCACGGTATGGGGCACCCGGATATGAGCGGTGCGGATGGCCCGCCGGTCGTACCCGTCTCGATCGTGGCCGCGCTGTTCGCGCTCGACGGCCTACTGCTGGTGTTCCCGCGTACGAGAATCGCACTGCGGCACGGTATTTCGCATCCGTCCGGCACACCGGGCGCCCTCGGCGCCGTTCCGCACGTCGTGATGGATCTCGGGACCGCCTATATGTTGATCGCCGCCGTCGCCTGATCAGAGGAGTATGGGGTGATCGGCCACGACGCGTCCGCCCAGGCGCACCCAGCCGTCGGAATCCCATTCGGTGAACAGCTGTGAACCCGCGCCCTGGGTGATGATCAGGCTGCGGCGCAATTTCGCGGTGAGTGCGATCGCGGCCGCGCCCGTCGCCTCGTCCTCGGCGATTCCCAAGGCGGGAGCGAACATTCGCGCGTGCACGGCGCCGCGCGCCTCGTTCGTCCAGGCCCACACGTAGTGCTGGCCGTCGGTGAAGTGGCGCGGGTCGACCGTGTCGAGGAAGGCGGCGTCGGAAAATTCGTCGAAGGTGAATTCGGGCGCCCATTCGGCGCGGGCGCGAATCCAGACCAGGCCGTCGTCGAGCATCTGGATTTCGACGGGACCGGCGGGCACGTCGATGATCTTCACGGGATGCCCCTGATCGGCCAGCCACCATGCCGCGCCGACCGTCGGATGTCCCGCGAACGGCAGCTCCCGTGCGGGGGTGTAGATGCGCATCCGGGCGCGCCCGGCCACCGGATCGTCGACGACCACCGTCTCACTGTGGCCGATTCGCGCCGCCAGCAATTGGTGATCGATCGCGGCCACGGCTCCCGCGCGCACGATGCCCAGTGGGTTACCGAGCCGGCCGGTGACGTCGGTGAAGACCCGAACCACCTCGACCTGTGTGCCGTCGCTTTCCCATTGGCTCATGCTGCCCCAGCGTACCCGGGGCAACACGCGCGATGCCCCGCCCCGATGGACGGGACGGGGCATCCGGTGGAATGCGTCTCGACGGTGCCTCAGACCGCCGCGGCGGCCAGCGTCTCGCTGGCCTGCACGGCCTGACCGACGCCCGCCACGATCGCGGCGACGCGCAGCGCCTCGAAGATCACCTCGCGCGATACACCGGCCTCACGCAGGGTGTGCTCGTGGGCCTCCAGGCAGTGCTGGCAGCCGTTGATCGACGACACCGCGAACGACCACAGCTCGAAATCGGCCTTCTCCACGCCCGGATTGCCGATGATCTGCATGCGCAGCCCGGCGCGCAGGTCGTCGTAACGACCCTCCAAGAACGCCCGGCCCCGGTAGAACACGTTGTTCATACCCATGATCGAGGCGGCGCCCAGTGCCGCGTTGTAGGCCTCCGCGGACAGGGTGTCGGCGGCCTCCTCGCCGATCTCGCGCAGGGTGGTGGCCGACCGGCTGGCGGCCGCCGCGGCGAGCAGGGTGCCCCACAGCTGCTGTTCGTTCAGCACGGTCGACCGTGCGATGGACGACAGGTTGAGCTTGAGGTCCTTGGCGTATTCGGGAAGCGAATTCTTCAGGTTTTCAACAGACACGGGCAGGAACTTCCTTTTCGGTGATCAGACGCTCGCGGACAGCAGCTCACCCGCGTCGATGGTCGGGTCGCCCTTCTTCCAGTTGCAGGCGCACAGCTCGTCGGACTGCAGCGCGTCGAGCACGCGCAGCACCTCGTCGACGTTGCGGCCGACCGAACCGGCGGTCACGGAGACGAACTGGACCTCGTTGTTCGGGTCGACGATGAAGGTCGCGCGGTCGGCGACACCGTCGGCGTTCAGCACGCCGGTCGCGGTGACGAGCTCACGCTTGAGGTCGCTCAGCATCGGGAAGGGGAGGGTCTTGAGATCCTCGTGCTGGGCGCGCCACTGGAAGTGCACGAACTCGTTGTCGACCGACACACCCAGGACCTGGGCGTCGCGGTCGGCGAACTCCTCGTTCAGCTTGCCGAAGGCGGCGATTTCGGTCGGGCACACGAAGGTGAAGTCCTTCGGCCAGAAGAAGACGATGCGCCACTTGCCGGCGTAGTCGTCACTGGAGACCTGGGTGAAGTAGTCGTCGGGCTGCTGCGCGTTCACCTTCGACAGGTCACCGCCGATGACCGCCGTCAGGTTGTAGGCGGGGAACTGGTCGCCGATGGTCAGCAGAGCCATGTTGTCTCCTTCGTCGTAGTGGGGCACGGGTGACGGGTCGCCCTGGTGCGGGACACCGTCGAAGCTTTCGCTGTCGATCATGCCCAAAACCCAATAAAAGGTAAAGGTGATTAGTTGCACTATACTGATAGGCGTGACTGATCAGACTTATCAGCCCACCCTGTCACAGCTGCGTGCGTTCGTGGCGATTGCGGAATACCGCCACTTCGGGACCGCCGCGGCTCATCTGAATGTGAGCCAACCCACGTTATCGCAGGCACTGGCATCACTGGAAAACGGTTTGGGCCTGCAGCTGATCGAGCGCAGCACCCGCCGGGTGCTGGTGACCGCCGCGGGCAAAAGGTTGCTGCCGCAGGCGATGGCGACGCTCGAGGCCGCCGACCGCTTCGTCGCCACCGCGGCCGGCGACGGTCTCGGCGGCACCCTGCGTATGGGCATCATCCCCACCGTCGCGCCCTATGTGCTGCCCGCGTTGCTGCCGGAACTGCGCCGCCGGTTGCCGGCTCTGGTGCCGTATGTCATCGAGGATCAGACCGCCCGGCTGCTCGACGGATTGCGCAGCGGCGTCCTCGACGTCGCGATGATGGCACTGCCGTCCGAGGCCACCGGCATGGTCGAAATCCCGCTCTACACCGAGGAATTCGTCCTGGTCACGCCCCTCGGCCACGAATTGGCCGGGCGGAGCGACATCGAGCCCGCGGCCCTGGACGAACTGCCGCTGCTGTTGCTCGACGAGGGGCACTGCCTGCGTGACCAGACGCTGGATCTGTGCCGGTCGCAGGACGTGCGCCCGGGGCCGGTCGGCGATACTCGCGCGGCCTCGCTGACGACGGTGGTGCAGTGCGTGGGTGGAGGGCTCGGGGTGACGCTGATTCCCGAGATGGCCGTGGCGGCCGAAACCTCCCGTGGCACATTGGATATCGCTCGGTTCGCCGCGCCGGCGCCGGGGCGCACCGTCGGCCTGGTTTTCCGGGGTTCGACCGCACGCGTGGAGGACTACGAACAGCTGGCGGAAATCATTCGGGCACAACGTCCGATATGAGAAATTCCATGGTCTCCCATCCCGATTGACCGGCCGGTGGGCGTCTGGAACGCTCGTCGCGTGCGGATTCATCACCTCAACTGCGGCACCATGGCCATGGGCATGGTGGACCACTGCCTGCTCATCGAGACCAGGACCGGGTTGGTGCTGGTGGATACCGGATTCGGGCTCGACTGTGTGCGCGATCCCGGCCGCTTCGTCGGCCCGGGCCGCTTTCTACTCGGCATCCGGCCCGCCGAGCACCACACCGCCATCCGGCAGATCCAGGCGCTGGGCTACGACCCCGCCGATGTGCGCCACATCATCCTCACGCACCTCGACCTCGACCACTCCGCCGGACTGGCGGATTTCCCCGAGGCCACGATTCACGTGCACGGGCCCGAGTTCCGCGCGGCGACCGCGGGGCGGACGCTGTCGGAGCGGCTGCGCTACCGCGCGGCGCAGTGGTCACACGGCCCGCGCTGGATGGTCAACGAACTCGACGGCACCGACGAGTGGTTCGGTTTCCGCGCGGTGCGCGATCTGCCGGGCGTGCCGCCGGAAATCCTGGTCGTCCCGCTGCCCGGCCACACGCGCGGCCACGTCGGGGTCGCCGTCGACACGGGGTCGGGCTGGCTGCTGCACGCCGGTGACGCGTTCTACGTCGCGAGCGAGATCGACCCGGCCGGGCCGAAGACACCGCTGTTCTGGTGGTCGTTCGAACTGGGCTCGATCGTGCGCGGGGCCTATCTGGAGAACCGGCGGCGATTGGTGGAACTGGGCCGCGCCCACGGCAATGCGATCACCATCGTCAACTCCCACGACCCTGATCTGTTCGCCCGGGTCACCGGTAATTCCGTGCGGCCCGTCGGATAGCGCCACGAGAGCTACCGTGCGCATCCTGTGGAAGTAGGGTTCCCCGGTCTGGCGACTTCTCGGCAATCCGTGACCAGCGACGACGTAACCTGTGATGTAGGTCACGTTTGCTCGGTGTGATGCGCCGCCCGGCCATTCGGCACAGTGGAGGGATGCGATACGGGTGTGCGAGTAGGAACGGATGGTTCGACGTAACGACGGATAGGTGCGCGGAGGGCGCCGGAGATGCCGGAGGGGTGATCCGGTGACCGCGGCGAAGAAGCCCGCGCCGCAACGCCGCGCGCGTCCCGACGATCCCGGCCCGGACCTGTTCGCCTACGGCACCCTGCAATTCGGTCCCGTGCTCGACGTGCTGCTGGGCCGCACGCCCGAGATGGATGTCGCGGTCGCACGGGGCTGGCGGGTCGCGGCCCTGCCGCAGCGGCTCTACCCGGGGCTGGTGGTCGAACCCGGGCGAATGGCGGGCGGGCTGGTTCTGCGCGGGCTGACCGCGGCCGACTGGCGGACCATCGAAGCCTTCGAGGATCCGGGATACGACCTGCGCCCGATCGAGCTCATCGGTTACGAGCAACCCGTGCGGACCTTCGTCTGGTCGTCGGCGGTCACGGGCAACGACTGGCTGCCCGAAGTTTTCGTCTCCCACCACCTCGACCGCTACGTCGAGCGCACGGCTCAGTGGCGGCAGGAGCGCGCCTGAGCGTCGGTGGACGGCCATAGACCGCGAGACGCAGGTGTGCGGCAGTTTCGTGACGACGGCTGTCGAGAAGGACCGCCCGGGACTGTCGTCCTGGGCGGTCCTTCTCGTATTCGATTGTTACGCAAGCCGATCCACGATCGCCGGCCGTATCATGCCCGAGCGGCGATCTCCCGCAGTGCGTACGGTTCGATGGCGCCGCGCACCAGCGCGCGTTCGTCGACCGTCTCCGCGTGGTAGGGCAGCTTCGGCAGCTTCTCGCACATCGCCGCGACCGGGTCGTCGATGCGCTCGGCGGCACCGAACAGGAACGTCCACTCGTGCTCGTCGCTGCCGTAGGGCACCACGGTGGCGAACAGATCGGTGAACCGCTGCCACGAACGCTTCAGCGTCTCGTTGCGCCACATCGTCGGGCAACCGGCCTGAGCGGCCAAAACGCCGCCCTCCGCCAGCAGCGCCTTACATCGTGTGAGGAATTCCTCCTCGTAGAGGCGGTTGTGCTGGGCGTCCTCGACCCGCTCGTCGGGGAGGTCGATGACGATCACGTCGTAGCGCACACCGGCGGCTTCGGCCTCGGCTAGGAAGTCCCAGCCGTCGGCGTAGTGCATCCGGATCGCGCCGTCACCACGGACCGCGGCCTCCAGATCGGCGGGAGTGTATCCGTAGGGCAGATGCCGGGCGCACAGCTCGACCTCCATCCGGTCGATATCGACATGGTCGACGCGGGTCGCGCCCGCGGCCACCGACATCTGGCTGGCCACGCCCTCACCGGAACCGATGATGAGCACGTTGTCGAGCTTGGCCGCCAGCGCGTAGGCCGGGACCAGCATCGCCTCGTGATAGGTCAGCTGGGAGAACTCGGTGGACTGCCGGTCGTCGTCGGAGAACAGCGACACGCCCTGCGCCGTGCGCGCGATCACCATGTGCTGGAACGGAGTTCGCGCATCCACGATCACCTCCGACAGATCCCAGACGCGGGTCAGGCCCTCGCCGACCGGCTCGTGCACCCGGCGCGCGTGATGCCCGCGCTGCACGACCTCCATATGCACCGATTCCGGCTGCAGCGCCTCCTGCAGCAACTCGACCGCCTTGGTGGCGCCGGCGCCGATGCTGCCGCATGTGAACACGTCGACGAAGATGTCGCCGGATTCCGGATAGGTGTGGATCGACGCGTGCGATTCCGACAGCAGCGCCAGCACCGTCACGCCGTGGGGCTCGAACTTCTTGTGCACCACCTCGCAGATCGTCACTCCCGCCGCGAGCAACGATTGTCGAAGCGCTGTTTCGAGTCGTTCGAGATCGTCGCAGAGGGCTACGTCGACACCACCGAACTCGGCCAGCACGTGCCAGCCGGTGAATTCTGCCGTCATGGGCAAACTCACTCTCGCTCAGCGCCGATGACATGCACAGTCAAAGGCGGAAAACCGTTGAAGGACACCGACGAATAGCTCGCCGTATAAGCGCCGGTATCGAGGATCCGAACGGGATCACCGGCTCGCAGCGTGGTCGGCAGAAGGACTCGCGTGCGTTGATACAGTACATCGTCTCCGTCGCAGGTCGGGCCCGCGATCACCGCCTCGTCGGCGGGGTCGCCGTCGCGGTCGGTGTCGATCCGGTAGGCGATGTACTCGTTCTCGGTCTCGGCCATACCGTTGTAGCGGCCGATGTCGAGATACACCCAGCGCCGCCCGTCCGGCGCGATGCGCACGTTCACGACCTCGGCGTGGATCACGCCGGCATTGCCCACCAGGGCACGGCCGGGTTCCACCACCAGGTCGGTGTGCTCGGGAAGGTGCCGCGTCGCCGACTCGGCGATCACGGCACTCAGTTCGGACAGCTCCGGCGCCGGGTCGGCGTACGAAATCGGCAGGCCCCCACCGATATTCACCGATGTCACCGGGATGTCCTTGACCGCCAGCGCCTCCGTGATGGCAGCGGCCTGCTCGATGCCGATCTGCCACGCCACCGGATCCAGTTGCTGGGAACCCACGTGGAAATAGGGGCCCGCCACCCGCAGGCCCAGGTCGCCGGCGCGCACCAGCAGCCGCACCGCCTCACCGGGCGCGCAGCCGAATTTGGTGCCGAACGGGGTCTGCGACTGCGGCGCGGAGGCGAGGAACCGGCACTCCACCTCCGAGCCCGGCGCGAGTTCGGCGATCCGCTCCAGGTCGTCTTCGGTGTCGAAGGCGAACCGGCGCACGCCCGCGGCGTAGGCGGCGGCGATGTGGGCGGCTTTCTTGATCGGATTGCCGTAGCAGAGCACTGCCGGGTCGACGCCCAGCGCCACACACATCTCGATCTCGCCGATGCTGGCGACGTCGAATTCGGCGCCCTCGGAATCGAGCAGCCGGATGATCTCCGGCATCGGAGATGCTTTGACAGCGAAGCGAATTCGTGCCGACGGGAAGGCCGCACGGAAAGCGTGGAAGTTGCCGCGCACCCGATCGAGGTCGATGACGAGACAGGGCGACTCGGGCGCGTTTGTACCGGTCAATCTAAGGGAACTCTCTTTCTTCTGGGCAGCCTCCCGCTGCAGGCAGCGAGCGAGAGAGTATCAGCGCGGGGGCACGGGAAACGAACCGGAACGAGGGTCGGCTTGATCACGCTCGGGTCAGCGCGGCCCGCACCGGGGGACGGTGGCCGGATCAGATCAGCGCGTCGGCACCGGGTTTTCGGCGGCGTACGAGCGTCGTGGCCGGATCGCGACGGACGTCGAGAACGATCGTGCTCATCCCGCACGCACCGTCATCGCGTCGAAGACCACCTCGCCGGCGGCATCGGATTCGGCCAGATCCACGACGGCCTCGAGTGCCCAGCCGTGATCACCGGCGGGGTCGTCGAGCACCTGGCGCACCCGCCAGAAACCCGGTTCGGTCTCCACGGCGAACAGCGCCGGGCCGCGGGCGTCCGGGCCGGTGCCGATCGCGCCGTATTCGTCGAAGTACGCGGCCAGATCGCTCGCCCAGTCCGGACCGTCGTCGAATTCGGCGAGCTCTTCCCAGCGCTGCCGGGCGGCCAGCTCGACCCGGCGGAACATGCTGTTGCGCACCATGACCCGGAACGCGCGTTCGTTCGCGGTGATCGGACGCACGGTGTCGGCGCCGAAGGCGAGTTGATCGTCGTCGGTCTCGGCGCCCGGATTGGTGAGTTGCTCCCATTCGTCGAGCAGACTCGAATCGACTTGGCGGACAAGCTCACCCAGCCATTCGGTGATGTCCTCGAGTTCCTCGGTGCGCGCGGATTCGGGGACGGTCCGGCGCAGCGCGCGATAGGCGTCGGCGAGGTAGCGCAGCACCAGGCCCTCCGAGCGCGCCAGCTCGTACTGGGAGACCAGTTCGGCGAAAGTCAGTGAGCGCTCGATCATTTCGCGCACCACGGACTTGGGGGAGGGGCTGAATTCCGAGACCCACGGATGGCCGGCGCGATAGGTTTCGAAGGCCGGTTCGATCAGCTCGGCCAGCGGTTTCGGCCAGGTGATCTCCTCGATCAGCTCCATGCGTTCGTCGTACTCGATGCCGTCGGCCTTCATCTCGGCGATCGCCGCACCCCGCGCCCGGTGCTGCTGGGCGAGCAGCAACTGGCGCGGATCCTCCAGTGTGGATTCGATGATCGACACCACATCCAGTGTGTAGCTGGGAGCCGAGTTGTCAAGCAGCTCCAGCGCTGCCAGCGCGAACGGCGACAGCGGCTGGTCGAGAGCGAAGTCGCGCTGCAGATCGACGGTGAGCCGCGCCCGGCGGCCGGTGGCGTCGGGTTCGTCGAGTTGCTGGACCACGCCCGCATCGCGCAGCGCACGGTAGAGCCGGATCGCTTTCAGGATGTGTTTGCGTTGCGCAGGCCGTGGTTCGTGATTGTCCTCGAGCAGATGGCGCATCGCGTCGAAACAGTTGCCCGGCCGGGCGATGACGTTGAGCAGCATCGAATTGGTGACCCGGAAACGAGACACCATCGGTTCCGGCTGCGCGGTGACGAGCCGGTCGAAGGTGTCCTCCGACCAGGACACGAAACCCTCCGGCGGTTTACGCCGCTGGATTTTGCGCAGCTTCTTCGGATCGTCGCCGGCCTTGGCGACCAGCCTGGCGTTCTCCACCTCGTGCTCGGGTGCCTGCACCACCACCGTGCCGACGGTGTCGTATCCGGCGCGCCCGGCCCGGCCCGCGATCTGATGGAATTCGCGTGCCTTCAAACGCCGCGTGCGCACCCCGTCGAATTTCGTCAATCCGGTGAGCAGCACCGTGCGGATCGGCACGTTGATGCCCACACCGAGGGTGTCGGTGCCGCAGACGACCTTCAGCAGCCCGTCCTGGGCCAGCCGTTCCACCAGGCGCCGATACTTCGGCAACATCCCGGCGTGGTGGACGCCGATGCCGTGGCGGATCAGCCGCGACAGTGTCTTGCCGAATCCGGTCGCGAACCGGAATCCGCCCAGCGCCTGGGCGATCGCGTCCTTTTCCGCCTTGGACGCGAAATTCACACTCGTCAGCGCCTGAGCGCGCTCGAGTGCGGCGGCCTGGGTGAAGTGCACGACGTAGACCGGGGCCTGGCTGGTGGTCACCAGCTCTTCCAGGGTCTCCGTGATGGGAGTGCGGACATAGGAGAACAGCAGCGGCACCGGGCGTTCGGAGCCGGTGACGACGGCGGTGGAGCGGCCGGTGCGGCGTTCCAGATCGCGGGCGAAATGGTCCACCTCACCCAAAGTGGCCGACATCAGCAGGAATTGGGCGCGCGGCAGTTCCAGCAGCGGCACCTGCCAGGCCCAGCCGCGATCGGGATCGGCGTAGAAATGGAATTCGTCCATCACCACCTGGCCGATATCGGCGTCGGCGCCTTCCCGCAGCGCGAGGTTGGCGAGGATTTCGGCGGTGGCGCAGATGATGGGGGCGGTCGGATTCACCGCGGCGTCGCCGGTGACCATGCCGACCTTGTCGGCGCCGAACACCTCGCACAGCGCGAAGAACTTCTCGCTGACCAGCGCCTTGATCGGCGCGGTGTAGTAGCTGCGCTCACCGCGGTTCAGCGCGGCGAAGTGGGCGCCGACGGCGACCATCGATTTGCCGGAGCCGGTGGGGGTGGCGAGGATGACGTTCGCGCCGGTCATCAGCTCGAGCAGCGCCTCTTCCTGCGCCGGATACAGCGTCAGCCCCTGGGCGGAGGTCCATTCGGCGAAGGTTTCGTACAGCCAGTCGGCATCCACGTCGGGCACGGCACGGTCGGGAACCAGTTCGGACAGCTGCACGTGCGTCCACGTTACCGACGAACCGCCGCGGGTACCGCATCGCCCGGCGGCACGGCCGTCAACCGTGCGCGCCGGGCGATGTGGTGTGGGTCAGTCCCGGGAGTCGTCGCCGTCGCCGAATTCGGTCTGCTCGGCGAGGAAGCGCTCGAACTCCGCGCCCAGTTCGTCGCCCGTCGGCAGGTCGGCCTCGCCGGCGAGCAGGCTGGAGCGGCGCTCTTGGGCGGTGACGAAGCTGTCGTACTGGCGCTCGAGCGCCTGTACCACCGTCTCCACCTCGGCATTTCCGGCGATGTGCTCGTTGACCTGTTCGCGCACGCGGGCCGCTGCCTCGCCGAGCGCGGCCAGCGGAAGTTCCAGCCCGGCGTTGTCGGCGACGTTCTCCAGCAGTGTCTGCGCGGCTTCGGGGTACGCGGTCTGCGCCAGATAGTGCGGGACGTGCACCGAGAATCCGATGGATTCGTGGCCGTGCTGTCCCATGCGGTACTCCAGCAGCGAGGACGCGCTACCGGGAACCTGCAGTTCTCCGGGCCAGCGCTGATGCTCACCGATCAGATCGCGGTCGCTGGCGTGTGCGGTGACACCCAGCGGCCGGGTGTGCGGAATCGCCATCGGGATCGCGCTCAGGCCGATGCTGCGACGCACGCCGAGCTGTTCGGCCAGCAGGCGCACCGCCGTCACGAACTTTTCCCAGCGCAGGTCGGGTTCGATGCCCGACAGCAGCAGGAAGGGGGTGCCGGCGGTATCGCGCAGCGCCCACAGGTTCAGTTCCGGATCGGCGTAGTCGGAGAAGTGATCGGTCTTGAACGTCATCAACGGCCGCCGCGAGCGATAGTCGAGCAATTCGTCGACGTCGAACGAGGCGACGAGCTCCGATTCGAGGCTTTCGCGCAGATGGGTCGTTGCCAGTCGTACCGCGTGACCCGCGTCGGTGAAACCTTCCAGGCCGTGCACCAGCACCGGACCCTCGCCGTCGGCCGAGGACAGCTGCGGAGCGGGGAACTCCAGCTCGTACATACTGCTCATTTGCCAAACTCCCTGGTCAAGCCCTGTCCGCCTCAGTCGTTTTCAAAGTGGTGGCCCGGTGCTGGATCTCGCCACCTCTCCACCGTCCAGGGTACGCGCGCGGGGGTCGCGTACCGGTCGGCGTGCGGGTGGTGACATCCGACGGAAACCGCCGGTCCACCGGGGGATGTAACCCTGCAGAGTAGCGGTCGCGGAGCGTACCCGGCGGAGGTAGGCCACGCTCTGCCCTACCGGAGAAGACAACTCCGGATCGGCGGGCCGTATTCCCGCGGGGTCGGCGTGGCAGATCCGCGGGGGCGGCGGTATCGGCCATAGTGGGGGAGTGAGCGTCCCGGATCCGCCGGCCTCGCGGAGGCGCCGCGGGTTCGGCCGCACCGTCGGGTACGCGGCATTGAGTTGTCTGCTCGCCGCGTGCGGTTCCACGGTGTCCGGGCATCCGGCCGCGATGCGCCAGAGTGTGGTCACCCGGCATATCGACGGTGATCTGACGGCGATGCTGCCCGGCCAGGACCGATTCCCGACGGGCTATACGACCGTCGTCGCCTCCGGTGATCGCGCCGCGGCGGCGGCCGCGGACCTCACCGCGATTCCGCCGGGGGCACAAATCGACCCACCGGACTGCGCACCCGAACCGCCCGATCCCGGCCGGATCGCCGTCGTGGTCGGCACCGACGACCGGACGCGAGCCACGATCACCGTCGTGCTCAGCCGTACGAACGAGCCGTTGTCCCGTCTGGGCGACCAGCTTTCGCGCTGCGCCACGGTGCGCGCCCGGCACGCGGCGATCGATCGCATGATCACCACGCGGCTCCTGCCGCCTCCGCCGGTCGATGCCGACGACACTCTGGCCTTCGGCCGGACGGTGACCGGCGCGCCGCCCGGCAGCTCCGCCGATCCGGCCCTGCGCACACTGCTCGCGCAGGTCGGTGACATCCGAATCGAAACCGCGGCAATGACTTTCGGTGCCGACGCACCGGATACGACCGGCCTGGACCAGGTCTTCACGGCTGCGGTCGCCAACGTCCGCACCCGCTGACACCTCTGGCGGATCTGCTCTCCCCGGCGCAACCGTAACAGCAGGCACCGACATCCCCGCCCGGTTCCACCGCGTGTCGCCGGCGCGATCCCCAGGTCTCGACGGGGTCCCCAGACGAAATAAAAGCCCAGCTCAGCCACGCGGGCCGGCGGTGACGCCCGGGCAGTGTGAATGCCATGACCACACACACCGACCCCAGCCGGCCCAGCACCGACCGCCCCGATGCCGGGCGGACGCCCTCGCCCTCGAGCACCGCGTCGCATCCCCACGCGGCCTCGCCGGAGGCGGACACGATACGAGTCGTGACCGGCTCCGGCACCCCGCCGCTGCCCGAGTCGACGGCGCGCGAGGGCGTGCCGGGCCGAGAGGGTTGCTCGACGACCGCGGGTCATGCACGGAAGGCAGGCCACGGCGAGCCGGAGGGCACCTCTGCCGCCGCGGGCCATGCGCGGAAGGTCATGGATGCCTCGGGGGCCACGAAGGCCGCGGAGGACGAAGCCGCTACAGATAGTGAGCGCGACGCGGTGTCGCCGCCTTCTTCGCCGCGCATCGCCCCACGCGCCCACCGGATCTGTCGCTCGCAGGACGGAGTCACCCGCACGACGGGCGGAAGGACGGGCGGGTCGACCGCCGAGACAGGAGCAGTTCCGTTGCACCGCGCCACTTTTCGCGGGAGCGCACGTGTGGACGCCCCGCGAGACGCGGGTGCCGGCACCCGATGCGCGGCCGTGCGCGAATGCGTCGGCGCCGAAGACGTCTGCGGCGACTCGAGGGAGCCGAAGTGGCGTTGGCGGTGTGAGACCGACCGGGTGTTGCGGCCGCGTGCGGATATCCGCGGAACCGACAGCGGTGACGAGGAATACGGTGCTGTGCACAACGCGGACGACATGGTGGACGCTGGTGGTGATACGGCGAAATCGCTGCCGTCACAGGGCGATACGCCGCCGGAACCGGCGGGGAGCGTGGCGGACACGCCTATCACCGGACCGGGTTCGACACCGCCCGGCGGGGATGGCCACGACGGTGAGGCCGAACCGGGTTTGTCCGGCCGGGGCGACGGTACGATGTCCGGGGACCCGGTCGAGAACGTGATGGAACACCACACGCGAGCAGAAGGCGTCGAACAGCTGTGGCCGGCGACGGCGCTGACCATGAACGAACCGGCGGAGTTCATCGCGGCGGTGCCTGCGCTGCTGGGATTTCGACCGCAGCGCTCGCTGGTGGCCTGTCTGCTGCTGCGGTCGCAGAAGTACCCGGGCGCGGTCTATCTCGGAGCGGTGGCCCGCCACGATCTCGACGTGGCGGGCTGCGGGGCCTGGGTGCGACTGGCCGGCCAGCTGGCCGCCATCTGTGGTCAGGAGCAGGCCGTCGGTGTGGTGACGCTGATCGTCGACGATCGTGCCACGGCACCGCGGGCGGGCCGGGCCGGGCGGCGCGCGGCCCGGCATCGCGACCTGGTGCGGGTACTCGACGGCGCGCTGCGGAGTCAGGACGTACTCCTCGCGGAAGCATGGGCCGTGGGCGAGATCACCCCGAGCGCCGACTGGTGGAGTGTGCTCGATCCGGACAGTGCCGGGACACAAGCGGATCCGGCGGCCTCGCCGGTTGCGCTCGCCCAGGTGCTCGACGGCCGTCCCATCCGCGGCTCGCGCACCGAGCTCACGGCCGCGGTAGCGGAGGACATGCCGCTGCGGATCGAGATCGACGCGGTGATCGGCAGCGCCGCGGAGGCCGCCAGGCTGCGGTTCCGGCGCGCACTGCGTGCCGGCGAGCCGCGCTCCTACAGCCGCGCGGCCCTCGACATGGTGCTGTGGCAGATCAGCACCGTCGAATCGGGCGACGAACTCGACCCACGCGAACTCGCGGATCTGGCCGTCGCCGTGCGCGACACCGCGGTGCGCGATTCCCTGTTCGCGGTGGCGCTGGGTGCCCATGCCGCCGCGGCCGAAGCGCTGTGGTCCCGCGCCTGCCGCGGCCTCACCGGCCCCGACCGCGCCGAACTGGCCACCCTGTTCGGCTACAGCGCCTACACCCGCGGCGACGGACCGCTGGCCGGTGTGGCGTTCGAGGCGGCACTGCAGGCCGATCCGGCGCATCGCATCGCACGACTGCTGGACGCGGCGCTACGCACCGGCATGCGCCCCGGTGACGTGCGCAAACTCGCCGTCAGCGGCCGCGATATCGCCGCCGGCCTGGGTGTCGACCTGGTCATCGCCGACCCCGGCGAACCGCACACCGGCACGGAGTCGCGATGACATCCGTCCGGTCACGGTCGCAGGGACCGCGCGTGTCAGCGAGCGCTGTGCGCGCGGTCGCCGAGCGAGGTGAGGAAATCCCACGCGTCGGAGACGATTTCGTCGAGATCGTTGTGTTCGGGCTGCCAGCCGAGTTCGTCGATCGCCTTCGCGCTCGAGGCGATCAGCACCGCCGGATCACCGGCGCGGCGCGGCGCGTCCACCGCCGGAATAGGCCGGCCGACCACACGCTCACAGGCCGAGATCACTTCGCGCACCGAGAAACCCGTGCCGCTGCCGAGGTTGAAGATGCGATGTTCGCCCGGCCGCGACTGCGCCAGCGCCAGCACATGGGCGCGGGCGAGATCACGAATGTGGATGTAGTCGCGCACCGCGGTGCCGTCCGGCGTCGGGTAGTCGGTGCCGAAGACGGAAATCGAATCCCGATGCCCCAGAGCCGTTTGCAGGATCAGCGGAATGAGATGGGTTTCCACCACACGGTTCTCGCCGAGCCCGCCGTGGGCGCCGGCGACGTTGAAATACCGCAGGCTTGTCGCGGCGAGACCGTGGGCGACGGCGTACGAGGTGATCGCGTGGTCGATCGCGAGTTTCGACGCCCCGTAGGGATTGGTCGGCCGGGTCGGGGCGGACTCGAGAATCGGAACCTGTTCCGGCTCACCGTAGACCGCCGCGGTCGAGGAGAACACCAGCCGCGGGGTCTGCGTGCGGCGGATCGCCTCCAGCAGCGCCAGCGTCTTCACCACATTGCCGTACCAGTACTTCTCGGGCTGCTGCACCGATTCACCGACCAGCGACTGCGCCGCGAAATGCAGGACGCCGTCGAAGGATTCGGATTCGATCAGTTCGACGCCGATGGTCGCGATATCTCCGTCGACGAATTTCGCCCCGGCCGGCACGCCCTCGGCGTTGCCGGTGGACAGATCGTCGACCACCACGACCTCGTGGCCGTCCTGAACCAATACCTGGGCGCATACTCCGCCGACATATCCGGCACCGCCGGTTACCAGGAGTTTCATTCGTCAGGCCAGCCTGACCTGGACCGCGTGGGCCATCTCGTCGGACAGTTCGAAACCGACGTGCCCGGGCACCGAGATGATCACCACACCCGGCTTGGTCTCCACGGTCACGCGGGCGTCGGGGACCACCCCCGCCTCCCGCAGCTGACCGATCACATCCGGATCGGCCTGGATATGTTCCGACAACCGCCGCACGACGACCGCCGACACCTGTCCGGGCGGCAGATCGGAGAGCCGGACCAGCGTCTCCTCACCGGAATGGATGGAGTTGACGCCGAGTTCGTCCAGGCCGGGGATGGGGTTGCCGTACGGGGAGGTGGTGGGATGGTTGAGCACCTCGAGCAGACGCATTTCCACCTCCTCGCTCATCACGTGCTCCCAGCGGCAGGCTTCGGCGTGCACGTTCTGCCAGTCCAGCCCGATCACGTCGACCAGCAATCGTTCGGCCAGCCGGTGCTTACGCATGACCGCCACGGCCATCGCACGGCCCTTGTCGGTGAGTTCGAGGTGCCGGTCGCCGGCGACCATCAGCAGACCGTCGCGCTCCATCCGCGCGACCGTCTGACTCACCGTCGGGCCGCTCTGCTCGAGGCGCTCGGCGATACGCGCCCGCAACGGCACCACGCCCTCCTCCTCGAGGTCGTAGATGGTACGGAGATACATCTCCGTGGTGTCGACCAGATCCTTCACCTGTTACCCCTTCGTCGGCACGAATTCTACCCACGCCCGGCTGCACAATCGGCCTCAGCATATTTCGCACGTCCTGCACGAACTCCGCCGATACCTGCGCGCGCGACCGGATGCGCGCGGGCGACAGGCGCGCCCGGTGTCGTCTTGCATTTCTACTGCATGACAACGACAACTCGGGTGGTCTGCTTCCCGTGTCCCCGGCCGTGCGAGCAACGCCACGGCGACGGGCCGCGGTGGGCTAGCGTGACGGTATGGCAGACGACGCCGCCGTGGTGTGGACCGACCGCTTCCTGGACTACACCTGGACCCCGGAGCACCCGATGAAACCGGCCCGGCTCCGATTCACGATGGCACTCGCGCGCAGTCTCGGATTGCTCGACGGCATCGAAACCCTCGCGCCCGGCCCGGCCGGCGACGGTGAGCTGCTGCGCATCCACACCGCCGCCTATCTCGACGCGGTGCGTCACGCCGTTCCCGCACCGCCGGGCACCACACCGCCGGCCGCGCCCCCGCACGGGCTGGGCTCGATGGACAATCCCGTCTTCCCCCATATGCACGAGGCGGCCTCGGTGATCGTCGGCGGAACCCTTGCCGCCGCGCGGGAAATCGCGGCCGGCCGCACCCGGCGGGCGGTGAGCATCGGGGGTGGTATGCATCACGCGATGCCCGACGCGGCATCGGGGTTCTGCGTCTACAACGATGTGGCGGTGGCCATTTCGTGGCTGCTGGACAACGGATTCGACCGCATCGCCTACGTCGACGTCGACGTGCATCACGGCGACGGCGTGCAGCGCGCCTTCTACGACGACCCTCGCGTGCTGACGATTTCGCTGCATCAGCATCCGGCGACGCTGTGGCCCAACACGGGCTGGCCCGAGGAGATCGGCGCGGGCCCGGCCGAAGGCACCGCGATCAACCTCGCCGTCCTGCCCGGTACCCGGGATGCGCAGTGGCTGCGCGGATTTCACGCCGTGGTGCCCGGAGCCCTGGCCGCGTTCCGGCCGCAGCTGGTGGTCAGTCAGTGCGGGGTCGACAGCCATCGCGAAGACCCCCTCGCCGACCTCGAACTCACCGTCGACGGCCAGCGCGCGGCGTTTCGCGCCATGCGTGAACTCGCGGACCGATATGCCGAAGGGCGCTGGCTGGCCGTGGGCGGCGGCGGTTACGGGGTGGTCCGGGTGGTGCCGCGAGCGTGGACCCATCTGCTGGCGATAGCACTGGATCGGGAGATCGATCCGGGGACCGTCATCCCCGAGGAGTGGCGTGAGCTGGTGCGCGCCTATGCCCCGACCGTGCCGGCGCCGGTCGCCATGGGCGACGGCGGCGACACCGCCTTCACCCCGTGGGAGGGGCCGGGCGGTGCGCTCGACACCGGCGACGCCCGTATCGACCGCGTGCAGCGCGCGATCGACACTTCGGTGCTCGCCACCCGCCGCGCGACCTACGGATTGCTGGGCCTGGACCCGGAGGACCCCCGTGACTGAATCATCCGCCACCACACCGGACGCCGAGAACACTCCCGCCGATCCGCCGCCGCCTCCGCAGCATTGGTTCGCCGACGTGCTCGCCGCCGACGGCGGTGTGGTCCGGCTGCGCCCGATCACCCCCGCCGATGCGGAGCCGATGCAGGCCTTCCACGCGGCGCTGTCCGATCGCACCCGCTATCTGCGTTATTTCGGTCCCTATCCGCGGATGACACCGAAGGATCTGTACCGCACCACCCACGTGGACTATCACAATCGGGTGGGGCTGGTCGTCGAGCTGGGGTCGGTGATCATCGCGGTCGGCCGCTACGAACTGCTCACCGACCGCGAAGGCCCTCGTGCGGCGGAGGTGGCGTTCGTCGTCGCCGACGAGCATCAGGGCCGCGGGCTGGGGTCGATTCTGCTCGAGCATCTGGCCGGTGCGGCCGCCGAGAACGACATCGAGACCTTCGTCGCCGAGGTGCTCGCCGAGAACCACACCATGGTCACGGTTTTCCGGGAGGCCGGATACCAGGTGCAGCGCAGCCGCGACGGGTCGGTGTTGCACCTCGAATTCGCCATCGACCCTACCGAAGCGCTGCTGTCGGTGCGGGATTCGCGGGAGCGGGCCTCGGAGGCGCGCAGTGTCGGCAATCTGCTGGCCCCGCGGTCGATCGCGGTCATCGGCGCCACCCCGGCGGCGAGCCGGGTCGGCGGGGCGGTGCTGGCGAATCTGCTGTCCGGCGTGTTCCAGGGCCCGGTGTACCCGGTGAATCCGAACCGGACCTCCGTCCGCGGTGTGCGCGCCTACCCGACCGTGCACGACATCCCCGACGAACTGGATCTGGCGGTGGTCGCCGTACCGGCCGAGGAGATCAAATCCGTCCTCGACGACTGTATGGCCAAGGGGGTCAAAGGCCTGGTCGTGCTGACCGCCGGATTCTCCGAAACCGGGCCGGCCGGCTATCACGCCGAACGCGATCTGGTCGATGCCGCGCGCGGCCACGGCATGCGGGTGGTAGGCCCGAGTGCGCTCGGTATCGCCAACACCGATCCGGCGGTCTCGCTGAACGCGACGCTGGCGCCGGTCCTGCCGGGCCGCGGCCGAGTCGGATTCTTCTGCCAGTCCGGGCCGCTGGGTGCGGCCATCCTGGGGGAGGCGGCAGCGCGCAAGCTCGGCCTGTCGACTTTCGTCTCGGCAGGCAATCGCGCCGATGTATCCGGTAACGACCTGCTGCAGTACTGGGACACCGATCCCGACACCGACGTCGTACTGCTGTATCTGGAGACGTTCGGCAATCCGCGCAAGTTCTCCCGCATCGCGCGCCGGGTGGCCCGCACCAAGCCGGTGGTGGCGGTGAGTAGCGGCCGCAACGCCGCGAACGTGCCGGTCAGCGGTCTGGAACGGTCGGTGGAACGCGATCTGTTCGCCCAGGCCGGAATCGTGCAGGTCGATACGATCGCCGAACTGTTCGACTGTGCCATGCTGCTGGCGTATCAGCCGCTGCCGGACGGTCCGCGGCTCGCGGTGATCGGAAACAGCGCGGCGCTGGGCTGGTTGGCGGTGGACGCGGCGCGCGGGGAGGGACTGGAGGTGGGGGAGCCGACCGATCTGGGGCCGCAGGCCGAACCCGCCGACTACCTGACCGCCGTCGCGAGTGCGATGGATTCCGCCGAGGTCGAGGCCGTCATCGTCATCTTCGCGCCTCCGGTACCGGCGGCGGTCACCGCCTTCGCCGAGGCGATCCGGGCCGGCGCGCAGGATGCGGTCAAACCCGTGCTCACCACGTTCGTCGCCGATCACGGAATGCCGAACCTGCTCACCGTGCGCGGTGCCGGCGGCATCGTCGACCGCGGTTCCATTCCGTCCTACCCGGATCCGGAACGCGCGGCGCGGGCGCTGGCTCGGGTGCGGCGGTACGCGGCGTGGCGGACGCGTCCGGCCTCCCTGGTGGTGCGGCCGGACGGTCTCGAGGTCGTGCGGGCGCGAGAGCTGGTGGAGCAGTGGATGTCTCGCAGTCCCGACGGGGAGTGGCTCGGCGACCTGGAGGCCGCGGAACTGCTCGCCTGCTACGGCATTCGCGTGGTGGAGTTCCGGGAAGCCCACGATCCCGAGGCCGCGGTCGCGGCGGCCGCGGAGCTGGGATATCCCGTCGCCGCCAAGGCCACCGGCGAAATGTGGCGCAGCCGGCCCGATTTCACCGGTGTCCGCCTCGATCTGTGGCGCGACACCGCGGTCCGGCGTGCTTATACCGATCTGGCGGAGCTGACCGGCAACGCGGTTGTCCACATTCAGAAGATGGCGACCAAGGGGGTGGGATGTGTGCTGCGGGTCCAGGACGATCCCTCGTTCGGATCCGTCATCGGATTCGGCCTCTCGGGAACCATCATCGACCTGCTCGGCGACCGTGCCTACCGGGCCCTGCCGCTGACCGAGGCCGAGGCGGTGGAACTGATCGACGCGCCGCGCGCCGCCCCGCTGCTCGACGGGCAGGCCGGATCGGGCCGCACGATCGGCGAACCGGTGGACAAGAAGGCGTTGGCCGCACTGGCACAACGCATTTCGGCGCTGTGCGACGATCTGCCGGAGGTGCGGGAGCTGTCGGTGGAACCGGTGCTGGCCTCACCGGAGGGCGCCGCGATCCTGTACGCGCGGGTGCGGATCGGGCCGGAGCCGAGCCGCTTCGACAACGGGCCGCGCCGCCTGGTGTGAGCCGTCGCGTGCCCGGTCCGCCATACCGCCGTGACCAGCGCCACCGCGGCCGGTCGGGCGACATGGTCGATACTGGCCGTATGCGCGAAGATCAGATCGAGAGCGCTACGGCGCCCCTGCGGGACGATATTCGGTTTCTCGGCGCGATCCTGGGCGAGACCATTCACGACCACGAAGGCCCCGAGGTGTTCGACCTCGTCGAACGGGTGCGGGTCGAGGCCTTCCGGGTGCGGCGGTCGGAAGTGGAACGCAGCGCGGTCGCGGAGATGCTGCGCGATACCGAGGTGCGGGTGGCGATCCCGCTGATCCGGGCTTTCAGCCATTTCCTGCTGCTGGCCAATCTCGCCGAGGACCTGCAGCGCGACCGCCGCCGCGCGGTCCACGTCGCCGCCGGTGAGCCACCGCAGGAATCCAGCCTGGCCGCGACCTATCGGGCCCTCGACCACGCCCGCGTCGACGGCGCGGTCGCCGCGGAGGTGCTCGACGACGCGCTGGTCTCGCCGGTGATCACCGCTCATCCCACCGAAACGCGGCGCCGTACCGTCTTCGACGTCCAGGCCCGCATCACCGAACTGATGCGGCGGCGGGCGCGCTATCGCGAGGACGAACCCGAATACGCCGCGATCGACCACGACATCCGCCGCCAGATCCTCACCCTGTGGCGCACCGCGCTGATCCGCCTCGCGCGGTTGCGGATCTCCGACGAGATCGAGGTCGGATTGCGCTACTACGACCTCACCCTGCTCGAGGTGATTCCGCGCATCAACGTCGAGGTGCGCGCGGCGCTGCGAGCGCGGTGGCCCGGATACGATCTGCTCGCCCGGCCGATCCTGCGGCCCGGTTCCTGGATCGGCGGCGACCGCGACGGCAACCCGAACGTGACCGGCGAGGTGGTGGAACGCGCCACCCGCCGGGCCGCCACGGTGATCTTCGGCCACTATCTGAAAGAGCTTGTCGCGCTGGAGAAGTCGCTGTCGCAGTCGATCCGGCTGGTCGCGATCACCCCGGAGCTGGCCCGGCTGGCCGATGCCGCGGGTGACGATTCACCGCAGCGTGCCGACGAACCGTATCGTCGCGCGATCCGCGGCATCCGCCTTCGGGTGGCCGCGACCGCGCAGCGCGCCCTCGGCTCGGCGGCCGAATTCCCCTCGGTGCTCGAACTGCCGGGTGAGCAGCTCGCCCGCGTCGCTCCGTACGAGGGTCCGGCGCAGCTGCTGGACGAGCTGAACACCATCGACGCCTCCATGCGCGAATCCGGTGACGGCCTGCTGGCCGACGACCGCTTGGCCGCGCTGCGCGGCGCGGTGGAGACGTTCGGATTCCACCTGCAGGGCTTGGACATGCGCCAGAACTCGGAGGTGCACGAGCAGGTCGTGGCCGAACTGCTGGCGTGGTCGGGAGTGCACCCGGATTACGGCAGCCTCTCCGAACCGGAGCGTGTCGAGCTGCTGGCACACGAATTGAGTACGCGCCGCCCGCTGCTGGGCCCGCACGCCCGGCTCAGCGAACTCGCCACCAAGGAACTGGGTGTGGTTCGCGCGGCCCGGGCCGCGATCGACGCGCTGGGGCCCGATACCGTGCCCAACTACATCATCAGTATGTGCACCTCGGTCAGCGACATGCTCGAGGCGGCGCTGCTGTTGAAAGAGGCGGGAATTCTCGACCCCGGCGACGAGCAGACCCCACCCCACTCCCCGGTCGGGGTGGTTCCGCTGTTCGAGACGATCGACGATCTGCGCGGTGGCGCGGCGACTTTGGCCGCGGCACTGGAGGTTCCGGCGTACCGCCGGCTGGTCGCCGCCCGCGCGATGGCGCAGGAGGTGATGCTCGGATATTCCGACTCCAACAAGGACGGCGGATATCTGGCGGCGAACTGGGCGTTGTACCGCGCCGAGCTCGATCTGGTGGAAACCGCGCGCAAGACCGGAATCCGGTTGCGGCTCTTCCACGGCCGGGGCGGGACCGTCGGTCGCGGCGGCGGCCGCAGCTACGATGCGATCCTCGCCCAGCCGGCGGGCGCGGTGCGTGGTTCGCTGCGCCTGACCGAACAGGGTGAGGTGATCTCCACCAAGTACGCCGAATCCGGTTCGGCCCACCGCAATCTGGAATCGCTGGTCGCCGGCACGCTGGAATCGTCGCTGCTGGATGTCGAGGGATTGGGATCCGGCGCCGAGGCGGCCTACGAAGTCTTCGAGGAACTCGCGGACGCGGCGCGCGAGGTCTACGCGCGGCTGGTGCACCGGACGCCCGGCTTCGTCGACTACTTCCGGGCTTCCACGCCCATCGCGGAAGTCGCCGACCTCAATCTCGGCAGCCGCCCGGCCTCGCGCAAACCCACCAATTCGGTGTCGGACCTGCGGGCCATTCCCTGGGTGATGGCGTGGAGCCAGTCGCGGGTGATGCTGCCGGGCTGGTACGGCACCGGCAGCGCCATCCAGGAGTGGGCCGGTACGGATTCCGAGCGCTGGGATACCCTACGCGATCTGTATCGGCGGTGGCCGTTCTTCCGCACCGTGATGTCCAATCTGGCGCAGGTGATGGCCAAGGCGGATATGGATATCGCCGCCAGCTACGCCGAGCTGGTCGAGGATGCGACGTTGCGCACCACCATCTTCGGCATGATCCGCGACGAATTCGACCGCACCGTGCAGGTGCACGCCGCGATCACCGGCAGCGATCAGTTGCTCTCGGACAATCCCGCGCTGGCCGAATCCATTCGCAATCGCTTCCCGTATCTGGAACCGCTGAACCAGATGCAGGTGGATCTGCTGCGGCGCAGGCGCGCCGGGGACGAATCGGAATTGGTCGAGCGCGGCATCCTGCTCACGATGAACGGCCTGGCCACCGCCCTGCGCAATTCGGGATAACCGGCCGATTCGCCGCGGCTGCAAGGGGATTCGCACCGAGAGTCAGGGCGGATCGATACAGCACGCCGGCCGACGGATGTGCCCCGAAGGGGGGAAGGGCACAGCGGCGTCGGCCGGCGCAGCGGAGGTGACCACGCTATCCGGTCACCGGGATGGTGCTGGGCCGGATTCCGGGCGGCCCAGCGTCTGTGTGACCTAGCTGGCGTAGGCGCGCAGGCGGTCCGCCCGCTCACCCTTGCGGAGCTTGGCCATGACTTCGCGCTCGATCTGGCGCACGCGCTCACGCGAGAGACCGAACAGTTTGCCGATCTGGTCGAGGGTGCGCGGCTGGCCGTCGTCGAGGCCGAAGCGCAGCCGGATGACCTGCTGTTCGCGCTCGTCCAGGGTGGCCAGCACACTGCGCACGTCGCGGTGCATGAGCCCGGCGATGACGGCGCTCTCCGCGGAGGTCGCCTCCGAATCCTCGATGAAGTCGCCCAGCGGGGCTTCCTCGTCGTTGCCGACCGGCATGTCCAGGCTCACCGGGTCGCGGCTGTGGTCGAGCAGGTCGGCGATCTTCTCCACCGGAATACCCGACTCGGCCGACAGTTCCTCGTCACTGGCCTCGCGGCCGAGCTGCTGATGCAGCTCCCGCTTGATCCGGGCCAGCTTGTTGACCTGCTCCACCAGATGCACGGGGAGGCGGATGGTACGGCTCTGATCGGCCATACCGCGGGTGATGGCCTGACGGATCCACCAGGTGGCGTAGGTGGAGAACTTGAAACCCTTGGCGTAGTCGAACTTCTCCATCGCGCGGATCAGTCCCAGGTTGCCTTCCTGGATCAGGTCCAGCAGCGGCATGCCGCGGCCGGTGTAGCGCTTGGCCAGCGATACGACCAGGCGGAGGTTGGCCTCCAGCAGATGCTGACGGGCAGCCTGGCCGTCGCGGACCAGGATCGCCAGATCCCGCTTGCGGGTCGCCGAGAGCCGCTTGCCGGTCTCCAACAGGTGTTGGGCATAGAGGCCCGCCTCGATGCGCTTGGCCAATTCGACCTCGTCGGCGGCCGTGAGCAGCGCGGTCTTACCGATCCCGTTCAGGTACACACGTACCAGGTCGGCTGCGGGGCTCTGGGCGTCGAGGTCCGAATCGATGGCGCGCACTCCAGTGGTGGCGGGGCTTGTCATGACTTGCCTCCTGTCGGTGGTGTCTCACTCCGAACAACGGACCCGACACTGGGAAAGTTCCCCGCCTTGGCGCCGATAAACCGTGCTGAGCTGCGGCTTTCACATCCTCCGTCTGAGAAGTTCTTAAGAAGGGAACTCCGGGAACAGGGGGGAGGACACGGGCATGCGCCCGGCGTCGGTTGCGGTCGCGTCGAGTTCTTCCGGTGTGATCAGTCCGTGCCGGACCAGTCCGGTGACCGCCGACAACGCCTCGGCTCGGAATTGCGGTGTGGCGGTGTCGCCGGTGTGGCCGATCGCGAGCAATTCGACCAGTTCTTCCAACGGCAGTCCGCCGGGCCGCATTCCCGCGAGCAGCGCCGCCAGAGTGTCGTCGATCTCGTGCTGCCATCGGGGACCGTCACCGCGATGCAGCCGGACCACGCGCTCCTGCCAGCCCTCGGCGCCCGGCAGCAGGACGCGTTCGAGCGCCGTCGCGGCGTCGACGGTGAATCGCGCACGCCAGGCGACATCGTTGTCCGCCAGGACCGTGCGCAGCCACGCCGAGCGGCGGAAGTAGGCCGGTGCCTCCGCGCCGAGCGGGTCGTCGAAACCATGGGTGAGATCCTCGGCGAGCACTTCGGTGGGCCCGTCGATCGCGCGCAGATAGACGAAGCCGAAACCGATACCCTCCACCTTCGCCGCATCGAAGGCGGCCAGCCACTGTTCGGCCCGCTGCTGGGCCTCGGGATCGCGCGGATCGAGGCCGGCATCGCGCAGCCACGTGCCGACGTACAGCGCCGGATCGGCCACATCGCGCTGCACGATCCAGGCGTCGACCCCGTGGTCGGGCAGCCAGCTCGCCACCCGGGTCCGCCAGTCGGCACCGCCGGCGTGCACCCAGGAGGCGAGCATCGCCGCGGTGCCGCCCGGATTCAGCATCCCGGACGCCTGGGAGACGACCAGTTCGCTGGCGCCGTCCAGGGCCAGCCCCGAATCGCGGTAGGTGTGCTCGATCCGGGCCGGCCCGACCACGAACGGAGGATTGGCCACCACCTGATCGAAGCGGCGCCCGGCCACCGGCTCGAACCACGAGCCTTCGGCGAATTCGATCTCCAGGTCGTTGAGCGCGGCGGTCGCCTCGGCCAGCCACAGCGCCCGGCTGCTGACATCGGTGCCGGTCACCGTCTTCGCATAGCCCGCGGCGTGCACCGCCTGCACACCGCAGCCGGTGCCGAGATCCAGGACCGATCCGACGGGTTCGGTCGGTGTGGCGCGCAGCAGCGACAGCGACGCCTGTCCCACGCCCAGGACGTGGTCGGCGCTGAGTGTGCGGCGCCGCATCGAGTCGTCGAGATCCGACAGCACCCAGCGGGTGCCCGATCCCAGGTCCAGTGGGCGCAGGTCCAGGGCGGCGCGGATCGAATCACCGTCGCGCTCGAGCAGACCGGCGGCGACGGCTCGGTCGAGGTCGAGCGGCGCGAAGGCCGGGGCGACCTCCCGTTCGGGCAGGGCGTCACCGAGCAGCAGCAACCGGATCAGCGTGCCGAGTTCGCCGGCCTCGCGCGCGGCTCGGCGCACCGGTACCGGTTCGGAGCGCCCCAGAGCGGTGTGGGCGTCAGCGCCGATGGCCTCGAGCACGGTGTCGGCGTCGTAGCGGACCCGGGTCAGCGCGGTGCGCAGCGCGGGTGCGAGGGCGGCGAGCAAGGAGGCGGTGGTCCGGTCGGCAGGCACACGAGAACTCTGCCACCTGGTACGGGGTGCCGTGCTCGCCGGGTCCGGGCAGGTCGCCCGCGTCGTTCAGCCGTCGATGGACCGATGCTGTCCCGATTCGAGCGCTTTCGCCGCCCGGCGCTCGTCCCAGCGGCTGGGCTCATCCTTGCTGCGCGGCGGCCGGTCGTTCGCGATGAGGACGGCGATCCAGGGCAGCGGGATGGAGACGCCGATGATGGCCAGGGAGATCAGCGCATTGCTCCACAGGCCGTAGGCCGCCGCCGCCAGGACCAGGCAGGGAATGCGGAAGCCCATCAGGATCATGTAGCGCTTGACGCGGGCGCGGTGCTGCTGCTCCAGGGAGGGCGCGGCCTCGGTGATCAACACCGGATGCTTGTCCTCCCCGGGGAAGTATCCGGTCGAGGCGCGGGTGGGCCGGGGGATCGAACCGGGAGGCCGGCGCTCGAACGTCGCGCCCGACGGCCGCGGATCGTCCGCCGGCACCGAAACCTCCGGGCCCTCGGCGGCGTTCGCGGAGCCGCTGGGCTCGGCCGCGCGTGCGTCCTCGCGCTCCGAACCGACCCGTCCGGGGCCCGACGTCCGGGACTCGGGCGGTAGGTCGGAGGAGTCGCCGTCACGCTGCATACGTCGAGTCTTCCACTCCGCATGATCGAATGCACACGCGCCTTCGGCCGCGCGAGCACCACCGGGCCGCGGGGTATTCGATGAGGTTGGCGACACCCGCTCACCACCCTCGCGCGGCGATGGCAGAATCGATGGGGTGAGCACCGACACCCTGGTTCGTCCGGATACGACCACCGACGAGACGACCGACAGCGATACTCCGAAATTCTTCCACTACGTGAAGAAGGACAAGATCGCCGAAAGTGCCGTCATGGGTACCCATGTGGTGGCGCTGTGCGGCGAAGTGTTCCCGGTGACGCGCTCGGCCAAGCCCGGCTCGCCGGTCTGCCCGGACTGCAAGCGCATCTACGAAATGATGAAGAAGGACTGAGCCGCAGCAGCGACCGAGCGGCCGCTTGCGGCTGTCTCGTCCGTCTGCGCCCGCGCCCGTCTCGCTTGTGTGATCATTGTTCTCTCTGACGAGAACGATGTTTTCCGCGAGGTGGGCACTACATGAAAATTGCGACGTCCCGGTGGTTGCGCACCGTCTCCTGCCTCGTGGCGGCACTCGTGACGGCTGCCGCCTTCTCGACCGCGACCACCGCCCACGCCGGCGAACCGGCGAACGTCGCGGCGCGGCCGTCGCCGGGATGTTCGGCGCCGCATCCCACCGGCACCTCGAACGAGAGTTTTGCGGCGGCCGGGAAGTCCGGGACCTACCTTCTCGACGTCCCCGCCGCCACCGCACCGCTGCCGCTGGTCGTCGATCTGCACGGCTATCTGGAACCGGCCGCACTCGAGTACGTCGGCACCGGCCTGGGTTCCTTCGGCATGGCGAACGGATTCGCGACGGTCACGCCGCAGCTGGACGAATCCGGTGTGCCGCGATGGGATTTCGGTGAGCACAGCGCCGATATCGCCTACCTGTCCGAATTGCTGACCCACGTCGAGGCCACCCGGTGCGTGGACGAACGCCGCGTCTATGTGACCGGGCTGTCGATGGGGGCCTTCACCACCTCTTCGCTGGCATGTCAGCTCGCGGATCGGATCGCCGCGGTGGCGCCGGTGGCCGGACTGCAGGACTTCGCGTGGTGCGATCCGGTTCGGGCCGTCCCGGTGGTCGCCTTCCACGGCACCGAGGATCCGATCGTCGCCTACACCGGCGGGGTCGGGCCCAATGCGAAATATCTGCCCTCGGCCGACGGAACCGGGTCGGCTCAGCGCGGCGATACGCGGCCGAGCGGTGTCGACGGACCCGGACCGGCGAGCATCCCCGATCAGGCGGCGGCGTGGGCGCGGCGCGAAGGATGCGGAACGCAACCGGACCGGCAGCAGGTCACCCCCGATGTCGTGCGCTACACCTATCCGTGCCCGGAGCAGACGGCCGTGCAGTTGTACGCGGTACTCGGCGGCGGGCACACGTGGCCGGGCACCGCGTCGGTGATCTCGCCGGAACCGCTGGTCGGCCGTACTACGACGGCGATCAGCGCGAACCGGATCATCTGGGACTTCTTCCGCGACCACCCGTTGCGCGGCGCCGGGAAGTAGGCGACGCGCCGAACGGCACCCAGCGAGCGGGCCGGCTGCCGGCATTTGTCGACGGCTCGATCGTCTCCGGTGCGGTTATCCGGCGGGGCGGATCCGGCCGTGATCGAGGACGGTCGGTGGGCGGGTGTCGGCGCGGTGGGCGGCACCGGCGGGGTCGTCGGACTGCCCGGTCGTCGGCGGGCCCTCCGAATGCTGCGCGTGTTGCGGCTTCGCGGTTCCCGGGTCATCGGGCTGCGTCCACGGCAGATCGGCGGGTGGCTCGGCGTCGCCGCGCACGGTCTCGTTCTCGTCGTGGTGTCCGTCGTGCCGGTGCTTGCGCCGGCCCCACCACTGTTTGAACTGTTCGAACCGGGTCGCGCGGGCCGGCCAGAACTCCTGCACGGTGGCGTTGAATTCGGCGCCCAGGATCACCGCGAAGGCCAGGAAGAACGTGAAGAGCAGGAAGGCGATCGGCGTCGCGAGAGCCCCGTAACTGACGCCGGCGCGCGCCGCGTAGGTCAGGTAGCGGCGCAGGATGTCGCTGGCCGCCATGAAGAAGATGCCGGCCACCAGGGCTCCCCCGAAGAGCCGGTGCCACGGCAGCGACCGGTGCAGGGCCAGCTTGTACAACGTGGTCAGGCCGACGATGAGCAGCAGTCCGGCCGCCGGATAGTAGAAGGTGTCGATCAGGCGTAAGCCGGGTTCGCGCCAGTCCGGCGGCAGCGTGCGGCCGATCAGGGTCGGGCCCAGCGCCACCAGCGGCAGCACGAACACGGCTGCCACCAGGAACAGCAGATACAACCCGAGCGCGAAGATGCGCTGCCAGACCGGATGGCGGGCATCGGCCTGCCCGTGTGCGGCGACGATGGAATCGACGAAGGTCGCCATGGCCGAGGACCCCGCCCACAGCGACAGCACGAATCCCACCGAGACCACCGCCCCGCGGCCGCGCTGCAGTACGTCGCGCACGGTCGGCGCGATCATCTCGTCGACGACGTTGGCGCTGAACAGATTGCGGCTGAAGCTGACGATCTTGCCCTCGACGATGTGGACGGTGTCGGGGCCGAACAGGCCGCCGACGTAACCGATACAACCCAGCAGTCCGAGCAGCAGCGGCGCCAGCGACAGGGTCTGCCAGAACGCGGCGGCGGCCGATTTAGCGAAGATCGAATCGCTCCACGCCTTGTCGGCGACCCGCGCGATCACCTGCCAGATGCGCCGGAGCGCGGCCATGACTCGGCCGCGCAGCCGCTGCCAGGAGCGCGCCGCGCCGGACGTCGAGGCCGGTCGGTCGGAACACATCGTGAGTACAGCATTGCCCACCGGTGGCCCGACGGCAGCAACAGGAGGTGAACGTGTCGTAAGTGTTCTGCCGCACAGGCCCGCGGTGATCTGCGAGGTGAGCCAGGCCGCCGCCGGATTCGTGGCAGATGAGGTGGTGTCGAATTGGCTAGGTGTCGGTGCCGGTCGCTACTCTCTGTCGAGTGACTTCGGGTGGTGGCGGTTCGTTACGAGCATGGCAGCGCAGAGCACTCACCAGATATCTGACGACCAAACCACGTGACTTCCTGGCCGTGGCCACGCCCGGGGCGGGTAAGACCACGTTCGCGCTGCGGCTGGCGACCGAACTGCTCACCGACCGCACCGTCGACCAGGTCACCGTGGTCGCGCCGACCGAACATCTCAAGCACCAGTGGTCGGCGGCGGCGGCGCGGATCGGCATCCAGCTGGATTCGAACTTCTCCAACAGCACCGGAGGCACCTCCGGCGATTTCCACGGCGTCGTGGTCACCTACGCCCAGGTCGCCTCGCATCCGTTCAAGCACCGGGTGCGAACCGAGAATCGCCGGACGCTGGTGATTCTCGACGAGATCCACCACGCGGGTGACGCCAAGAGCTGGGGTGATGCGGTGGCCGAGGCGTTCGGCGACGCCACCCGCCGCCTGGCGCTCACCGGTACTCCCTTCCGCAGTGACGATTCGCAGATTCCGTTCGTCAACTACGAACCGGACGAATCCGGATTTCCGCGGTCGAGTGCCGACTACACCTACGGCTATTCCGAGGCCCTGGCCGACGGCGTGGTCCGGCCGGTGGTCTTCCTCGCCTATTCCGGTGAGGCGCAGTGGCGCGACAGCGCGGGGGAGGAGTACTCCGCCCGGCTGGGCGAGCCGCTCAGCGCCGAACAGACCGCGCGTGCCTGGCGCACAGCCCTCGATCCGGCCGGCGACTGGATGTCGAAGGTGCTGACCGCCGCCGACACCCGGCTGGGGCAGCTGCGCGCCACCGGCATGCCCGACGCGGGCGGCCTGGTGATCGCGACCGATCAGGAGAAGGCCCGCGATTACGCCGAACTGCTGGAACATATTTCGGGCAGCAAACCGGCGGTGGTCCTCTCGGACGACCCCACCTCCTCCCAGCGGATCGGGGAGTTCAGCAACAACACCGACCCGTGGATGGTCGCGGTGCGCATGGTGTCCGAAGGTGTGGACGTGCCGCGCCTGGCCGTCGGCGTCTACGCCACCAGCGCCTCGACTCCGCTGTATTTCGCCCAGGCCATCGGCCGTTTCGTGCGTGCGCGCCGGACCGGGGAGACCGCGAGCGTCTTCCTGCCGTCGGTGCCGGTGCTGCTCGATCTGGCCGCCCAGCTCGAGGTGCAGCGCGACCACGTCATCGGCAAACCGCATCGGGAGCAGAACGCCCTCGACGACGAACTGCTGATCGACGCCAACAAGCAGAAGGACGAACCGGGCGAGGAGGAACGCGCCTTCGTCGCGCTGGCGGCCGATGCCGAACTGGATCAGGTGATCTACGACGGCGACTCGTTCGGTACCGCGACGTTCTCCGGTAGCGACGAGGAGGCCGACTACCTCGGAATTCCGGGCCTGCTGGACGCCGATCAGATGCGCGCCCTGCTGCGCGATCGCCAGACCCGCCAGATCCGCGAACGCAGCGCCGCTGTTTCGGTGGCCGAGGCGCCCGATGCCGGTCCGTCCGCGGCGGCCGCGGCCGAACGCGTCGCGACCGCCGATCGGCTGGGGGAGTTGCGGCGCGAACTCAACTCGCTGGTCGCCATGCATCATCACCGCACCGGTAAGCCGCACGGGGTGATCCACGGCGAGCTCCGGCGTGAATGCGGCGGGCCGCCGACAGCGCTGGCGACCGCCGATCAGCTGTCCCAGCGCATCGCGGCACTGCGGCGCATGTAGTCCTAGCCGCGACCGGGGTGGCGGAAAGCCCTCGCCCGCAGCGTTTTCGGGAACCGGACCGGGTGCTTCAGCGCTGTTCGGCGGAGGCCGATTCCGGCCAGGCTTGCAGCGCCCGGTCGATGGTCCGGCCGAGCCGGTGCAGGTCCACGCCGTCACCGGCCTGCACCGACAGTCCGAACAGCACGGCGGTGTAGAAATCGGCGAGACCGTCGATGTCGGTCTCGGCCGGGAGATCCCCGTCGTTGATGCCGCGTTCGAGGCGCTGCCGCACCGCTTCGGTGGTGTGGCGACGGCGTTCGGCGAGCAGATCCCGGACGGCGCCGTGGCGCGGACCCGCCGTATTGCCCGCGACCACCACCAGACATCCGCGCGGCGTGGCGGGGTCGCAGTAGGCGGCCGCGTTGTCGCGCAGCATCGCCTCGACGGCCGCGCGAGCGGTCGGCGCGGTCGCGAGCGCGCGGGCGGTGTATCCGCCTTCGGTGCGGCCGTAGAGTTCGACGGCTTCGCGGAACAGTTGCTCCTTACATCCGAAGGCGGCGTACAGACTGGGGGAATTGATCCCCATCGCGGACGTCAGATCGCTCATCGCGGCGCCTTCGTAGCCGTGTTCCCAGAACACTTCCATGGCGCGCCGCAGCGCGATGTCGCGATCGAATCCGCGCGGTCGTCCGCGTTCGGCCATCGAATCCTCTTTCTGTGTCGATCACTAAATATATCTCTTGACGACCGGCGGCCGAGCTGCTTGTCTATTTCTGTATTGATCGACACAGAATTGGAGTGCAGATGAGCGAGTCGACCACCGTGGCTCTCGTGACCGGAGGAAGCCGGGGCATCGGTGCCGCGATCGCGCGACGCCTGGCCGCCGAGGGCATGGATGTGGCGCTGACCTACCGCGGCGCGGCCCAGGCGGCCGAGGCGGTCGCCGCCGATATCCGGGGTCTCGGGCGGCGCGCGATCGCGGTGCAGGCCGACAGCGCCGATGCCGGGCAGGTCGCCGCGGCGGTCCATCGCACCGCCGCGGAACTGGGTGGCGTCGACATCCTGGTCAACAACGCGGGCATCTTCCCGGCCAAGCCGTTCACCGATTTCACCGTTGCCGAGATCGACGAGGCGCTGCACATCCACGCCCGGGCTGCTTTCGTCGCGGCGCAGGCGGCACTGGCGTACATGGATCGCGGCGGGCGCGTCATCAGCATCGGGTCGAATCTGTCCGAACGCGCGTTGTTCGAGGGTTTGACGCTCTACAACCTCAGCAAATCCGCACTCAACGGATTCACCCGAGCCCTCGCGCGGGAACTGGGCCCGCGCGGGATCACGGTCAACCTGGTACAGCCGGGCTCGACCGACACCGATATGAATCCGGCCGCGTCGTCGCACGCCGAGAACCAGCTACGGCATTCGGCGCTCGGCCGCTTCGGTGAGGCCGACGACATCGCGGGTGTCGTCGCCTTCCTCGCCGGCCCGTCCGGCGCCCGCCTGACCGGTGCGACCCTCACCGTCGACGGCGGCACCAACGCGTGACATCCCGTCGTGCGGGCCGGACCGCACAGCCCGCACGACGGCTGCCACCGGCGAGCCGGGCGGCAACCGCGCCGCCTAACCGGCAGAGTGTCGCCGCACTCGCTCATCCGTCGGCGCGCCGGTGAAAAACGTTGCGGGGTCGAGAGAATCGAGCGGTGTCCACCGCGCGGGCGAGACGTCCGCCGCGCCGGTCTCCTCCGCACCGCCGGACCGGTAGCCCTGCAGATCCAAGGACAGCCAAGGGTTCTCGTCTACGGCTCGAGCGAGGGCGTAGCAGCCGGCCAGCAGGTGCAGGCAGCGTGGGTTGCGGGCCGGACACGAGCAGTCGGTCGCGGCGAGCCGCGGTATCGGGGCCAGGCCGGCGGCGGTGAGGGCGGCGTGCACCTCATCGGTGAGCTGGACCAGCTGCGCGGGGATGTGCTCGGCCATGGCGCACACCACGGACGCCGGCAGCGGTGCGATCTCCAGCAGCGTTACCGATGCCTGCCCGCCGCGATGGATGTGCGCCGAGACCGTGGTGCCGTCGATTGTCAGGTGAACGCCGCCGTTGCGGGCGATGCTGCGTGCGCGGGGCAGTAGCGGCTCGGGACGTGCCGTCCGGATCGGCTCCGCCAGCCGCACCCAGCCCATACCCCACGGCGTGTAACCGAATTCGTTGTCGGGCATGTCAATTGCCTCGCTTCCGGCGCAGTACGGCCAGCAGGTGGTCGTCGTCCAACCGGGCCAGCCGCGCCACCGCCGAACGTCCGTCGCCGGCGCCGAGTCCAGCGAGCGCGGATTTGCGATCGTGCATGCCGGCGATATGTTCCTCGACGGTGGTGGCGCTGGTCAGTGTGGTGATCGTGACCGGGCGGGTCTGCCCGATGCGGTGCGCGCGGTCCGAGGCCTGCGCTTCGACCGCGGGATTCCACCACCGGTCGAAGTGCATCACGTCCGCGGCGCGGGTCAGGGTCAGGCCGGTCCCGGCGGCCCGCAGGCTCAATATCAGGATCGGCGGGCCGTCGGCGCTCTGGAAAGCGGTGACGATCGCATCGCGCTCGCTCTGCGACAGGCCGCCGTGGAACATCGGCGCCTCGACTCCGAATCGCTCGGCGCAGTGGCGTGCCAGCAACTCCCCGGTGCGCCGGTATTGGGTGAAAACCAGTGTCGGGCAATCCAGTTCGAGGTTGTTGGCGAGGATATCGAAGCAGACGTCGAACTTTCCGCTGCGGCCGGTGAGTTCGTCGAGATCGCCGGTGACCAGCCCAGGATGGTTGCACACCTGCTTGAGGGCAGTCAGCGCGGCCAGTACGCGCGCGTTGCGTTCGGCGCCCACACCGAATCCGTCGGCCTCGGCGCGGTCGAGCAGCTCGTCGTAGAGGCGCTGTTGTTCCGCGGTCAGATCGCAGACCAGGTCGGTGTGGATCTTCGGCGGCAAGGTCGCGGCCACCTGAATCTTGCGGCGGGCCAGCACGATCGGCTCGATGGTGTCGTGCAGTCGCCGCACGGCCGCGGTGGAACCCTCCTCGATGGGACGGACGAAGCGCCGCCGGAACTGCGCCTTGTGGGTGAACGCCGCGGGCGTGACCAGATTGAGCAGCGCCCACAGTTCGTCGAGATGGTTCTCCACGGGCGTGCCGGTCAGGGCGACCCGCGCTCGCGCGGACACGGCGCGCGCCGCGCGCGAGACCTGCGTGCGGGGATTCTTCAGCACTTGCGCCTCGTCGAATATCGCGGTGGCCCACTCGATATCGGCCAGTGCCGGTCCGTGGCCGCGCAGCGTCGGATATCCGGTGACGAGCACCGCATCGGGTCCGGGCTCGCCGAGTTCGCCGCCGCGCCAGGCGAGCGGGCGCAGTCCGGGCGCGAAGCGGGTGATCTCGTGTATCCAGTTGCCGACCAGCGAGGTCGGGCAGACCACGAGTTGCGGGCCGGATTCGGCGCGTCCGAGGAGAAAGCCGATGGCCTGCACGGTCTTTCCCAATCCCATTTCGTCGGCGAGCACCGCGCCGCCGTAGTCGGCGGTCGTCCGGTGCAGCCAGGAGATCCCGCGCGCCTGATAGGGCCGCAACCGCGCACGGAGTGGTTCGCGCAACGCCCGCGCGATGTCCTCGGTCTCGCGGTAGGCCCGCACCGCCCGGTCGGCGGAGACGATCGCGGTCGCCGCGGCATTGGGTACGGCGTGGGCGGCGGCGGGCAACAGCTCCGGCCCGCCGGCCTCTCGTGCGACGCGCTGCCAGGCCGACAGTGACGAACCGGCGCGGGCCACGTCGACCGCGCCGAGTTGATCGGCGTCGATGACCGCGCAGATGACCTCGCTCACTCCCATCGTGGTGCCGTCGGGATCGGGGAGGGCGAGCCGGACGGTATCGCGCACACCGGGCGGCGGGGCTTCGGTCGCCGCGCCGCCCCAGTTCCACAGGGCGAACGCATGGCGGTCGGGCAGATAGGTGGCGTGTGTCGTGTGCAGAGGACCCTCGCTTATCTACGTATAGCGTACGGAGTATTATAACCCCGTACGGTGTAATGAGATTCCCGAGGAGTGTTGTGGCCCAGAAATCCGCCTCCGACCGGGCGCGGCAGGTGATCGCCCTGCTGTGGCGCCGGGAACTTCCGGCCCGCCCGGGGATGCGCGGGCCGAAGCAGACGGTCGAGGTGGACGAGGTGATTCGCACCGCGGTCCGGATCGCCGACCACGGCGGTTACAGCGCGGTATCGATCCGAGCGGTGGCGACGGCGCTCGGGCTGGGGCCGATGAGTCTCTATACCTACGTCCCGGACAAGCAGGCGCTGATCATCGCGATGGTCGACTGGGTGGCCGGCGAGGACACGCCGCTCGACCCGGCCGCACCCCTGCGCGAGCGTCTGGCGGCCATTGCTCGCGGTGTCCGCGCGGAACTGCTCACCCACCCGTGGCTACTGGAGGTACCGCCGTGGCGGCTGGATCTGGGTCCGGGCCGGCTGCGACGTTACGAACGGCAACTGAGCGCGCTGGAAGGGTCGGGGCTGTCCGACGTCGACATGGACCGGACCATTGCCGCGCTGTCGGACTTCGCGACCGGCAATGCTCGCACGGCGGTCGCGGCCCGGCGCGGCGCCGAGGAGATGAGCGATGCGCGCTGGTGGGAGGCGTACGGGCCGGTGCTCACCGAGGCCATGACGGGGCAGTCGTTTCCGCTCGCGGAGCGGGTGGGCGCCGCGGCAGGGGAGCAGTATCAGGCGCCCGGAGATCCGGACGGCGCCTTCGAGTACGGACTGGCCCGCCTGCTGGACGGGCTGATATCCCGGCGCCTGTGATCGGAGGCGCTGTGATCCGAGACACGAAAAAGGGCGGCCCGGAGGCCGCCCTTGGCTGACAGGGGACGTGAGGAGCCGGCCTTACAGTGCCGGTGCCGACTCGGTATCGATGACTGCCTCCAGTTCGCGCAGGCGCTCCATGTGCTCGTTCGCGTGGTGCTGGCAGAAGAGCAACTCGCCACCGGCGGGAAGTGTCGCGCGCACGCGCGCGGCCGCACCGCAGCGGTCGCAACGATCGACCGCAGTCAGTGGGGTGCTTGTCAGTGTTCCTGGCATGACTCCTCCGTCCTGGCTCCCGGCGCAGAAAGCCGTTCGCCTGGTGTGGGGCCCGCGGTCCCTTCCGCGGGCTCGCTACCGCTACTTCCCAGCAGTGGCTGATGACTACTCTGTCAGACGTTCGGGACGGGGGCTTTGTTCCCGAAGATGTTTGTATGTGTTTTCCCTAACATGACCAGGTATTTCGCTGTGGGCGAACACCATGGCCATCCTTGGGAACCTCGGTTCACCACCTGTGGTTCAACACTTCGGAAAAAGACCGATCCAGTTGTCTGCTCGCAGATTACCCGCGCCCACCGACAATCAACCGCTCAATCAAACGTCCGCTTTGTTCCGTTCGGCGGGTCGCGCGCGCCACGCTGGGTATGGTGCAGCCGTGACTGCCGACAACGTTGCCCCCACCGCCTCGAATACCGAAAACACCAACGGGCGCATGCTGGTTCATCTTTGTACGCCCGCGGAGTGGGAGCAGGCGCAGCGAATCGGCGAACGGGTGGCACCCTCCCTCGAGGCCCAGGGGTTCCTTCATCTGTCCGCACCGCACCAGGTGCATCTGCCGGCGAACCGGTTGTTCGCCGGGCGCGACGATATGCTGCTGCTCTGGATCGACGTCACCCGCCTGAGCGCGCCGCTGCGCTGGGAGCCGGGCGTGGCCGAGGACCCGGGTTCGATGCGCTTTCCGCACCTCTACGGCCCGCTTCCCGTCACGGCGGTGGTGCGCACCAGTTACTATGGCCCTGATGAAAAAGGGACATTCCCGGCACTCACCGCGGATCCGGATCAGTGGCCGGCCTCTCGAAGTGCTTGATCTAGGCTGGATTTCGTGAACGTCGATGTGACACAGCTGCCCGGAATTGGCGTCCGCAAGGACTTCGAGGCACGGTCCGGGCGCCGGATCGGAGTTGTCGCGCATCGTGACGGTGGTATCGATCTCATCGTCTCGAAACACGACGATCCCGACGACTGCGCCGCTCAGGTGCCGCTGACCGTCGACGAGGCGGCCGTACTCGCCAATCTGCTGGGCGCACCGCAGCTCGTGGAGAAGCTCAAGGACGATCATCGCGATCTGCCGGGCATCACCACCCGCCAGCTCCCGATCGGTGACGAATCGCCGTATTCGGGGCGTGCGCTCGGCGACACCCGCATGCGCACCCGCACCAAGGCGTCCATCGTCGCGGTGATGCGGGCGGGGCAGATCTATCCCTCGCCCGGTCCGGACTTCGTGCTCGTCGCGGGCGACCTGCTGGTCGTGGTCGGAACCCCGCAGGGCCTCGACGAGGCGCTCGAGATTCTGACCGGCGGGTGAGCCGGTGGAGTCGACCGCACTAGCCCTGTTCGAGCTCGGAGCGGTCCTGTTCGCCCTCGGTGTCCTGGGGCGTGTCGCAGGGCGTTTCGGCATGTCCCCGATCCCGCTCTACCTCCTCGGCGGTCTGGCTTTCGGCGACGGCGGTGTGCTCACAGTCAAGGCCGCCACCGAATTCGGCCATCTCGCAGGCGAAATCGGCGTCGTGCTGCTGCTGTTGCTGCTCGGCCTGGAATACACCGCGCCGGAACTGGTCTCGGGCATGCGCAAGTCCTGGCTCGCGGGTCTGCTCGACATCGTGCTGAACGCCACGCCCGGCGCGGTGGTGGCGCTGCTGCTCGGCTGGGGGCCGACCGGCGCGATCACCCTGGCCGGCGTCACCTACATCTCGTCCTCCGGCATCGCGGCGAAGGTGCTCAACGACCTCGGACGGCTCGGTAACCGGGAGACGCCGGTCGTGCTGTCGGTTCTGGTGTTCGAAGATCTGGCGATGGCGATCTATCTGCCGATCCTGACCACCATCCTGGCCGGTGTCGGCTGGTTGGCCGGGCTACGGTCGTTGGCGCTCGCCTTGCTCGTGATCGCGATCGTGCTGGTTATCGCGCTGCGCTACGGGCGCTTCGTGTCCTCGATCGTGGACAGCAAGGATCGCGAGGTGTTCCTGCTGCAGTTGCTGGGGGCCGCGCTGCTGGTCGCGGGCCTCGCCTCCGCGCTGAACGTCTCGGCCGCGGTCGGCGCGTTCCTGCTGGGTATCGCGATCTCCGGATCCACCGCGCAGAGCGCCGCGAAACTCCTGGAACCGCTGCGGGATCTGTTCGCCGCCATCTTCTTCGTGGCCTTCGGCCTCAACACCGATCCGCACAAGATCCCGCAGGTCCTCGGCTGGGCGGTGCTGCTGGCCGTGATCACCACGCTGACCAAGATCGGAACCGGCTGGTTCGCGGCCAAGCGGCAGGGCATCGGACGGCTCGGTCGTGCGCGCGCCGGCGCCGCTTTGGTAGCCCGCGGTGAATTCTCGATCGTCATTGCGGGACTTGCCGTTTCGGTGGGTGCGGTACCGGGCAAGCTGGCGGCGCTGGCCTCGGCCTACGTCTTGCTGATGGCGATCCTCGGCCCGGTCGCGGCGCGTGTGGTCGAACCCGTGGTGCGCTCAATGCAGCGTCGGCTCGCTCCGGCCGTCGGCTGAGGGCTCGTCCTCGCTCACCAGGGCGGGCGCGGGATGGTCGATCGGCCGCGGTGCGGTGTCGCCCGGTGCGCGGCGGGTGCCCGCGGGCCGCTGGCCGCGGATCCGCTCGAGCCGCCGCGACAGCGCCACCGCAACCGCCCCGACCACGAAGCCGATGACCAGCGCCGTCAGGTGGCCGTAGTCGGTGAACGTGCGCCCGTGCCAGGCGGCGAAGCCGAACCAGGCCAGCAACCCCACCGCCCACACGGCGCGGGGTGTACCGCGCAGATGGAAGCTCAGCGCCGCCAGCACCGCGGTGAAACCGTAGGAGGACCCCACATCGGAGGCCACCGCGATGCGCAGCGGAATCAGCTCGTGGTGCACCGCGAAGGCGATGCCGGTGACCACGATCATCGAGGCGCCGACGTGGCCGCAGGCGAAGACCATGATCCAGCGCAACGTCCCCAGCCAGCGCTCGGCGAAGGCCATCACCGTCAGGAAGCCGATGATGATCACCCACGGAAATCCGCCGTCGGTCCAGAACGCCGACGCGACCAGCACCTGTACCGGCTCCCGGCGCATATTGTGCAGATTCGTCGAGGCGGACAGGATCAGCCGGTGCCCGGCGAAATCACTGATCCCGCGCAGCGTCCACCAGGTGACGAACAATGTGAACGCGTAGGCGCAGGAGGCCGGCGCACCGGCCAGATGGTCGTGGACCGCCTTCCCGGCCCGGTAGATCCGATCCGGGCCGTGCCACCAGTCCAGCAGTTGCCGGCGCCCGGTGTCGAGGTCGAGAGTCCGGGCCCACGGGGACCGGTAGTGATTCAAACCGGAAGACGCCACGTATGCCAGTGTCGCCCGCGGCGGGCCGGTCCGCCCACCGACCCGCGCAATCCGGTGCCACAGGTTCGCCTCGCGGCGGTTTCCCGCCGGTGAGCTGCGCGGTCACCGCATTGCGCGGGCCCTGCCGACCACGGCTACCGGCGGTGCCGGTGTGTCTCCTCGCCGGGGTACTCCTCGCGAGCGAACGACCCGGTCGCCGGGGAGTCGGACTCGGTGCTGCTGGGCCAGTAACGGCTCGCGCGCTGCCCACGGATGCGCGACAGATCCGGCTCGTGGATATCGGTGATGCCGACCTGCAGGAACAGCAGCAGCGTCACCATGCTGACGCCGATGATCAGCGGGGTCAGCAGCTGATTGGCCTGCGCCCCCGACGGCGCCTGCATGTGCTCGGCCATATGGGCCTGCATGGCGTACATGCCGGTGTAGTGCATACCGCAGACCGCGACGCCCATGATCATCGCCGAACCGATGGTCGCGAGCAGTCCCTCGACGTGCAGCGCGAACCACAGCGCCGCCGTCGCCGCCACCACCGCGATCACGATGGAGACGAGGACCAGCCACGCGTCGTAGTGCATCGCGACATCGGTCTTCATCGCGTACATGCCGGCGTAGTGCATCGCGGCCACACCCAGCCCGGTGACCGCCCCGCCGGTCAGCAGCGCCGAGGTGTCGCCCCGCCGGCGGATCACCAGCGACAGGCCGATCCAGACCACCACCACCGCGATCGCCGCGCTGATCAACGTGATCGGGATGTCGTAGCGGATGGTCGCCCCGTGGACCGAGAAACCCAGCATCGCGATGAAGTGCATGACCCAGACGCCCGTACCGCCCAGGGCCACGGCCGCGGTGACGACCCATCCGCGGCGCTCGGGGTTGGCCCGCGCGCGCACCATACAGCGCAACGCGAGCAACGAACCGATGACGGACATGACGTAGGCCAGTGTGGGTGTCAACCACCCGTAGGTGAACTGGTCGATCTGAAGCATGCGGACTCCTTGCCAAAGTGCGTCACCGCATCCCCATGCCGGTGACCGTCCGCACATTAGCGATATACTCGCAGGTAGTAAATTTCCCGAACGTTAGTCCTGGAAAATAGCTGGTGTTTGCTGGAGCGCGAGGCCAGTTCGCGTCGCGTGTCCGTGGACCGGGGCTCGATCGCCGCGGGGTGTTCAGGGGACTCGACCGTCGCGCGAGTCCCGCTACCTCACAGCAGCGGCGGCGGGCGCAGATCCAGTCGCCGCATCACCCGGTCCACCAGATCCGGCGGCATACCCGGTTCGCGTCGGGCGGCCAGCGCCTCACCGCGGCCGGCATCGAGGACGTCGTTGCTGATGGTGCGCAATTTGCCGGTCAGCCGCATGGCGTGCTCGACGGTCTTGGTGCCGTCGGCGGCCTGGGCCGCTTCCGGGTCGGCGCGCATCAACCGGCGTTCCACGCTGTCGCGCAGCCGCTGATACACCTCGTCGGGCAGATCCTCGGTGTCGGCGATCTCCTCCAGCCGGGCCAGTTCCGCGCGCAGGATCCGCGTCCACAGCCGTCGCTCCATGGCTCGCTCGACCTCGGTATCGGCCTTCACCCCGGTCCAGCGAGCGACCAGAGGCAGCGTGGGACCCTGCAGTAGCAGCGTGAACAGCACCACGACGAACGCAATGAACAGGACCTCGGTGCGGCCGGGGAAGTCCGCGCCCGAATCGGTGGTCAGCGGCAACGCCAGCGCCAGCGCGACGGTCACCACGCCGCGCATGCCGGCCCACCAGGTGACCACTGTCTCGCGCCAGGTGTACGGCTCGTCCACCCGCCGTCGCCGCCACCATCCGCGAAACAGCGCGGTACTGGCGAGCAGCCACAGCACCCGCAGGGCTACGACCACGCCGACCACCGCGGCCGCCCCGCCGAGCAGGCGCGGCCAGTTCGGACCGGTGGTGGCGAGCACCGTGCTCAACTCCAGGCCCACCAGTCCGAAGGCGAATCCGGTGACCAGCATGTCGATCACGTCCCAGAACGAATCGCCGACGATCCGGTATCCCACATCGCTGAAATCCGTTGCGGCATCGGTGAGATACAGCGCGCACACCAGGACCGCGAGCACCGCCGAACCGTGTGCGGCCTCGGCGAGTCCGTAGGCGGCGAACGGGAGCAGTAATCCGAGGGCAACCTGCCACGGCGCTTCCGTCAGCCGCCGCATCAGGGCGCTGCCGGCCCAGCCGAGCGCGAGCCCGACCGCCACCGCCACCACCGCCGAGACCACGAAGTCGACCGCGGTCCGCCAGGCGGAGAATTGCCCGGTGACCACCGCCTGCACCGCGACGTCGTAGATCACCACCGCGGTCACGTCGTTGAACAGGCCCTCACCCTCGAGCACCGCCACCAGACGCCGCGGCAGGCCCAGCCGGTTCGCCATCGCGCTCACCGCCACCGGATCCGGCGGCGCCACCACCGCGCCCAGCGCGAACGCCGTGCCCACCGGCAGCGCCGGATACCAGAGATGGAAGATCGCGGCGACCGCGGCCGCGGTGGCCACCACCAGACCGACCGCTCGCAACAGGATCGCCCCCGCGTTGGACGCGAACTGCTGCCAGGAGGTGCGCCGCGCCGAGGCGTAGAGCAGCGGCGGCAGGACCAGCGGGAGGATCAGCTCGGGCGCCAGCGCGATATTCGGCACGAACGGCAGCACCGCCATGACGAGCCCGAAGACGGTCATCAGCACCGCGGGCGCCAAACCGAGCCGCCGGCCCAGCGGCTGCGTCAGGATCGTCGCGAACGCCAGCACGAAAACCAACACCAACTGATCCACGACAGCCCACCCTATGGGCCGCCGCGGCAATACCCCGGACATAACGACGATGCCGCCGAGGCGGAACCTCGGCGGCATCATCGGAAATTCGGATATCAGTCCAGGTAGTCGCGCAACACCTGGGACCGGCTGGGGTGGCGCAACTTGCTCATCGTCTTCGACTCGATCTGGCGGATGCGCTCACGGGTGACCCCGTAGACCTGGCCGATCTCGTCGAGGGTGCGCGGCTGGCCGTCGGTGAGACCGAAGCGCAGCCGGACCACGCCCGCCTCACGCTCGGACAAGGTTTCCAGCACCGACTGCAGCTGATCCTGCAGCAGGGTGAAGCTCACCGCGTCGACCGCGACGACCGCCTCGGAATCCTCGATGAAGTCGCCCAGCTGGGAATCGCCCTCGTCACCGATGGTCTGGTCCAGCGAGATGGGCTCACGCGCGTACTGCTGGATCTCGAGGACCTTCTCCGGCGTGATGTCCATTTCCTTGGCGAGCTCTTCGGGCGTGGGCTCGCGGCCCAGGTCCTGCAGCAGCTCGCGCTGGATGCGGCCCAGCTTGTTGATGACCTCGACCATGTGCACCGGAATACGGATGGTGCGGGCCTGGTCGGCCATCGCGCGGGTGATGGCCTGCCGGATCCACCAGGTGGCATACGTGGAGAACTTGTAGCCCTTGGTGTAGTCGAACTTCTCCACCGCGCGGATCAGACCCAGGTTGCCCTCCTGGATCAGGTCCAGGAACGCCATGCCGCGGCCGGTGTAGCGCTTGGCCAGCGAGACCACCAGACGCAGGTTGGCCTCGAGCAGGTGGTTCTTGGCGCGGTTGCCGTCGCGCATGATCCACTGCAGATCGCGGCGGGTGGCCACCGGCAGCTTCTCGCCCTTGTCGGCGAATTCGCGCAGCTTCTCGGTGGCGTAGAGACCGGCCTCGATCCGCTTGGCGAGTTCGACCTCCTCCTCCGCGTTGAGCAGCGCGACCTTGCCGATCTGCTTGAGGTAGGCGCGCACCGAGTCCGCGGACGCCGTGAGCTCGGCATCCTTGCGGGCCTGGCGCAGGGCCTCGGATTCCTCTTCGTCCCAGACGAAATCGCCGGAGGCCTTGTCCTTCTCCGAGGGCTCGTCGGCTTCCTCGTCCTCGGCTTCGGCCTCTTCTTCGGCGGCATCTTCGACCAGCTCTTCGCCGTCGTCGCTCAGATCGTCTTCGGAGACCTCCAGGTCACCGAGGTCGTCGAGTTCCAGCGACTCGTCGTCGAGATGCTCGTCGGATTCGTTGTCCGCGCCGGAGGCCGCCTTCTTCGTGGTGGCCTTCTTGGCGGGCGCTTTCTTTGCAGCCTTGGCTCCCGCTTTCTTGGCGGGGGCCTTCTTCGCGGCGACCTTCTTGGCCGGTGCCTTCTTCGCGGCAGCCTTGCGGACCGGCCGTGCTGCGGTGCCTTCTGCGGAGTCGGCAGCGTCGGCCGATTCGGCGGTCTGTCGGGTATTCGTGGCTACCACGTACGCCCTTTCGTGACGGTCTCGTGCGGCGTCACGCCAGAGTAATCATCCGGCGGAGCGGTTCTGTCGGGGTTGAACCCGGCTCTACGTGCCGGGGTTGTTTTCCGGCTCACCGCCGGTCTCGTTCCATTGTAACTATCGGCAACGAGTGCTCACGGCGCGATCCCGCTATCCACGGCCATCGCGGCTCCCACGATACCCGCGGTGTTGCGGAGATGGGCGGCCGCGACCGGAGTCCGATTGGCCAGCAACGGGATCCAGTGCTCGGCATCGCGGCTGATCCCGCCGCCGGCGACGAAGACCGTCGGCCAGAACAGATCCTCCAGCGTGACCAGTACCTTCGTCACCTCGGCGGCCCACTCCTTGTACGACAGATTCTTTCGTTCCTTCACCGACGACGCGGCCCGGTGCTCGGCCTCCTTACCGTGCACCTCGATGTGGCCGAGTTCGGTGTTGGGCACCAGGACGCCGTGGTTCAGCAGCGCCGAGCCGATACCGGTGCCGAAGGTCAACAGCATCACCAAGCCGTCGATGTTGCGGGCCGCGCCGTAGCGGTCCTCGGCCAGGCCCGCGGCGTCGGCGTCGTTGAGCACCACGACGTCGCGCCCGCCCAGCGCCAGCGAGAACAGCTGACGCGCGTCGGTGTCGATCCAGCTCTTGTCGATGTTGGCGGCGGTGCGGGCGATGCCGTTGACCACCACGCTGGGCAGGGTGAGCCCGACCGGGCCGTCCCAGTCGGCCTGGGTGACGAGTTTGGCGACGGTTTCGGCGATGGCGTTCGGGGTGGCCGGGTGGGGCGTGGAGATCTTGATCCGTTCGTGGGCGAGGTCGCCGGTGGCGAGGTCGACGACCGCGCCCTTCACCCCGCTACCCCCGATATCGATTCCGAATGCTTGCCCCCGAGCGGACATCGCGAACTCCTCGTTCCCTGTGGTCTAGGCCGATGAAGGTGCCAGCGGCACGTTACACCGCGCGACGCGCCCGTGGCCGCGACCGCGCGGATGCGAGTCCGGGCGGATCTGTGGTCGGATGGAAACCGTGCCCGAGACGAATTCACCCGCCGACATCGCGGAAGCGCCCGTCCTCGACCCTGCCGAAATCGCCGAATTACGCCGTGTTTCAGTCTATCTGGCCGAGACCGCAGCGGCACACGTTCGCCGCCGCCGTCCCGAGGTGTTCGGCCCGGGGCGCACCGAGGACGACTCGGTCCGTACCAAATCGACGCCCACCGATCCGGTCACCGTGGTCGACACCGAAACGGAGCAGCTGATCCGGTCGTTGCTGGCCGAGACGCGCCCGGGGGAGAGGGTCCTCGGTGAGGAGGGCGGTGGCAGCCTCGGCGCCGCCGGCGAGATCGTGTGGGTGGTCGATCCGATCGACGGCACGGTCAACTTCGTGTACGGGATCCCGGCCTACGCGGTATCGGTGGCCGCGATGCGCGGCGGCCGTTCGCTGGCCGGTGCCGTCGTCGACGTGGCCGGTGGGGTGACCTACAGCGCCGGACTGGGCGCGGGTGCCACCCTGGCCGGCGGCGACGAGGAGCCGATCACGTTGCGCTGCAACGATATCGACTCCGTCCGGCTGGCTCTGGTGGCCACCGGGTTCGGCTACGGCGCGGCGCGGCGGGAACGGCAGGGCGAACTCGTGGCGCAGCTGCTGCCGAAAGTCCGCGACATCCGCCGGATCGGCTCCGCCGCCCTGGACCTCTGCATGGTGGCGGCGGGCCGCGTGGACGCCCACTACGAACACGGCCTCAATCCGTGGGACTGGGCCGCCGGAGCCCTGATCGCGGCCGAGGCGGGCGCCGTACTGCGGCTGCCCGGCGCGGACTCCACCGGCGCGCAGGGGGAGCTGACCGTGGCCGCCGCCGCGGGCATCGCCGACGAGCTCGCCGACCTGTTCGACCGGCTCGGTGTCGCCGCGCCCATCCCCGAGGAGTGAGCGCGGCTCGGCTTCAGCAGCGGGCGGTACGGGCGGCCTGCAGCAGCGCCGAATCGACGTCCGGGCCGTTGGGCGCCGGATTCTTCAAAGCGCGCAACACTTCCTCGGCATCGGTGCTCGGCTGCAGATCGTTGCCGAACAGCGTGCCCAGGGCCAGGTCGACGGTGTCGTCGGTGCGCTGATCCTCGATCAGCTCCGCGCACGGCGCAACGAGCTGGACGGCGGCCGCGGCCGGGCGACCGCTCACGCCGTAGCGGATCTGGCCGGTGCACACCAGGTCGCCGTTCAGATAGACCGGATCGTTGCCGAAGACCGGGGCCGGCGGGCTGGCGAAGCCGTAGTCACCGAGCTTGGACGCGATGTGTTCGGCCAGGCCGCGCTGGCCGGACCCGTTGAGCACCCGCACCTTGGCCTGGGCCAGCGGCGCCGGCTCCACATCGTGCAGCCGCGACGGGGACACCACCTCGCCCAGCGGCGCGGGCTGCGGGGAGTTCGCATCCGTGGCGGGGGCCGGCGAATTGCAGGCCATCGCGGTATGGGTGGTGTCGGCGGTGGTCAGCGCCTTGATCCACACGATTGCGCAGATGAGGGCGAGAACCGCGATGAGTGCGACCCACGGCTGGTAGCGGCGCCGCAGGAACGGACGGCCCTTGTTGTCGACCGCGCTGCCTTCGGTGATCAGTGAAACCACACGCACACCTTACGAGTTGGCGGGCGACAGTCGCGCACGCGGACACCTGTGCGCCGGTTCGGCGCGGAAACAGGCAGCTACGGCGACGCCGGATTTCGGGATGGTAACGATCGGCGCGGCTGTCCGGATCGCGATCGGGTCACGGGCCGGGGCGCCGCCGAGCACGAAGCGATGGCGTATCGCCACAGCTGTGCTGTCGCAGTGACGATTACCCGTCGGTTTCGACTCGCTCGAGTTTTGATTGCGACTTTTGCCCCGGCGTCCGCTATTGTCTGGCGGCCCGATACGAATCGGCTGATGTGAATCAGGGAAGCGATTTCGGGAACAACCAGGGCATGTCCTGCGTTGACCGAGCGCGATCCGGTATGGATCAGGGTGATCCGGCCGGGCGGCGAGCGGTGTACACGTGACGTACACCACGGCGGGGCGGCATCGCCGGCGATTCCGACAGGGATCGACGTTCGGCGGAGCCGGTCCGGGATATACGGAGTAAGGACGAGGGGAAGACGACATGGCAACCGACTATGACGCACCTAGGCGCAGTGAATCCGACGAAGTGTCGGAGGACTCGCTCGAGGAGCTGAAGGCTCGTCGCAACGAGGCCGCGTCCGCCGTCGTGGATATCGACGAATCCGATACCGCGGAGTCGTTCGAGCTTCCCGGCGCGGATCTGTCCGAGGAGGTGCTCTCGGTCCGGGTGATCCCGAAGCAGGCCGACGAGTTCACCTGCTCGAGCTGCTTCCTGGTTCACCACCGCAGCAGACTCGCCAGCGAGGCCGGCGGGCAGATGATCTGCATGGATTGCGCGGCCTGAGCGGATCCGTGCGGCCGCAGCGGATCAGTTCCGCGGGTAGCTGAGAGAAACGACGACAAACAGCCCGGCAGGTCCCGTCAGCCCGCGCTCGGCACGCCGAGCGCGGCCAGCACCTGCTCGGGTTTACGCGTGCTGATCAGCCAGTACGGAGCGGGGTCGTCCGGATCGTCGAGGACGAGCAGGACCATGGGCCCGATCCAGGGTCGATGCTGAACGAACGCGGCCGGGTCGAGCTGACGACCCAGTGCCGCGCTTTTCGCGCTGGCCGGTACGGGTACCGCCCGGGATACATACGTTACCGGTAGATGGGCCCGGTCCGCGCGCAATTCGAGGATGCCGTCGGCATCCGGTGCCACCTCGACCCGGTGGCGACTCACCCAGAGCAGCGCCCAGACGGGCACCGGGAACAGCAGCACATACGGCAACCACGCCCGGATACCCGGCGCTCCCATATGGATTTCGGCGGCCAGCAGACCGGTCACCGCCAGCGCCACCGGCCACCACCACAGCGGAACCCACAGCCGTTCGGAATAGACCGCGGCGGGGGTGTCGGCGTGTGCGCGCGCCGGGGACTCGTGGGGAGGTACTGCGTGGGACTGGTCGGACACCACATCATGCTAGGTCAGGCCGACATATTCGCTGTCGGCGGGAGCCGGTCCGGGCTGTCCGCGACCGTGGCCGCTCGGCGCCGCCACATCAAAGCCCGGCGCTCCCACGGCCCGGCCGCCGGACGCGTAGGCTCGCTGGACGTGACCGGACTTGCACCCATACCTCTGCTGCGGCTCGATCCCGGCGTCCCGGTGCCCACGCGCGCGCACCCGGGCGATGCCGGAGTGGATTTGTGCACCACCGAAGACGTCATCCTGGAGCCGGGCGAGCGGGTGCTCGTCGGCACCGGAATCGCCGTCGCGTTGCCGGAGGGCACCGTCGGCCTCATTCATCCCCGGTCGGGGCTGGCCGCCAAGACGGGTCTGTCCGTCGTCAACACGCCGGGCACGGTCGACGCCGGATACCGGGGCGAGATCAAGGTCTGCCTGATCAATCACGACCCGCGCACGGCGATTCAGTTGCGCCGCGGCGATCGGATCGCACAATTGCTGGTGCAGCGTGTGGAACTGGTGGATTTCGTGGAGGTCGACCAGCTCGACGAAACAGCGCGCGGCGCAGGCGGTTACGGGTCGAGCGGCGGACACCACAGTCTGTCGCCGCAATCCGGCGGGGCGGGCCGCGCCGGAGGGGAGGTATGAACATGTTCGGCCGTGGAGATCATCGATCCGATCATGACTCCGAGCGGGACGACACCGGCTATGGCGATTCCTATTACGACGAGGGATACGCCGAAGGCGGCTACCGGACCGGTACGCACCGGGCACCGGACCTGGGGGACGACGGAGTCTACGGCGAATCCGCCTACGGCCCCGGCTATTCCGAGCCGGACTACCCGGCCGGGCCGGGCGCGGAAGCTGCGGGCGGGCGCACCGGGCGGCACGGCCGCGCGGAGCCGGACCATGGTATGACTCCGCCCGGGTACGGGACGCCGGGACGTCCGGCTGCGCCGTATCCCGGTGCGCGGCCCGGCCCGTACGAGACGGGCGCGCACGCACGAATGCCGGCGCGCCCGGGTACTCCGGCACGCGGTGACGCGCCGGTCCGTCCGCCGCGGCGCGCGCCGGGCGGACCGCGTCCGGACCTGCCGCCGGTGCCGGGGGATATGGACGACACCGGCCCCATTCCGCGCATCCCTTCCGGCCAGTTGCCGCCGCGGCCGGCGGGCGGAACCGGCGCGATTCCGCGCGTTCCCGGCGGCCCGGCGGGTACGGGGGCGATGCCGCGCGTCCCCGGTGGGCCGGTCGGAACCGGCGCGATCCCGCGTGTTCCCGGTGGCCCTGTCGGGAGTGGTGCGACCCCGCGTATTCCCGGCGGTCCGGCGGGAACCGGTGCAACACCTCGGATCCCGGGCGCTCCGGCCGGCACCGGACCCACACCGCGGATTCCCGGCGGCCCGCTGGACTCCGGTGCGATGCAGCGCAACCCCGGTCCCCCGGCCGGTACGGGCCCGACTCGACGCAATCCTCCGGGGCCGGGTGGCACGGGTGCCGTGCCGAGAATTCCCGGCGCAGCGCCCGCACCGGGCGGTCCGGTGACGGGTTCGGTCCGGCGGATTCCGCCCGGTGCGAACCCGGCCGGGCCCCCGACGGGTTCGGTGCCACGGCTTCCTCCGGGACCCGGACGTCCGGCGCCGGGCGGTCCGGGTGGTCCCGGCCGACCGGCTCCGGCCGGCTCACCCACCGGGGCTCCGCCTCCGCCGCGACGCGCCGCGGAGCCGACGGGTACGCCCGCGCCGACGATTACCGGCCGGCACCCCGTCGTGCCCGGACAGCAGCGCCCGGATGCCGGTGACATCGAGTACGGCCACCCGCAGACGGGCCGGCATCGCCCGGTGGAGGCCGAAGCTCCCGGCTATCGCGAGCCCGCGCAGCCGCATCCCGCGGCGCCGGACCCCTACGCCGGGCGCGGGTACGACACCGCCGAATCCGGCCCGGCCACAGGCGGTTTCGCGGTAGCCGACCCCTACCGGCAGTCCTCCGGGGCGCACGGCGGCGACTCGTACGCCGAAACTCCCGGTTACGCCGCTGCCTACGCCGAGGATCCCGTCGAAACCTCCGGCTACGTGGACGATTCCGCATATGCCGGTGCGGAGGCCTACGCCGAGGACGACGCGTACGACGCCGAAAGTCTCGACGACAGCGAGGGCTTCGACGACGACGCCGACTACGCCGACGAATACGACGCCGACGAATACGACGCCGACGAATACGAGGACGAGGACCGCGACGCCGGCGAGGGAGAGGGTTCCGCACCGCGGACCGGGCCCTTCGATTACGACGAGGTGGCCGAGATTCTCGCCGAGATCTCCGACCAGCATCTCGATCTGGGTTCGGTGCTCCTCCCGGTCCCCGACGGCGGTCAGTTGCAGGTGGAGATGACGCCCGACGGCACGCCGCAGGCGGTTCATCTCGCGACCCCGCACGGACGTCTCACCGTGGCGGCCTACGCGGCACCGAAATCGCCGGGCCAGTGGCGGACCGTCGCCGCGGATCTGGCGGAATCGCTGCGGGCCGACGGCGCGCAGGTCTCGGTGCAGACCGGGCCGTGGGGTCGCGAACTGCACGCGGTGACCGAGGGCGCCGACCTGCGCTTCATCGGCGTCGACGGTTACCGCTGGATGGTCCGGCTGGTGGCGGCGGGGCCCTCGGGCGCCGCCGACGAGGGCGGCCCGCTGGTCGAGGCGGCCCGCGCGATTCTCGCCGAGACCGTGGTGCGCCGCGGCGACGAGCCGATGCCGGTGCGGGAACCGTTGCCGGTGGTGCTGCCGCAGGAACTCGCCGACCAGCTGATCGCGGCGCATCAGCAGCAGGTCGAGGCGCAGCAGCAGGCGCTGGCCGCGCAGGCGGCCGCGGCCGAGGCGGCCGCGACGGGCACCTTCCCGGTGGTCACCGCCGAACAGCAGGGGCCGCGCCGCGGCGCCGAAGGCTCGGCGATGCAGCAACTCGGTCTCAACTGACGGCTTCCGGGCGCCCGGCCGTACCGCGGGCGCCCGGAAGCCGTCAAGCCCGCAGTTCCTGCGTGACCAGGTCCGGGACGCCCCGGGCGCCGAGAATCCCCGGATCGGCGCCGAGCTCGTCGAGCGTGATGCGGTGGATGCGCGCCCGCGGGATCAGCTCGTACCACTGTTCGGCGACGGCGAGCGGATGCACCGGATCGTCGACCGCCGCCACGACGGTGGTCGGAACGCGCAGTGCCGCAAGCGATTCCGCGTCCGGCCAGGCATAGGTGGCGGCCTCTTCCAGCGCCGACGGCAGATCGGGCCAGTGCGTGCGCCACGACTGGGTCAGCGCCCGGCCCAGCCAGGCCGGGCTGCCCGCGCGCATCCGTTCGATCACCGGTTCCAAGCCGTCGGCGCGCAGCTGGGCCGCGGTGCTCGCCGCGCTGAGCGCCGCCGGGCACCCCGTGATATCGGAACCGGTCCAGGCCGGCAGGGCCGCGACCACCCCGAACGCCGATTCCGGGTGGGCGCCGGCCCATTCCACCGCGATCGCGGCGCCCAGCGAAATCCCCGCGGCGAGCACCGGCCCGAGGAGGGCCGCCTCGTCCAGCGCCGCCCGGCAGCTCGCGACGACGGCCCGCGGCTGCGGCTCCACCGCGATGAACGGCAGATCCATTGCGGCACAAGCGGGTTCGAACGCTCGCCGGGCGAAGTCGGCATCGGATCCGGTGCCCGGCAGGGCGACGACGACGGCCGGGCGCGAGCCGCCGGCACGGGGTAGTTCTGCCACGGCCGCAGCCTAGCCGCTGGGCCGGGTGAGCCTCGCGCCCCTCCGATCACCGGCGGAGCCCGGCGGTCCGGCCCGCCCTTCCGATGCGTGAAAAACGTGTTGTCGACCACTCGAATCCGAGGGTTCGCGCGCGGACCGGCGGGGAATCCAGCAAACGGTGCGGTCAGCGCCGTGACGGTGGTGCCGGGCTCCCGTAGCGAGGGCGTCCGGGTGCATCTACAGTGGCGGTGTACGGCCCATCAGCCGGTCGTGTGGGAAACCGACGACGTGTGACCCACGCCGTCTGTAGTGCAGGAAGTGTTGCAAGATGCCTTTCACAGGCGGAAACAAGGCGGGTTCCGGTGCCGCGGGCAAGGTAGGCCCCGACAGCGGTTATTTCCGGCGTCTGGGGCGTCGTCTGACGGCCGATCTCGACGTACTCGATGCGGAGGAGCTGGCGGAGACCTCCGAAGCGTCGGGCGCGTGCAGGGCGGCGGAATGCCGACGTGGCGAAGAGGTCACCATGCTGGGGCGATTGCGCAGTGTGGAGGCCTGTCCGAAGTCGGCCAGCGCTTCGGTGGAGGCCGAATTCTTCGACGGCACCGACGCGGTGACCCTGGTATGGATCGGCAGGCGCCGCATACCCGGTGTCGAATCGGGACGCCGTATCCTGGTCCGTGGCCGCATCGGTGAACGCGATGGCGCCAAGGTGATGTTCAACCCCTACTACGAACTCCGCGAGAATTCCTGACGTATGCCGATACCCCACAACAACGAGGGCGCCGACCCGGCCGCCGTGGCCGGACTCCGCGCGAACCCCGTTGCGGGGCGCGGCCGTCACCGCCTGCGCGAGTCCGGCGGTGATGCCCCGCGTCATCCGGCCGTCGGCGAGGACGACGATTCCTACACCGGCGAGGACCGCGAGGAGGAGATCGAGCAGACGCTGCTCGAGCAACTCGGTGGTATCAGCGGACTGATCTACTCCACGCTGCCGGTGGTGGTGTTCGTCCCCGCCAACACGCTGTGGGGCCTGACGGCCGCCATCTGGACGGCGCTGGCCACCGCCGCCGGTGTCCTGATCTGGCGGCTGATCCGCCGTTCGCCGATCCAGCCGGCGATCTCCGGGTTCATCGGTGTCGCGGTCTGCGCCTTCATCGCCCACCGCACCGGCGCCGCGAAGGGCTATTTCCTCTTCGGCATCTGGGCGAGTCTCGTCTACGCCGGGGTCTTCCTGGTGTCGTTGCTGGTGCGCTGGCCGCTGGCCGGCGTGATCTGGGGTGTGCTCAACGGCCACGGCCACAGCTGGCGCTCGGATCGGCGCGCGATGCGACTCTACGATCTGGCCACGGTGGTGTGGGTGATCGTCTTCGGCGCCCGGTACCTGGTGCAGAACCATTTCTACGACACCGACAGCACCGGCTGGCTGGCCGCCGCCCGCATCGCGATGGGCTGGCCGTTGACCGCGGTCGCGCTGCTGGTGACGGTGTGGGCGGTGCGCCGCGCCGGCCATATGCCGGTCTCCTCGGCCACCGAATAGCGCGCCGAACAGTACCGGCGGACCGAACCGACTCCGAGTCGGGTAATGCCCCCGATTCTGGGGGCGGACAACGATGGGGTGGGCAGAACCCACCCCTGGGGTATCTATTCCACGCACCGGAGTCGGCGCACGATCGTGTCAGTCAGTAGCGATCGGCGAGAGGATCCCCGGTGGATACCGAGAACGACACGGTGACGGCGCCCGGCCCGGCGAAGGGTGCGGGAGTCCGTTCGCCGAGATCGGCGCCCGCGGGGTCCGACAGCCGCCGCGCCGCCGCCGAACTGGACCGCCTGATCGGCCCGGCCGCCGCGGGCGACCAGCGCGCGGTCACCGAGATCATCCGGATCGTGCACCCGCTGGTGCGCCGCTATTGCGCCGCGCGCGTCGGAAGCAGCAACAATCCGCACGTCACCGCGGACGACATCGCGCAAGAGATCTGTATCGCGACTGTCACCGCGATTCCCCGCTACCGCGATCAGGGAAAATCGTTCCTGGCGTTCGTCTACGGCATCTCCGCCAACAAGGTGGCCGACGCGTTCCGCCGCGCCCAGCAGCATCCGTCCTATCCGGTGGCCGAATTCCCCGACACCGCCTCCACCGCACCGGGACCCGAGGAGCTGGCACTCAACCTGGAACGCCGCCAAGCCACCCGTGAGCTGATGAAGATTCTCGCGCCGGCCCATCGGGAGGTGCTGGTGATGCGGATTGTGCTCGGCTGGACGGCCGCGCAGACCGCCGAGGCCATCGGCACGAGTCCCGGCGTGGTCCGGGTCATGCAGCATCGCGCGCTGACCAAGCTGCGCGCGCAACTGCTCCCCGAAACCGCCTGAGCGGATTCAGATCGCGGGCGGCTCCGCGCCGGCGGGAGTCGCACCCGCCGGTTCCGTGGCCAGCCTGCGGCGCAGTTCGTCCTCGGCCTCCACCGTGGACACGAACAGCAGCTCGTCCTCGCCCTCCAGCGGATCGTCGGGCTGGGGGACGATCACCCGCCCGCCGCGCAGGATCGTCACCAGGGCGACGTCGCGGGGCAGGGAGAGCGTACGCACCGCGCGACCGGCCAGCGCGGTGTCGGTGGGCAGGGTGATCTCGACGAGGTTCGCCTGACCCTGACGCAGCGTCATCAGCCGGACCAGGTCGCCGACCGAGACCGCTTCCTCGGCCAGCGAGGCCAGCAGCCGCGGTGTCGAGACCGCGACGTCCACACCCCAGGAACCGTCGAACAGCCACTCGTTGCGCGGATCGTTGACCCGCGCGACCACGCGGCGCACCCCGAATTCGGTCTTGGCGAGCAGGCTGAACACGAGATTGGCCTTGTCGTCGCCGGTGGCCGCGATCACCACCTCGTAGTCCTGCAGGCCCGCCTCCTCGAGCAATTCGAGTTCGCAGGCGTCGCCGTGCATCCAGACGGCCGAGGGGGCGACCGTCGGGTCGATGTGGTCGAGCCGCCGCTCGAGCAGGGTGACCCGATGCCCGCCCCGCAGCAATTCCTGGGCGATGGAGCGGCCGACGGCGCCTGCTCCCGCGATCGCTACGTTCACGACTTGTCCTCGCTCGAAGGGGCGGTGGCGGCGACGGCCACGGCCTCGCCGACCTTGTCGGAGACGGCGGCGATGTAGACCGTGTCGTCGGCCTGCAGCACCGTTTTGCTGGTGGGCAGCAGTGCCTGCCCGAAGCGGACCAGGAAGGCCACCCGCACCGGTACCGCATCTTCCAGATCCCGCACGGTACGCCCGTACCAGTCCTCGTGCAGGACGAGTTCGGTGACCGAGCCGGTGCCCGTGGGATCGCGCCAGGTGGCGGTGGTTTCGTCGCCGGTGAGCGTGCGCAGGAACCGGTCGGTGGTCCACGGCACGGTGGCGATCGTGGGAATGCCGAGCCGCTCGTAGACCGCCGCGCGCTTGGCGTCGTAGATGCGGGCCACCACCCGTTCGACCCCGAAGGTCTCGCGGGCGACGCGTGCGGAGATGATGTTGGAGTTGTCGCCGTTGGACACCGCGGCGAACGCGCCCGCGCGCTCGATGCCCGCGCGGATCAGCACGCCCCGATCGAAGCCGACGCCGGTGACCCGTTCCCCGGGAAAGTCCTTGCCCAGGCGCAGGAATGCGCCCGGATCCCGGTCGATCACGGCTACCTCGTGGCCGATCCGGACCAGGGCGCGTGCCAATGCGGAGCCGACTCGGCCGCACCCCATGATCACTACGTACACCGTGTCAACCCCAATTCCGCCGAAAACCGTGGTGTGCGGTCTGGTTCCCTCTCGGGGGAACCGTACCCGTTGACGGTTCCCCGCAGCATGTTCCCCCATCGGCCGGGACCGAAACGCGAGTGAACCGCCCGCTATGTCACATCCGGTCCTGCCCTTATGCTGTGCCGAGTGTCCAAGTTGACGACGGCCGTCAAGCGTATGGTGGTCGGCCGCCCTTTCCGTAGCGATTCCCTGGGACATACCCTGCTGCCCAAGCGGATCGCGCTGCCCGTCTTCGCCTCCGACGCGCTGTCGTCGGTGGCGTACGCGCCCGAGGAGATCTTCCTCGTGCTCTCCACGGCGGGTTTGTCCGCCTACGTCTACACGCCGTGGATCGGGCTGGCGGTCGCGGCCGTGATGGCGGTCGTGGTGGCCAGTTACCGCCAGAACGTGCACGCCTATCCGTCAGGCGGCGGCGACTACGAGGTCGCCACCGTCAATCTCGGCCCGATGGCCGGGCTGACCGTGGGCAGTGCGCTGCTGGTCGACTATGTGCTCACGGTCGCGGTCTCCATCTCCTCCGCGGCATCGAACATCGGTTCGGCGGTGCCGTTCGTGGCCACGCACAAGGTGCTGTTCGCGGTGGCCGCGATCGTTCTGCTGACTGCGGTGAATCTGCGGGGGGTACGGGAATCGGGTACGGCGTTCTCCATTCCCACCTACGGCTTCATGATCGGTGTCTTCCTGATGCTGGCCTGGGGTGTGGTGCGAATCTTCGTCTTCGGCGACGATCTGCATGCCGAATCTTCCGGATTCAGCCTCAACGGCAACGAATCGCATCTGCAGGGCATCGCCTTTGCCTTCCTGATAGCGCGCGCGTTCTCCTCGGGATGTGCGGCGCTGACCGGTGTGGAGGCGATCAGCAATGGCGTACCGGCCTTCCGCAAGCCGAAATCCCGCAATGCCGCCACCACACTGCTGATGCTCGGCGCCATCGCGGTCACCCTGTTGATGGGGATCATCCTCATGGCCCGCAAGCTCGGCGTCGTCTTTGCCGCGGACAAGGCGGATCTGGTGGGAGCGCCGGCCGGTTACGAGCAGAAGACGCTGATCGCTCAGCTGGCCGACTCGATCTTCTCCGGCTTTCCTGTCGGCTTCTTCTACATCACCATCGTCACCGCGCTGATCCTGGTGCTGGCAGCGAACACCGCCTTCAACGGCTTCCCGGTGCTCGGCTCGATCCTGGCGCAGGACCGGTTCCTGCCCCGGCAGCTGCACACCCGTGGCGACCGGCTGGCGTTCAGCAACGGCATCCTGTTCCTGTCCGGCGCCGCGATCGCGTTCGTGGTCCTGTTCGGCGCCGAGGTGACGCGGCTGATCCAGCTCTACATCGTCGGTGTGTTCGTCTCGTTCGTGCTGAGCCAGACCGGCATGCTGCGGCACTGGACGCGGCTGTTGCGTACCGAAACCGATCCGGCGGTGCGCCGGCGGATGCTGCGCTCACGCGTCATCAACGCCATCGGCCTGACCATGACCGGCGCCGTGCTGATCATCGTGCTCATCACGAAATTCCTCGCCGGCGCCTGGATCGCGATCGTCACCATGGCCGCGATCTTCGGCCTGATGCGGCTGATCCGCCGCCACTACGACACCGTCGGGCGCGAACTCGAGGAGCAGGAGTTCACCGGGGTGCTGCCCAGCCGCACCCATTCGATCGTGCTGGTGTCGAAACTGCATCTGCCGACGCGGCGCGCGCTCGCCTACGCCCGGGCCACCCGGCCGGACACACTGGAGGCGGTCACCGTCAACGTCGACGAACCCGACACCCGGGCGCTGGTGCGAGAGTGGGCCGACAGCGATATTCCGGTGCCGCTCAAGGTGATCGAATCGCCCTACCGCGAAATCACCAAGCCGGTGGTGGATTACGTGAAGCGGGTGCGCAAGGATTCGCCGCGCGATGTGGTGACGGTCTTCATCCCCGAATACGTGGTCGGCCACTGGTGGGAGCAGTTGCTGCACAACCAGAGTGCGCTGCGGCTCAAGGGCCGGTTGCTGTTCGAGCCGGGCGTGATGGTGACGAGCGTGCCGTGGCAGCTGAGTTCGTCGGCCAAAGCACGCCGCCCCGAAGTGGTCAACGCCCCGGGTTCGGTTCGCCGCGGTTACGAGGATCGTTCGTGAGTGCCGGGCCGGACTGGTCCGGACGCACCTTGCAGGTGCGGCTGGGACCACCCGGCCATGGTGGTTTCTGTGTCGCCCGGCACGAGGGCCGGGTGCTCTTCGTCCGGCACGGTCTGCCCGGTGAACTGGTGCGTGCCCGGGTGACCGAGGACCGCGGCGGCTCGTTCTGCCGCGCCGAGGCGATAGAGATTCTGGAGGCGTCGCCGGACCGCGTGGCGCCGAATTGCCCGGTCTCGGGTCCCGGCGGCGCCGGCTGCTGCGATTTCGCCTTCGCCACCCCACAGGCGCAGCGCGCCCTGAAGGCCTCGGTCGTCCGCGAGCAGTTGCGGCGGCTCGCGCACTGGGAGACCGACATCGTCGTGGAAACGCTCCCGGTGCGCGAGACCGGTCTCGGATCCGAGGCGGGTGGTGCGGGACGCTCCCGCGGGCCCGCGGCCGGGTCGGAGCCGGATGCCGACCACCGGCTCCGTGCGGATGCGACCGTGGTCGTCCCCGGCCCCGAGGCGCCCGAGGTGGGGTGGCGCACTCGGGTGCGATTGGTTGTCGATGCCGAGGGCCGTGCCGGCGTACATCGGTATCGCAGCAGTGACGTGATCACGGATTTACGCTGCCCCCAACCGGTTTCGGGCGCGATGGACGGCATCGCCGACCGCGCGTGGACTCCCGGCGCCGAATTGGTGATCGCCGTCGACGCGGACGGCCTGCGCCATATCGTGGAACTCGCGCCGCCGGCCGCACCTCCGCGGCGTGGCGGCGATCGCCGGGCGACCGCCGCGCGTCGTGCCGCCGCCCACGCGCGGCGCGCGGAACGCGTGGTGTCCGGCAGCGGACGGGCGGTGCAGTATGTGGCCGGCCGCCGCTGGGAGGTCTCGGCGACCGGCTTCTGGCAGCCGCATCGCGATGCGGCGCAACGCTATTCGGATGTGGTGGCCGAGTGGGCCGACCTCGCTGCGGGCGCCACCGCATGGGATCTGTACTGCGGCGCCGGTGTCTTCGCCGCGCGCCTGGCCGAGCAGACCGGTCCCGGTGGATCCGTGCTCGGCGTCGAATCCGCGCGCTCGGCGGTGGCCGACGGCACCGCCGCCCTGCGCGACCTGCCCGCCGTCGACCTGCGCTCCGATCAGGTCGAACGCTGGATCGCCGCCCAGGATCGAGCCCCCGAGGTCGTCGTCCTCGATCCGCCGCGTGCGGGCGCCGGGAAACAGGTCATCACCCCGCTCACCGCCGCCGCGCCCGCGCGCATCGTCCACATCGGTTGCGATCCAGCGGCTTTCGCGCGAGACGTGGGCCTCTACCGGGAGGCGGGTTACCGAGTACGCGAGCTGCGTGCCTTCGATGCCTTCCCCGCGACGCATCACGTGGAGTGCCTGGCGCTGTTCGAACGGGCGTAGACAGCGGCGGCGCCGTCGACGAGGTCGGCCGGTGATCCCGCCGGACAGGCGTCGCGGGCGTAGGTGACGGGGGAGCTTTCGGAGACGGCGACCTACTGCCGGCGAGATCTGTTGCGGTTCAACTCAACTGCCAGGTCGCCCGCAGATCCGCGGTGACCTCGTGCTCACCGTATTCGACCGGAACCGGGGCGCCCGGGGCCGCTGATCGAGCGGCGACGAAACGGATGTCGCCGCGGGGTTCCGGTGTCGCCGAGGCGTTTTCGGTGATCTCCAGCACCGGTCCGAGCGCGCGTTCGGCGCGGGCCGCGTAGCGGCGGGCGCGGTCGAGGGCGTCGTCCCACGCCGCTTCGCGGGCGCGGATCAGCAGGTCGGCGCGGTCGGCGACGGTGAGGTTCAGCCCGCCCAAGCGGACATCGTCGCCCCCGGCCGCCACGGCCCGGGCGATCACGGCCGCGGGATCGGCGGCCGCGTGATCGGAAGCCGTGGCCGCGTCAGCGGCGGCGGGATCGGCCGGGATGCGCAGGTTCACCGTCAGCGAGGTGGTCGCCACGTACCCGGTGATGCGTGTGCCCTCGTTCTCGGTCCACGTCGTCTCGGTCCGCACGGACAGTCCGGTGGTGGCGATATCGCTCGCGGCGACGCCGTCGGCGCGCAGGGCGCCGGTGACCGCGGCGGTGCGTTCACCGGCCCGGCCGTAGGCCGCCGCCACCGCCTCGGCGCGCGTTTCGATCGAGATCGATACCTGCATCCGATCGGGCGTCGCCGTTGCCACCCCGTGACCGAACGTCGTGACGGTGGCGGGACGGGAAATATCGGCTCGCTGCTGCTCTGAAGTATCGGCTCGCTGCTGCTCGGCGGTCATATCGTCCTTCCTGCGGGCGGGACGGGCAGTCACCCACTGTAATGCGGTTGATCTATGTCGAGCCTCACACCGATATCGGATGTCGCAGCTCGCCGGTCGTTCCCGTCGTCGGGGCCCGACGCGGCTCCGTAGACTGTTCGAAACAGATGAGCCACGGAGAGGGAGCGAGAACGGTGGGAGTTCTTTCCCGGGTCGATACGCCCGAGGACCTGCGCCGGCTGACGGTGCCGCAGCTGCGCGAGCTGGCCGAGGAGATTCGGGAGTTCCTGGTCCGCAAAGTAGCGGTCACCGGCGGTCATCTGGGCCCGAATCTGGGGGTGGTGGAATTGACCATCGCCCTGCACCGGGTCTTCGACTCCCCGGCCGACCCGATCATCTTCGACACCGGCCACCAGGCCTACGTGCATAAGATCCTCACCGGCCGCAAGGACAAATTCGATCGGCTGCGCAAACAGGGCGGCCTGTCCGGCTACCCGAGCCGAGCCGAGAGCGAGCACGACTGGGTCGAGTCCTCGCACGCCTCGGCCTCGCTGTCCTATGCCGACGGTCTGGCCAAGGCCTTCGCGCTGACCGGGCAGGATCGCCACGTGGTCGCCGTCGTCGGTGACGGTGCGCTCACCGGCGGCATGTGCTGGGAGGCGTTGAACAATATCGCCGCGGGCCCGGATCGGTCGCTGATCATCGTGGTCAACGACAACGGCCGCTCGTATTCGCCGACCATCGGCGGATTGGCCGACCGGCTGACCGCGCTGCGCATGCAACCGGCCTACGAACAGGCGCTCGACGCCACCAAGCGGTTCGTCCAGGGCATTCCGCGCGTCGGCAGCTCGGCCTATTCGATGCTGCACGCGCTCAAGGCCGGCATCAAGGACGCGGTCGCCCCGCAGGAGCTGTTCAGCGATCTCGGGCTCAAGTACGTCGGCCCGGTGGACGGGCACGATCCGGTGGCGCTCGAGGCCGCGCTGCGCCGCGCCAAGGATTTCGGCGGCCCGGTCGTGGTGCACGCGGTGACGCTCAAGGGCCGCGGATATCAGCCCGCGGTCGACCACGTCGCCGACCAGATGCATTCCATCGGCGCCATCGACCCCGAGACCGGACAGCCGACCGGCGGCAAGACCGTCGGATGGACGTCGGTGTTCTCCGAGGAACTGATCCGCCACGGTGAACAGCGCGACGATATCGTCGCCCTCACCGCCGCCATGTCGGGGCCGACCGGGCTCGCGCCGTTCGGTGAGCGGTTCCCCGACCGGCTGTTCGATGTGGGTATCGCCGAACAGCATGCGATGACCTCAGCCGCCGGACTGGCGCTGGGGGGTCTGCATCCGGTGGTGGCGATCTACTCGACCTTCCTCAACCGCGCCTTCGATCAGCTGCTGATGGATGTGGCGCTGCTGAAGCTGCCGGTGACCCTGGTGCTGGACCGCGCCGGCATCACCGGCGACGACGGGGCCAGCCACAACGGCATGTGGGATCTGTCGGTGCTGGGCATCGTGCCCGGCATCCGCGTCGCCGCCCCGCGCGATGCGGTGACCCTGCGCGAGGAACTGGCCGAGGCGCTGGCCGTCGCCGACGGGCCGACCGCTCTGCGTTTCCCGAAAGGTCCTGTCGTCGAGGAGGTTTCGGCGTTGGAACGGCTCGACGGTGTCGACGTGCTGCGGATGCCGGAAGGGTCCTCGGCGCAAGCGGTGCGCGGTGACGTCCTGCTCGTGGCGGTCGGCGCGCTCGGCGCCACCGCGGTCGCCGCGGCGGATCTGCTGGCGGATCGCGGGGTTTCGGTGACGGTGGTGGACCCGCGCTGGGTGCTGCCGGTCTCCGACACCATCGTCAAACTGGCCGAGAACTATCGCATGGTGGTCACCGTCGAGGACGGCGGCCTGCACGGCGGTATCGGATGCACCGTCTCCGCGCGGCTGCGCGATTCCGGACTCGACGTGCCGACCCGCGAACTCGGCGTACCGCAGCAGTTCCTCGAGCACAGCTCGCGCGCCCAGATTCATCAGGAGCTGGGCCTGACGGCCGAGAACATCGCCGAGCGCGTTACCCGGTGGCTGACCGGTGGTGCGGTGTAGATTCTGAAACCGGTTACAGTTTTCGTCGCCGGTAGGAGTCTGCATGTCGTTCGTGCTCGTCGAGAAGCCTCGCCCGCAGATCGCGCTGGTCACCCTGAACCGGCCCGAACGCATGAACGCCATGGCGTTCGACGTCATGATCCCGCTGCGGGAGACGCTCGAGTCCGTGGCCGCCGACAACGAGGTCCGCGTCGTCGTGCTCACCGGCGCGGGCCACGGGTTCTGCTCCGGCGCCGATCTGCAGGGCGCCGGCCGGGTCCCGAATATCGAGGGCCTCACCCGCACCACCGTGGCGCGACGTTCGATGGATCTGCTCGACAATGTGATGACCACACTGCGGCGCATGCATCAGCCGGTGATCGCGGCGATCAACGGGGCCGCGATCGGCGGTGGGTTCTGCCTGAGTATGGCCACCGATATCCGCATCGCATCGGAGCAGGCCTATTTCCGTGCCGCCGGCATCAACAACGGACTGACCTCCGCCGAACTCGGCATCAGTTACCTGTTGCCGCGCGCGATCGGCGCCTCCCGCGCCTTCGAGATCATGCTGTCCGGCCGTGACATCGACGCCGCCGAGGCCGAGCGAATCGGCCTGGTCTCCCGCACGGTCGCCGCCGACAAACTTCTCGACACGTGTTACGAACTGGCCGAACGCATCATCGGCTACAGCCGGGTCGGCACCGAGCTCACCAAGCGCATGCTGTGGAGCGGGATGGAGGCCGGCAGCCTGGAATCACATATGCAGCACGAAGGTACGGCGCAACTGTACGTGCGGCTGACCACCGAGAATTTCGACGAGGCCATCCGCGCGCGCCGCGACCGGCGCACACCGGTCTACGAGGACTGAGCCGGCTCCGGGAACAGCGCCGCGGCCAGCTCGGGAACCGCCAGTTCGCGCTGCCAGGTCCGGGCGCCCCCGGCCTCGAGATATTTGTCGATCACGGCCGCGGGGTCCGACGGCGTTGCGCCGGTGCGGAATTCGGGCAGCCCGTCCCAGCACAGCCGGCGCAACAGATCGGGAGTCAGCAGATTCTCCACCGGCACCGCGTGTCGTTCCGACAGTCCGTTCATCGCCGCCCGGGCTGCGGCCAGGCGAGCCGCCGCGACCGGATCGCGGCGCTCCCAGCGATTGACCGGCGGCGGACCGTCGAACGGCTGCGACATCGGCGGCAACTCCGAATCCGGCAGCGCGCGAGCACGTTCCACCGCGGTGAGCCATTCCCGCGAATATCTGCGCTGCCGCGGACCACCGAACACCGGCAGGGCGCGCAACTGCGGCACCGTCTTCGGATCCGCCTGTGCCGCGGCGATGATCGCCGAATCCGGCAGAATCCGCGCCGGGGCCACATCGCGATGACGCGCGATACCGTCACGCGCCGTCCACAATTCGCGGACGGTCGCGAGCTGCCGCGCCCGCCGCAGCGTGTGGATGCCCGAGGTGCGCCGCCAGCGATCCGGCTTCGGCGGCGCGGGCCGGGCGGTGCGCACATGGTCGAATTCCTGTGCGGCCCAATCGGATTTACCCTGATCGCTCAGCGCTGCCGCGACCTCGTCGCGCAATTCGACCAGCAGTTCCACGTCCAGGGCCGCGTAGTTGAGCCAGTCCTGCGGCAGCGGCCGGGTCGACCAGTCGGCCGCGCCGTGTCCCTTGCGCAGTTCCCGGCCCAGCAGCCGCGCCACCATGGCGGCCAATCCGACCCGTTCGAATCCGGCCAACCGGCCACCCAGTTCGGTGTCGAACAGCCGGGCCGGTCGCAGCCCCAGTTCGGCCAGGCACGGCAGGTCCTGGTCGGCGGAGTGCAGCACCCATTCCAGGTCGTTGATCACCGCCGCCAAGGCGTCCACCGCGGCCGGATCCGGAATCGGGTCGATGAGGAAGGTCCCGCTGCCGCGCCGGCGCAGTTGGATCAGATAGGCCCGGTTGGAGTAGCGGAATCCGGAGGCGCGTTCGGCGTCGACGGCCAGCGGGCCGGTACCGGCGGCCAGCGCGGCGGCCGCTTCCGCGATCTCACGGGCGGAATCCAGAACCGGAGGAATGCCGTCGGCCGGGGCGAGCAGAGGAACCACGCTGTCCGCGTCCTGCTGCGCGGGCTGGTGCTGCGATGCGGGTGATGTCCTCGAGATGGTGTCGGACTCGTCGGCTTCGGGCATAGCCCGAACTCTACGTGTCGCTCAGAACTGGTCGTCGGCAATCTGCGGATGCGGCCGCAAATGGGTGATGCCGGCCGGGGGCAGTCCCGCCGCGTAGGCCAGCACCTCGCAGAACGCCTCGACATGCGGGGCCAGCTGGGGTGAGCCGACCGTCCACGAGGCACGCAACTCCAGCTGATAGGCGCGCGGCGGCCCGGCGATATCGCCGTAGCGGACCGAACTCGTGGAGGTCACCGTGCCCCCGAGCGCCGTGAACTCCTCGCCGCGCGATTCCAGGGCGTCGACCAGCCAGCTCCAGGCGACCTCCGGCAGCAGCGGATCGCCGGCCAGGGCCGCGTCGATATCGGCCTGGATGTAGGCCACCAATCGGAAAACGCCGTGCCAGGCCTCGTGCCCGTTCGGGTCGTGCAGCAGGATCAGGCGACCGAAGGCGTCGTCGTCGGAATCGACCGGGATGACATTGGTGTCGGGATGCTTGACCTCGGCTCCGATGGCGTACGAATAGGGTGCCAGGCGTTGTGGGGGCCGGATCGGTGCGAGCTCGATCCGAGGATGGACGGATGCGGTGCCCATCGCATCGACCGCGGCGCGAAACTGGGCTGGTTCGCTGTCAGGGCCCGGGGTCGGTGCGGCGCCGTCGCGGAAGTCGAGCGGTGTCACGACTGTGAACGGTAGACCTCTCCGGTGTCCGGCACGCGGAGGCGCGCCGCTACGGGCGCTGTGACCGGGCGTGGACGGCCGCGCGGGTAGGCGCCCGGCGGCGGCATACGATAGCGGGGATGAGCACACCAACCCGCCGCCGCTTGCCCGATGCGCCCTTCCTCGCCGCCGCCACCGGCGCCGGACCCGGCCGCCGTCCCGTCTGGTTCATGCGGCAGGCCGGACGGTCCCTGCCCGAGTACCGCGAACTACGCGCGGGCATCGGGATGCTGGAGTCGTGTTTCGATCCGGAGCTGGTGTGCGAGATCACGCTGCAGCCGATCCGCCGCCACGGTGTGGACGCGGCAATCCTGTTCTCCGACATCGTCGTTCCGCTCAAGGCGGCCGGCATCGAGCTCGATATCGTGCCCGGCGTGGGACCGGTGATCGCGAATCCGGTGCGCTCGGTCGACGATGTGCGCGCGCTGCCGCGGCTGCGCCGCGAGGAGGTCGGCGCGATCACCGACGGTGTGCGGCTGTTGCTCGACGAACTCGGCGAGACGCCGCTCATCGGATTCGCCGGTGCCCCTTTCACTCTCGCGTCCTATCTGGTGGAGGGCGGCCCCAGCCGCAACCACGAGCGGACCAAGGCGTTGATGCTCGGCGACCCGCAGACGTGGCACGCGCTGCTCGGTGTGCTCACCGATATCACCGTGGAATTCCTGCGCGCCCAGATCGCGGCCGGGGTGGACGCGGTGCAATTGTTCGACTCGTGGGCGGGCGCGTTGTCGCTGGCGCAGTATCGGGAATTCGTTCTGCCGCATTCGGAACGGGTTTTCGCCGAGATCGGGGAAGCCGGTGTGCCGCGTATCCACTTCGGGGTCGGCACGGGTGAACTGCTGGGTGCGATGGGGGAGGCCGGAGCCGATGTCGTCGGCGTCGATTGGCGGGTGCCGCTGACTGCCGCCGCGCGCCGCGTCGGGCCCGGAAAAGCCTTGCAGGGCAATCTCGATCCGGCCGTCCTGTTCGCGGGCAGCTCGGTCGTCGAGCGTGAGATCCGCCGCATCGCCCACGAGGCCGACGAGGCGATCACCCTCGGCGCCTCCGGTCATATCTTCAACCTGGGCCACGGCGTATTGCCCGACACCGACCCCGGCGCCATCACCGCGGCGGTCGAACTGATCCACAGCCTGCCCGCGCCGCTGTAAGCCGCCATCGTCGCCAGTGGTGCGGCGGACTCGCGCACGTGGAACCGTGAGCGTGAATCGAGGCGGTACCTGGGCGTCCCTTGCGAGGCGAGTACGTTGCAGGGGTGCGGTAGCGTCGCGCACCGGCGCGGGGACGAGTGAGGAGCAGCTATGCGGGTCGTGGTTGTCGGGGGCGGGATCAGTGGTCTGGTCGCGGCGTATCGGCTGCGAGTGGCCCTCGGCTCGGAGCTCGAACTGGTGCTGGTGGAGCGGCGTGACCGGGTCGGTGGCATTCTGCACACCGGTGAGCTGGCAGGGGAGCCGGTGGATCTGGGCGCGGAGGCGTTCGTGGGCCGACGGCCCGAAATCCCGGCGCTGCTCGCAGAATTGGGGCTGACCGAGCAGCTGGTGCATCCGGCCGGGCGGCGACCGCTGATCTGGTCCGGCGGCACCGCCCACCCCCTGCCCGAAGGCACGCTGATGGGCATTCCCGCCGGGCCCGATGCCGTGGCCGGCCTGGTGGACGCCGAGACGCTCGACCGGATCGCCACCGAGCCCGGCCGGCCGCTGCGCTGGGAACGCGGCGGTGACGTGTCGGTCGCCGAGCTGGTCGGCGAGCGTTTCGGTGCGCAGGTGGTGCAACGCAGTGTCGATCCGCTGCTGGGCGGAGTGTATGCCGGGCGCGCGGAGTCGATCGGCGTGCGGGCGGCGCTGCCGACCCTGGCCGCCGCCCTCGACGCCGGCGCGCCGAATCTCACCCGGGCGGTCGCCGACGCCCTGCCGCCGCCGTCCACCGCCCCGGTTTTCGGCGGCCTGCGCGACGGATATCGGGTCCTGCTCGACGCCCTGCGTGAGGCCGCCGCACCGAAGGTCGAAACCGATACGGCCGCAACGGGTCTGGTGCGCACGGCCACCGGCTGGCGGATCGATCCGGTCGGCGAGGCCGACGCGGTGATTCTCGCCACCCCGGCGCCCGTCACCGCCGAGTTGCTGCGGTCGGTGGCTCCGGAAGCAGCCGCGGCCGCGGCCGGTATCGAACTGTCCTCATCCGCCGTGGTCGCCCTGGGCCTGCCGGCCGATACCCCACTGCCCGACAATTCCGGCATTCTGGTCGCCACCGGAGAACCGTTGCGCGCCAAAGCCTTTACCCTCTCCAGCCGCAAATGGCCGCATCTGGCCGAGCGCGACGTGGCGCTGGTACGTGCCTCGTTCGGCCGCTTCGGTGACGACACCCCACTGAGCTGGCCGGACGACGATCTCGTCGCGGCCGCCGTGGCCGACCTCTCCACCGTGACCGGTCTCGCGATCCACCCCGAAACGGCCCTGGTGCAACGCTGGCGCGGTGGCCTCCCGCAGTACGCGCCCGGCCACACCACTCGGATCGCCGAACTGGAATCGGCGGTTGCCGCACTGCCCGGCCTCGCGATCGCCGGAGCGTACCTGCACGGCGTCGGCGTCCCGGCCTGTGCGGCCTCGGGAACCGCTGCTGCGCAACGCATTCTGGCCCGATGATCGATTCGGCGTGCCGCCGGCCCGGCTCGACCGGTGAGGCGACGCCGGGAATGCCGTTGCGCGACGAGCCGTAGTGGACGAGCGGGCTGCAGGGCGCCCGCGCCGCGCGTCGGCTCGTTTCCGGGAGCGGACCGGCCGAAACGACCCGTGCTCCTGTTCGGCCTCCCCGCGGGCTGCCCACGTCGGTAGAAAGCCCGGCTTCCGAGCGGCCCGGTCGGCTGCAGCGGCGGCGCACAGCAATGCCGGTGCCGAGTGACCAGCCGACTGTCCCGTGGAGAACTCGATCGGCCCGCATCGGCCCGGAAGACAGGCCTGCGATCCCACGCCCTTGCCTCGCCGATTGCGGGCCGTCGACGCGCATCGAACGGGTGGCGGACAACCGATATCGGCCGACCGCGTGCGGGCGCCTGTATGCGAAGGACCGTGCCGAACAACACGGGTGCGGGCGTTCTGCTGGAAACCGCCCAGTGGCACGATGGAGGCTATGGCGCGACTCGATTACCAAGCTCTCAATTCGACCATCCGGTATCTGATGTTCTCGGTGTTCCAGGTCAAACCCGGAGTACTGGGTGATCAGCGCGACACCGTGGTCAAGCAGGCGCGGGAATTCTTCGACTCGCTCGAGGAGCGTGGCGTCGTGGTCCGCGGCCTCTACGACGTGGCGGGTCTGCGCGCCGACGCCGATTTCATGATCTGGTGGCATGCCGAGCGGATCGAGGATCTGCAGGCCGCCTACGCCGACTTCCGCCGCACCACCGATCTGGGGCGCGCGAGCACGCCGGTGTGGAGCAACGCCGCCCTGCATCGCCCCGCGGAGTTCAACAAGAGCCACATCCCGGCCTTCCTGGCCGGTGAGGAACCGGGCAACTACATCTGCGTCTACCCGTTCGTGCGCTCCTACGACTGGTACCTGCTGCCCGACGAGGAGCGTCGCCGCATGCTCGCCGACCACGGCAAGCAGGCCCGCGCCTATCCGGACGTGCGGGCCAACACCGTGGCCTCGTTCGCCCTCGGCGACTACGAGTGGATTCTCGCCTTCGAGGCCCCGGAACTGCACCGCATCGTCGACCTGATGCGCGATCTGCGCGCCACCGACGCCCGCAACCACGTGCGCGAGGAGATTCCGTTCTTCAGCGGCCCGCGCGTGGATGTCGAGCAGCTGGTCAACGCACTGCCCTGAGCCTCGACGCGCTGCCCTGAGCCTCGAAAACACCGCCCTGAGCCGCGCGATCCGCCGGTGCCCCCGGAATTCGGGGCGTGCCCGGATGCGGCCGGGCCCGTAGGGTCTTCCCGTCAGCTCGGTCGCGCGCCTGCTCGGCGCGCGATCCGCAGCGGTCGGCGGATCGCATCCGGCACTCTCGGGCGGTGAGCTTCAACCGGCGCCGCGATCAGCCCGCCGCGTCGTCCGAGGGGTGCAGGCGCAGCGCGATCGAGTTGATGCAATACCGCTTGTCGGTCGGGGTCGCATAACCCTCGCCCTCGAAGACGTGCCCGAGGTGGCTGTGGCAGTTGGCGCACAGCACCTCGACCCGGCGCATCCCCAGCGAGTCGTCGGCCCGCAGAATCACCGCATCGGAATCGGCCGGATCGAAGAACGACGGCCACCCGCAGTGCGAATGGAACTTCTCGGTGTTGCGGAACAATTCGGCGCCGCAAGCCCGGCAGGTGTAGACGCCGGTGGTTTCGGTATCGGTGTATTCACCGGTGAACGCGCGTTCGGTGCCCGCTTCGCGCAGCACCGCGTACTCCTGCGGGGTCAGCCGCGCCCGCCACTGCTGCGGGCTCAGCTCGATCTTGGGTGCCGGAAGCGATGAAGTCGCGGGCGAACCATCCTGTGAGCTCATGACGCGAGTCTAGTGGCGTCGCGCGACCATTCTCGGGCCGCGACCGATCACCGCAGGTCAGCGCAGCGCACCGGCCTCCGGCTGCGCCGTCGGTTCCATGGTGTCGTCGGCGGGCAGCGGTTCGTGGCGATCGATGCGCGGCGCCGGATCGGCAGTCGCGGCCGGAGCCTTGGTGGTCGCCTCGGGCAACAGGAACGCCGGTTCGATCCCCGAATCCAGCCGGCCCTCGCGCCGCGCCGCGAGATACCGGTCGCCGAGGACGCAGAACGTCACGATCAGCAGCAGCGCCCAGCCGAAGGTGACGCGCAGGTACTCGAGCGCCCGTCCGGTGCTCTGCCAGTGGTCGAGCAGCCATTTGTCGTAGGTCATGAACCCGAAGATCGCCAGCCAGGCCGGCCAGTTGCGCAGCACCGAATTGCGCAGCACCACCGTCATGAGGAACGGGAACAGCATCATCGAGTAGTACTGCTGTCCCAGACCCGACAGCAGCCAGGACGCGATCAGGATGATGCCCGCGGTGGTGCAGACGAAGAACAGTTCGTCCTCGCGGCAGTACCGGTACAGCAGCCACAGCGAGATCAGCACCAGCACGCCGAGCACGATGCGCATACTCCAGGTCAGCCATACCGGCAGTCCGTAGTACTCGGCATTGCCCGCGATCGCGCTGTTGAAGTAGTCGCGCGATTTGAGCAGATAGGGCAGCGTGCGGTGGACGAAGTCCATCGGATCCTTGGTCAGCGGCCACGCGACCGCCATCAGCACCACCGGCACGCCGATCGCGGTGATGAACACCTGCCACTGGCGGCGCGCCAGCGGTATCAGCAGCATCGGCGCCAGCGTCGGTTTGACCGCGATCGTGAGTCCCATGACCAGCCCGGCCAGCAGATCGCGTCGCTGCAGCAGCAGGTGGATGAACAGCACCTCGGCCAGCAGCAGGCACCCGTTGACATTGCCGAAACCCAGTGTGTTGATGACGGTTTCGGAGGCGAACATCAGCAACAGCAGCAGCGGCGCGGCCACCGATTTCGTCGAGAATTTGAACAGCCGCAGCAGCAGATACCAGGCCAGGACGATCGCCACCGCGTTGAGCGCGATGAAACACCAGCGCGATTTCTCCGGGTCGATCAGCGCGAGCGGCGCGATCAGCAGGGTGCCGCTGGGCGGGTACAGATAGTGCGGGTCGACCAGGTCGAAGTTCTCGCCGTAGATGGCGCGTCCGTTGAGGAAGGCCAGCGACGCCTTGTAAACCGGCGCGAAATCGTCGGTGATGGAGAAGTTGGTCCCTTTGACGATGACCTGATGCAGCACTGTGAGGATCGCAAACGGCCACAGTGCGAAGTTGAACACTTCGGCGGTGGTGCGAGCGGTGCGCGGCTCGAGCTGACGAAGGAACACTGGGGCACGGTACACCGGAAACCTGCGCGATGGTTGCGCGGACCCGCCGTCGGGCGTGCCGGTGACCGCTTTTGCCGGGTGTGCGCCCGGCCACTTCGTGCGTGGCCGCACGATAACCTCAGGCCGGGCAGGCGGTGCCGTCGGCGGGCAGGGTGCCGTCCTTCAGATAGCCGGCGATGTTCTGCTGCGCGCAGCCCGAGTGGGTGAACACCGGATGCCCCCAGCCCTGCCACTGCACGGTGGAGGTGCGCGCGCCCGCCGCACCCAGCGCGCCGGTGACCGAGGATCGCCCGTCGCCGCCGACGACGGGATCGGCGGCCGTACCCAGTACCAGCACCGGCAGGGTGAACTTGTCCGGCAGTCGCGGCGCCTGCGTCACCGGCCACGCCGAACATTCCATCAGTCCGGTCGCCGCCGCCTTACCGAAGGCGGGATATTTGGCAGCCCACTCGATCTCGAGCTGCTTGGCGCGGTCGGGGGTGGCGGGCTGCTGGTTGTCGCTGCAGCGGGAGACGAATTGCCCGTCGGCTCCCACCGCTGCCGCTTCCCGGGTGACCAGAGCCTGCAAAGGCCCCTGATCGCCACGTCCGGCCGCCGAGAGCGCATCGGCCAGTTCGGTGGTGCGCGCGGCCTGATCCGCGCGCGGGTCGCCGAGGAACGCGGTGATCGTGGTGGTCAGCGCCGATGCCGACAGGGTGCCGAGTTGTCCCGCCCCCGCCCGGTTGATCAGATCGGTGATCGCGGCCCGCGGATCCGCGCCCAGTGAGCATCCGAGATCGGCGCAGCGGCGGGCGAATCCGGTCAGCGCCGCCTCGGCGCCCTTCACCTGCTGTTCGGTGCGCGTCACCGCATCGGTGTTCGCCGGTTCCGGCGAATCGAGCACCAGCCGGGCCAGCCGGTCGCCGAATTTGGCGGCGTAGCTCAGCGCCACGCGCGCGCCGTTTCCGGTGCCCAGCAGATCGATGTGGTCGACCTGCCACTGCTTGCGCAGCTGTTCGATGTCGTCGGCGGCGTGCGGGGCGTCGAAGGTGCCCTGATAGGGCTGCAGGAAGTCCTGGCAGGCGACGGTGGCGTTCTGGCTCAGTGTCGCCACCGCATCCACCCGGTCGCCGCCACCGGGGGCGAACTGGCCGTTGTCGGCCAGCCCCTGCCGGGTGTCGTCGGGCAGGCAGTCGATCGGCTGGGAGCTGCCGATACCGCGTCGATCCACCCCGACCACCGGCCGGCTCGCCAGAATCGCCGCGCCCGGCCCGGAGACCAGACCGGCGACGGTCGTGGTGGAGGATCGATCGCCGCCGGAGGTCACTACCAGCGGTGCCGCGTCGGCGGGCGTCTGCGGCGTGCGCGCGCGGACCGCGGCGATGCGGAAGGTGCCCAGGACCGTGCCGCCGGAATCGATCGGCGCCGAGAACTCCGCGCAGTCGAAACTCACCCCGGCCGGCGGCGCACCGGTGCCCAGCGAGCTGAAGGTCGGTGCCGCGCAATCGTGCCAGGCCAGATCGGTTTTGGGGACCTGCGCCTGCGGTGGCGCCGCCGGCGCGGCGCTGGTGCTGGTGGCCGGGCCGGAGCCGCCGTGCGGTTGTTCCACCGCCACGCCCGGTCGCTGCGACGGCCCGGCACCACAGGCGGTGGTCAGCAGAACCGTCAGCGACGATGCCAGCAGAGCGGCGCGAGTCCAACGCATGCGCTACAGCCTGCCAGGTCCGGCGCGCCGTTTCAGCCTTGGGTGCGGCTGCGCTCCCACCGCGTCAGCACCGTGCCGTCGTCGTCGATCAATGCGTGGCGCAGACTCATGGGGGTCGGCAAGGCATTGGGCGACACCGCGATTCGGCCCGACGTGCCGCCGACCAGCAGCGGTGAGACGGTCAGGCACAACTCGTCGACCGCGCCCGCGCCGATCAGTTCGCCGAACAGCGACGGGCCGCCCTCGCACAGCACCCGCAGCAGTCCGCGCTCGCCCAGCACCCGGCGGATGTCGGCGGCGGTGACGGTGCTCTGCCCGGCCTCGATCACCTCCGCGCCGGTCTCGGCGAGCAGGCGTTTGCGTTCGCTGTCGGCCGCGGCGGTGGTGAGGATCATCGGCGGGCGCTGGGTGTCGGTGAACAGCCGGCACGCCGGATCCAGCGCCGCGCTCGCCGTCACCACCGCGACCGGCGGCGGTGCACCGTCGCGCGCCCCGCCCAGCCCGTGGTGGTGCAGGCGCATGCGCCGCCGGGAATCGGTGCGCGCACCGCCGTAGTTCTCCACGCGCGCGGTCCCGGCGCCGACGACGATCACGTCGGCCAGATCGCGCAGGATGGCGAAGACGGTGGCGTCGGCGGGCCGGCCCAGGGCGCCGGAGCGGTCGTCGACGGTGACCGCGCCGTCGAGGCTGGCGATGAAGTTGACCCGGATCCACGGCCGTTCCAGGGCCGCCGGATAGGTGTAGAGCTGAACCAGGTCGGTGATCTCGCCGGCACCGCCGGTGGTCAGTGCTGTGAACTGGATCGCATCGGGGACACGCTGCATAAGGTCCGATCACACCACGTCAGTACGCTACGAGCGTGCAACAACGCCTCGTCGATCGTCATCCGGAGGTTCCGGCCGATCAACTCATCGCCCAGATGGTGCCGCCGCCCACGTTCGACGAGGTGAGTTTTGCCTCCTACATTCCCGATCCCAAGGAGCCGAGCCAGGCCGCGGCCGTGCGCGCGGCCGAGGATTTCGCCGCGCGGGTGGGCAAGATTCATGCCGCCGCCGGTAAGAAGTCGCTGTTCGGGAAGAAGAAGCGGGTCGACGGCGCCGGGCTGTATCTCGACGGCGGATTCGGTGTCGGCAAGACGCACCTGCTGGCCTCGATCTTCCATGCCTCCCCGGGGCCGAAGTCGTTCGGCACCTTCGGTGAGGTGACGAATCTCGTGGGCGCCCTGGGCTTCACGAACGCGGTGGAACGTCTGGGCGGCAACAGCGTGCTGTGCATCGACGAATTCGAACTCGACGATCCGGGCGACACCATGCTGGTGTCGCGGCTGCTCACCGAACTGACCGCGCGCGGCGTGTCGGTGGCGGCGACCTCGAACACGCTGCCCGATCAGCTCGGTGAGGGCCGGTTCGCCGCCCAGGACTTCCTGCGCGAGATCCGCAAGCTGGGTTCGCTGTTCGACACCGTCCGCGTCGACGGCCCCGACTACCGCCACCGCGATCTGCCGCCCGCGCCGGAACCCACCGATCCGGCGCTGCTGTCGGAAAAGGCCGCGGCCACAACGAATTCCACGCTGGACGACTTCGACGCACTGCTCACGCACCTGAGCACGCTGCATCCGTCGAAGTACGGTTCGCTGATCGCCGGGGTGTCGGCGGTCTACATCTCGGCGGTGCACACCATCACCGATCAGGCGGTGGCGCTGCGGATGGTGGTGCTGGCCGACCGGCTCTACGACGCCGGGACACCGGTCACCGTGTCGGGCGCGCCGCTGGACAAGATCTTCTCCGAGGAGATGCTCGGCGGCGGCTACCGCAAGAAGTATCTGCGCGCGATCTCGCGCCTGCTGGCGCTGTCGCGGTTCGAGGTCCCGGCGGGCTGATCCCGGTTCGTACAGCGTACTGTCGGGAGGCGAATTCCCTACCATGGACGACTGTCCAGTTTCCCTCTGAACGGAGCTGACATGGCCCATCGTTCGATTCGCCTCGCCGCCACCGTCGCCGCCGGCGCTCTCATCGCGGCCGGTCCGGCGCTGGGTGTCGCGGTTGCCGCCGACCCGCCCCCGGCCCCCTCGTCGGTCTCGGTGCACACCGAAGACCGGTCGCTGCGTCTGGCCAGTGTGCAGAACGCGCGCGATATCGGCGGATACCGCACCACCGACGGTCACGTCGTCGAGACCGGCCTGGTGTTCCGCACCGCGGACCTGAGCAGATTGTCCGACGCGGATTCCGCCGCGCTGTCCGCACGCGGGCTGCGGGTCGTCGACGATCTGCGCACGAGCTACGAACGCGCGCTGGGGCCGGATCGGGTACCGGTCGGTGCGACGCTGAATATTCGCGATGTGATCGGGCAGGCTCCGCCCCAGGTCATGGCCTCGACGCTGAGCGCGGGCAGCGACCTGTATCGCGCGTTCATCACGGCTCCCGGTGCGAGCGAGGCGTTCGCCGGTGTCCTGCACGACATCGCCGGCAGCGACGGTTCGGTGCTGTTCCACTGCTCGGCCGGGAAGGATCGCACCGGCTGGACCGCGGCTGTCCTGCTGACGATCCTCGGCGTGGACCGGGAGACCGTGAACTACGACTTCCTGCTGTCGAACTACTACCGCGCCGCCGCCGAGGGCGACGCGGTCGACGGAGTGCTGCAGTCGGCCCTGGACTCCGCCTTCGATCAGGTGAATCAGAGCTACGGCAGTTTCGACAACTACGTGCACGACGGACTGAAGCTGACCGACGGCGATATCGCGGCGTTGAAGGCGAAACTGCTCGCCTGACCGGCGGTTTCGACGGGCGGGTCGAATCCGGTTGCGGAACAGCCGGATTCACACCTGCCGTTGCATCACGAAGTCGTGGCATACCTGATTGCCGACGGTGAAGGTCTTGGTGCCGACTCGGCGGAAACCGTGCTTGCCGTAGAAGCGCTGGGCCCGCTCGTTGCGCTGGTTGACTCCGAGCCAGACCACCGAATATCCGCCGCGGCGAGCGTAATCCACCACCGCGTCCATCAGGGCGGTCGAGACGCCACTGCCGTGGTGGCCGGGCATCACGTACATCTTGCTGATCTCGAGCGCAGGGCGGGCCGCGATCATGGCGGCGACCGCGGGATCGACCGGTTCACCGGAGATCAGCATGGTGTAGCCGACGATCTCGCCGCCGACGACGGCCTTGAGCACGATCCGCTGCGGATCGCTCAGATACTCGCCGAACCGTTCGCCGGACAGCACCTCGGTGATGAAGGTGTCGATGTTCTCCTCGGTCAACTCCGGCGGGCACGCCAGGGGAAACGTCGCGGTCGCGACGTCGCTCAATTCCTCCGCGTCCCAAATTCCGGCGCGGTCGACGACGACTTGCTCGGTCATGGGTCCAGTACAACATGTCCGGAACGGGTCGCCGACAGCTCGCCGGGCGCCGGGCGCGGCCGGAAGAAACGCGCGGTGGCGATGAGGACGAGGGCGAACAGCAGCGGGATCACGAACCCGGCCCGCAGGCTCGACGCATCGGCGACGGCCCCGACCACTCCGCCACCGATCAGCGTGCCCGCGTAGTTGAACAGATTGAGCCGGGCGATCACCGCGTCCAGTCCGCGCCCTTCGGTCAGTCGCCCGGCCTCGCTGAAGCACAGCGGTGCGATCACCGGCAGGCCGAGGCCCGCGATGAGGAATCCGGCCAGTGCCGTGGCCGGTCCGGGCGCGGCCATCACCAGTGCCAGGCCGAGCACGCCGATCCCGGCGGCCACCCGGACCACCGCCCGCGCGCCGTATCGGCGCACCCACCAGTCGCCGCTGAGCCGGGTGAGCAGCGAGGCGCCCTGGTAGGCGGCCAGCGCCAGGGCCGCCGTCGCCGACGAGGACAGCAGATCGTCGGTGAGATACAGCGCAGACCAGTTGCCCACCGCCAGATCGATGGCGAACACCAGCGCCATCGCGATTCCCAGCGCGAGATACGCCCGCAGGGCAACGGCCGCAACGGTTTCGGGCGCCCGGCCCGATTCGGCGGGCTGGGCCTCGGCCTGGCCGGCGCCGAGCAGCCGCGGCCCGAACACCAGACTCGCCACCGCGACCACCGCGGCGGCGACGGTGACGGCGTACGGCAGGGTGATCCCGACCTTCTCGCAGCCCGAGACGAACAGTGCGCCCAGAATCGACCCGGCACTCCACGCGGCGTAGAACGACGACAGCACGAACCGCCCGTATCCGTGCTGAATGAACACCGCCTGCATATTCGTGCCCGCGTCGACCATGCCGACCGCGACGCCGTAACAACCGAGCGCGATCAGCGCCACCACGATGTTCGGCGCGATCGCGATCGCCAGTCCGGTCACCGCTATCAGCGCGAGCCCGGCCCGCAGCGCCACCCGGCTCGACCAGTGCACCGCCACCCGCTCGGCCAGCAGACTGCCGCCGGCGGCCAGGCCGGAGATCATCACGACCGCGACCAGGATGACGGTGTCGGTGAGCCCGAGTCGATCCCGCTGCTGCGGCAGTTCGGTGAGGACGACCGCGAGGAAGAAGCCCTGCAGCGCGAAGGCCACCGAATTGGCGGTGCGGGCGGCCCGCAGCGTGGTCGATACAGGAATGTATCCGCGGTCGAACATCTGCGCAGCCTAATGGGTGAGAGCCCGGCGGCGGTAGCGGAGCGCCAGAGCCTCGCACCCGGCAGGAGAAGTTCCGGCTTCGCAACGTCGCGATTACGCCGCTGTCCGATCGCGGGCGATTCCGCAGTTCACCGGACTCGATGATCACGTGGGGCTCCCGGTTGGATAACGAAACCGGTCACGGGGACGTGTAGCCCCCTGGCACGTGCGGCACTCTGGATACAGCGGGCCGCACGGGCCGCTGGTGCACGGGTAGGGGAGTGGTCGCGTGAGTACGACAGAACGGGCCGAGACGAGGCAGCAGACTACGACGCTGGCTCCCCTGGAGCCGGTGAAACTGCCTGTGGTGGAGCCGAATCCGCGCGGACATCAGGCGGGTGACCGGTGTCGCGAACCCGGCTGTGGCAACTGTCACTGGGATGTGCAGCGGCTCAAATACTGGTTGCGCGGCAGGCTGCTGGCGGCGGGCGCCGACGATGCCGAGGTGGACAAGCCGCTGGGTGCGCAGACGCCCGGTCTGCTGTGGCGGCGTGGGAACCGGTTGTGTGCTATCGAGGTGCGCAGCGCGCCGGTCTCGATCGAGCACGCGCGCAAACGCACGGCCCGGTTGAAGGCGGTGGGCTGTGACGAGGTGTTGTGGCTGTGCCCGACCGGATATTGGATCGGGCAGATACCGGCGCTGGGCGTGGACGATTTCGCCGCTGCCGGATGTGAGTACCGGGCATTGTCGGGTGGGCTGGTCATCGATTCCGACGGTATCCTCAGCCCCAGGGAAACCCCCTGGGAAATAAGGGAATTCATCGATGGCTGGGTCGCGGGCGAGTTGGCCTGCGGCTATCTGGACGAGGACACGAGAGGGTGGGCGACGGTGAGCGATTGGGAGGCCCACACCCACGCACAGGCGATGATGATCGCGCAGCAGCGGCAGGAACTGCTCGACCAGCGCACCGAATTGGCCTTGGCGCGCAGGGCGACTCGCGACAAAGCCAAACAGATGCACAAGATGATGCATCGGCTCGAACGCTCCGAACTCGTCGCCGGTGAGCTGGACGCGGTCAAACGCCGGCTGTCCGATCGCGACCGGCTCGAGGCCGGTCTGCGGGTACGGATCGCGCGTCAGCGCGAAGCGGTGCTGCATTGGCAGCTGATGACCTGTTTCGCGATGCTGGTGATCGTGACGTTCATCGTGGCGGGTTTCATGTTGAAGTGAGGTCAGGTCGCGCCCAGCCGGAACGGGGCACGATCCCAGCGCCAGCCGTGGCGCAGGGCGAGCGCGATCAGGTCCACCGGTTCCAGGCCGGTCTCGTCGACCAGGCTCCGGAATTCGGCCCACTGCACGGCGCCGGTGGCGAGCCGGTTGCGGAGGATGTTCTCCGAACGGGCGGACACCGTGTGCCGCAACAGATCCGGCTCGCCGAGCCGGCTGCCGGTGAAGACCAGCCATCCCCAGCCGCGGGCATGCGCGTGCGCGCGGGCCGCCTCGAGCCGCACCCGATTGGCGTGTAATCCCAACTGCCCCAAGGCGACCACGTCGGCCAGTAGCACGCGTCCGTCGGTCAGTCGGGCGGCGACGGTGGGACAGTAGGAGTCCGCCACGCCGTCGACGGTGAAGTCGACGGCCACGGGCCGCTCGGTGTAGCTGTCGACCTGTTCGCCGTCGTCGAGCATGCGCAGCAGCCGGGCTTGCAGAGCTGTGTCGAATGTGGTTTCGCGGCCGAGCTTCTCGGCGAACATGTGGCCGCGGGCATCGTCGTCGGCGTCGACGGTCGTGATCGGCAGTTCGGGCAGGTCGCCGGGATCGCCGCTCGGCCAGTCCACCCGTCGCAGCAGCGGAAGCAGTTGCCCGGCAGCGGGTTCGGCCGTGCGGGGGCGATCGAGATGCCACCGGCCACGCTGCTGCCAGCCCGCGATGCGCTGGAAGACGAAGCCGGCCACCCGCTTGGCGTCGATCAGCGAATGCCCGGCCAGCCGCAACTTCAGATACGCCAGATCCTGGGCGGCGATATCGCAATCTCCGACATAGGTTTCGGTGAGCAGCGTCCGGGTCAGCCGCTGATCGCCCCACCCGACCGGATACTGGTTGGCGAACACGGCCGGATCGGGATGGCCGGTGGCCTGCACACGCCGCAGCAGCTGCCCCGCCGCTCGGGTGTAGAGCTGGCGAACCCGGTCGCGCGAGAGTTCGAAGCGGGCGCCCAGCAGCGTCAAGGTCTCCGGGCGCACACCGTCGAGCCCGAGCCGGCGGGTGAGCAGCTCGCCGTCGCGGGGACGTTCCTCGGCCTGGGCCGCGACCATGTCCGCCAGCGTGTCGGCCATCTGCTCGGAGGTGAAGGAGATGCCGTCGCGCAGGTCGTCGAGCAACCCGGCCTGTATCTCCTCGATCCGGTTGGTCGTCACCACATGCCTTTCGCTGTCTCGCACGTCCTTTCGAAAGCCTATGCCTTCGTACGGGTTCCGGGCGCTCGAGCGCGGGCGTGTCCGCGATGTGGCTGATCGATTCAACGGCGAGCCGCTTCGACGGTTCAGCGGCGCGCGGGTTCGGTGAGGCGGCTGTCTCGGCCCCTGTCGGCCGCTCGCGGCCCGCCGGCCTCCACGGCGAAGACGGTGATCAGTAGCGCGACCACCCACGCGAGAGTCGAGCCGGCCGCCAGCCGGTGGATGGCGCCGACGAAGCCCGGCCCGGTCGGCGATCCGGCCACCGCGCCGAATATCGCCACACCGCAGGCGGTTCCGACCTGCCGGGCGGTATTGGACATTCCCGTCGCCAGGCCGGACCGGTCCGCCGGTGTGGCGCGCACCGTCGCCGCGACCACCGATGTCGTGATGAGGCCGGAGCCGCAGCCGAGCACGGTGAAGCTCAGCAGGAGTCCGCCGCCGCCACCGCGGCCGTCGAGCGTGAGCAGCATCGCCGAACCGCATGCCGCGAGGGCGCAGCCGATCGCGATCGCCGGGCGCGGGCCGTACCGGGCGGTCAATCGTCCCGACACCGGCGCCAGCAGCACCAGCGGCAGGGCCAGCGGCAGCACGCTGACGCCGGCCGCGACGGGGGAGTGCCCCAGCGTGTCCTGCAGATACAGCATGCCGATGAACAGGATGCCGTTGAAGATCAGGTTCATCATCAGGGCGACGACATTGGGAGCGAGAAAATCCTTGTGCCGCAACAGGTCCACCGGCAGGAACGGATGAGCGCTGCGCCGGGACGAGACGTAGGCGCCCGTCAGCGCACACACCGCGACCACCGCCGCGGTGCCGACGACCGCCGTCCCCGCGTGGTGCCCCGCGGAGATGACGGCGAACACCAGCGCGCTCAGGCCGAGGACGAATCCGGCCAGTCCGAGCACGTCGACGCGCTCGCCGAGCCGCGGTGGTGCGGCCGGTACCACGATCCGGGCCGCGACGGTCGCCGCGATCGTCAGCGGCACCGCGATCCAGAAGACCGGCCGCCACCCGAGACGGTCGACGAGAATTCCGCCGAGCAGCGGTCCGGCCGGCAACGCCAGCGACGACACCGCCGCCCAGGTGCCCAGCGCCTTCGCCTGTTCCGCCCGATCCGGGAAGACGTCCGCGATGACGGCCATGGTGCTGGGCAACAGCAGCGCCCCGCCCACGCCCTGGACCACCCGCGCGGCGATCAGCACCCCGACCGACGGGGCCAGTGCACACGCCAGCGAGGCCAGTCCGAAGACCGCGAATCCGGCGAGCAGCATCCGGCGATGCCCGATCCGATCGCCGACGGTTCCCGCCGCCAGCAGCAGTCCCGCGATCGCGACCACGTACCCGTCCACCACCCACTGCAGCGATGCGATGTCGGTATGCAGGCCGCGACCGATCGCGGGCAGCGCGACATTCACGATGGTCACATCCAGCAACACCAGAAACATCCCGGCGCACATCACCGTGAGGATGGCGGCCGCGTTGCGAACCTGTGGAGTCGAAGTCATATCCGCAGTGTCGGTGCGCAACCTTTCGGTGTGGACCGAAGTATCGGCGATGAAGCAGGGGGTGAGACGAACAGCGTCCTGCCACAGCTTCTTTCGCTCACCGCCTCCTGGTGGCGCAGCGTCAGGTCCGGCGGCGGAACCATCGCCGACGCCGGCGACTGCGGCGGTACACCACAGCGGTGACCCGTGCGCCCAAGGAATCGGTCACGTGGAAATACTCGCCACCGAGGTCGGCGGCGGCATAGGCGATCTCGTCGATCGAGCCGTGGATATCACCGGCACCGAACGCGCTCAGCGTCATCTCGACCGTTCCGATCCGATCGAATCCCTCGGCCGGAGGCACATCGAGTTCCTCCGCACGCATACGCACCACCCCAATGTCGGCCGAACCGGAACGGTAGTCAAGGTCGTGGAGCGAGGTCGCCCGCCGATTGCCGGCGGACCGTCCGCCCGCGGTCGTCGCGGACGTGCGCGGACGGCCACGATTCGGTGCGTACCGAAGTGTTGTCGCGGCAGACTCGAGTCATGACCGATCGCCGACCTCTCTACGGGTATTCCGATATCGCCGCTGTCGGCGCCCTGCTGGCCGACGCGACCCGGGCGCGCATGATGATCGGCCTGGCGGACGGGCGCGCGCTGCCGGCATCGGTGCTGGCCGCGGAGGCCGGCGTCGCGGCGTCCACGGCCAGCGAACACCTGGCCCGGCTGGTGGAGGGCGGACTGCTCACGGTCGAACGATCCGGCCGCCACCGGTACTACCGCATAGCGAATGCCCAGGTCGGCGCCGCGATCGAAGCGTTGGCAGTGCTGGCGCCGACGCGACCCGTGCGTTCACTGCGGGAATCCACCCGCGCGGCGGCGCTGCGCCGGGCGCGCAGTTGCTACGACCACCTGGCCGGGCGACTGGGCGTCGCGGTCACCGAGGCACTGCTCGAGCGGCAGGCGCTGACCCGCACCGACGGCGGCGCGGGAACCGCACGCGCACAGGGAGATCCGATCTCGGCGCCGATGACCGACCACCCGTATCGCCTGGGCCCGAATGCCGAGCCCCTGTTCGCCGAGCTGGGGGTGGATCTCGACGCCGCCCGTGACCGGCGCCGCCCCCTGCTGCGTTTCTGCGTCGACTGGAGCGAACAACGCCATCATCTGAGCGGTGCGCTCGGTGCCGCGGTACTGACCCGCATGGAATCGGCGGGCTGGGTGGAACGGCCGGGAACCCGCCGCACGCTGCGGCTGACCGACAGCGGAGCGCGGGTGCTGGATCGGGTGCTGGGCGTCGAATTCGCCGAATAGCGCGCGTCGAACCCGCCGGATCAGCCGTGCTCGACGGCGATCTTCATCCGGTTGAGGGTGGTGGCCATATCGTTGTGGTTGCGCCGTCCGCGCGCCCACCCGAGCGCCGTCCAGTACAGCCGCAGCGGCAGGATCGTCGAGAGCTCGAACGATTCGGTGACGTCGGTGCCGCCGTCGCGCTGTTCCAGCCGGTAGCCCCACCGGTTGATGCTCATCCCCTTGGGCCCGAGGACGGTGAAGGCGAATTCTCGTTCGGGCTCGCACACGTCGACCCGGCACGTGGTCCAGTAGACCGGCCCCACCTGATTGCGCCGCACGTGCCCCCGGAACTTCGCCCCCACCGCGGGACCCGTTGCGCCACCGAGCCATTCGGCCTCGAACGTCTCGGGACTGAATTCGCCGATCCGCGTGATATCGCTGACCAGCGCCCACACCTGCGCCGGCGACGCGGCCATGTGGACGGTTACCGAATCGCGCACGACATCTCTCCTTGCCGCTCGGCTGGTTGGGCCTCGACCGTATCCCAGGCGATGAGACGGCGGACACAGTCGTCCGCGAACTCGTTACGTCCGTGATGCGGATACAAGAAAGCCCCGGTCGAAACCGGGGCTGACCTGTTCTTCGTTGGTGCGCGATACTGGGATTGAACCAGTGACCTCTTCCGTGTCAGGGAAGCGCTCTCCCGCTGAGCTAATCGCGCGTGGTTCGCCTACTCAGAGGCGGCGACGGGAATCGAACCCGTGTGCACGGCTTTGCAGGCCGTTGCCTCACCACTCGGCCACACCGCCAACCAAGGCCGGGTTGGCCTTCGAGCGGATGACGGGATTCGAACCCGCGACCCTCACCTTGGCAAGGTGATGCGCTACCAACTGCGCTACATCCGCATGCTGCGTCTCCGGGGCTTTTCGGCCCCTTCCGGCTGCGAGAGAGAACATTAGCCCACAACCCGCACGGTCAACAAATCGCCTGGTAGATGGGGGTAAAAGTGAATAACACCGGTGTGTTTTCCGGGGTGGTTGCGCTCCGTCGGATGGCACCGGCTCGGTGGCGCCGGCGCGGCGCCCCGCCCGGCCGGCGCGCCAGGCGATCCCTGAGGCCACATCCGTCGCGGCGCCGGCTGGGGGGTGGTCGGGCCTTCGTTCCGTGGCGCGGAACACTGTAACCGCGGTCCGTTCGGACACGGCCCCGCCCGATCTCCCGCGATGCTTCACTCGGTGAAGGGGGGGCGACTACGCGCCGACCCAACCTCACGAGACCTTCTGCGCCCGTTCATGTTCCGTCCATCGCCGCTCGGCTGAAACACCCAGGTCAAGCCCCGATTTGGTGTGACACCGGGGATGCGTGTTAAGGTTCCTTCTCGTTCGGAACGGCACCCCAGCCGCTCCCGAAATCCGCGGTCCCATAGCTCAGCGGGAGAGCGCTCGCCTCACACGCGAGAGGTCGCTGGTTCGAAACCAGCTGGGACCACTTTATTTGTGCAGGCAGTCGTGGTTTTCGGTTATCCGGAGTCCGTTCGTGCAACTTGCGTGCAATAGGCTGTTCTTCGTGCCGCTCTCACCTGATGGGGCCACATGGCTTTGTCGATGTCTTCCGCGGCGATGCGGACCTGACCGCGAAATGTGTATGCGGGTAGCTGGCCGTCGGCGATCATCCGACGGATGGTGTCTCGACTGACGCTGGCGCGTTGAGCCGCTTCGGCGATGGAGATCTAGCGGCTCGGGGGAGTCGACGAGGAACGCCGTGTTCCTGGGCCCACCCGGAACAGGCAAAACCCACCTGGCCATCGGCTTGGCGTTCCGGGCGTGTCAGGCCGGGCATCGGGTCGCGTTCGCCACCGCGTCGGAATGGGTCTCACGCCTCGCTGAAGCTCATCACGCGGGCCGGCTGCAGGCCGAGCTGATCAAACTCGGCCGCTATCCACTGCTCGTAATCGACAAGGTCGGCGGCGGATTCGATCGATCGTCGCAACAGTGCTGGACCATCGTGTCAGTAGTTCGCTGAATGCCTGGGCCGGTGTGGTCCAGCCGAGAGTCTTGCGGGGCCGGTTGTTGAGGAGGTGCTCCACGCGGCGCAGGTCGTCTGCCGTGTAGGTGCGCAGATCCGCACGCTTCGGAAAATATTGGCGCAGAAGACCATTCGTATTCTCATTGGTTCCGCGCTGCCACGGACTGCCCGGATAGGCAAAATACACGCCCTCCTCGAATACCCCGGCGAGCAGGTCGTGGCGTGCCATCTCAACACCTTGGTCCCAGGTCAGGGTGCGCCGCGCGACCGGCGGCAGGTCGGCCACTGCGGCGGTGAGCGCGGCAGCGAAGTCTTCGCCGCTGCGTCGCTCGGGCACGCGAACGAGCCGAACGTACCGGGTGGTGCGATCGACAAGAGTGCCTATGGCGGACTGGCCTTGCCGGCCGAGGATCAGGTCCCCCTCGAAGTCGCCGATCCGCTGACGAGCCGACGCCGCCACCGGACGCTCATCGATCATGCGCGAATACGCGCTGAACCGCGGCCTCCGGCTGCGGGCGTTGCGTCGTCTCATGCGCAGACCTCGGCCAGTGCGCAGATTGCGCGCCAGATCCCTTGTCAGGCCACGACTTCCGCCGAAATAGAGGCCCTGATAGATGGTCTCGTGGCAGACATGCCAGTGCAGTTGGTCAGGGTATTCGGTGCGCAGCCATCCCGCGATCTGCTCTGGGCTCCACTGCAACAGCAGCTTGGCCTGCACCATTGTCCGCAGTTGTTCATCGCGGGCGAAAACGGTGCGGCGCACACGCCGAGCGTGCTCCCGGGCGCGGGCATGCGCCGACCCAGCGTCGTAGACACCGCCGTCTCCGTCGCGCACGTTCCGCCGCAGCTCGCGCGAGATCGTCGAAGGGGCCCTACCCAACCGTCGCCCAATCTCGCGGACACCGCATCCTTGCTCGCGCAGCACCGCGATGCGTTCGCGTTCGAACAGTGACAGGAAGCGGGACGAGCGCAAATCCTCACGAAGGACAGTCGGAGGCAGACCTCCACGCTGAGATCGCCAGTAGTACCTCGTGGTTCGGCCGATCCCGAGCCGTCGACACGCCTCGACTGTGCCGACACCGGCCGTCATCAACTTCCAGTACTCATCCTCCAGAGCCAGTCGACGCTTGCGGCCCGGTCGTCCCATCTCCACCCAATTCTTCTAGCAGGGGTGTTGCGACGAATCCTCGAACCCACGTCCGTCAGATGGTCCGGATTGGGGCTCTGGCACAGACTTCGTTTGCGCCGTGAGGCGCTGTGTTTCGAGTGGAGGTGATAAGACCTCCACCGCTGGCCTGTCGTAGCAGGTCGGTGGAGTTGAGGGCAGCCTGATCCGGGTGGTGCCGGGGAGGGTGGGAGCAGCCCTGACAAAGCCGGGACGGGCCAGTATCGCCAGATGGTGTGGGTCCGGCAAGCAAGACGGGAAGGTGCACGCGAGACCTCCGATGGTCTTAGAAGTCAAACGGCGGCTCCCTCTGGAGCGTGGGTGACTGGGCGGCCGAAAGCTTTGACCGGATCGAACAACTCACGGGATTGGAGGCAGTGATGGAGCTGGCCGAGCATCTTGTTGAACAAGTGACGCAGTGCTGCTGCGTGCCGGTCTCCGTGGGCTCGGCGGCGTTGGTAGTGCCCGCGTGCGGGGGCGTATCGGGCCGCAGCTGCGAAAGCCCAGACCCAGCCGGCGGCTGCGAGGCGGTCGTTCTTGATGCGGCGGTAGGTGATGGAGATCGATTTGCCGGATGCGCGAGTGACCGGTGCGGATCCGGCGTAGGCCTTCAATGCCCGGTCAGTGGCGAATTTGGTTCTGTCGTCCCCGATCTCGGCCAGGACCCGGGCGCCGGTGAGGTCGGCCAGACCGGGAAAACTGGTGATGATCGCGTAGTCGGGATGCTTGCGGAACTCCTCGGCCGCTGCCTGTTCCAGGTCATCAGCACCGATGCAAGCGGTGTCCAGGGCAGCCAGAAGCACCAGGGCCTGGCGGCCGAGTGCTTTTTCCACCAGCTCGGACTGACGCAACTGCGGGTTCCGCAGCCCGTCGAGGATTTCCGCGGCCAGGGCGTCGATGCCGCGTTGGCGACCGGCGCGGCGCAACGCGGCCGCGATGCGGGTTCTGGTGAGCTTGGCGACGTGCGCCGGGGTGGGAACGATGGCCAGCACGGCACGGGCCTCGGGTTTGGCAAGGTTGGTGGCGGACTTGCCCGCGAACACCGCCAGGAACGCCGGGAAGTATTCGCGCAGCAGCGACCTCAGCTCGTTGCTGGCCTTGGTGCGTCGCCAGACCGCGTCCTGCTGTGCACGCGCGAGGACCGAAATAGCTTGGGCGCGTTCGCTGTCGGCAGACATCCAGCGGTGCAGGTGCGTGTCGACGCGCAGGATGTTGGCCAAGGTCATCGCGTCGGCGTGGTCGGACTTGGCCCGTGCCACCGAGTGGCGTTCGCGGTAACGGGCCACGGCCATCGGGTTGATCGCGTAGACCGGCCGCCCGCAGGCGCGCAGCGCGGCGACCATCAGCCCGCGTGGGGTTTCGATCGCGACCGGGATCGGGTCGTGCTCGGTGTCACCGGCTCCGGCCAGCAGTTGGGTCAGCTCAGCGAAACCCGCCGGATCGTCGCCGATCCGCGCTTCTTCGCAACGAGTTTGCCATCAGGGTCGACGACGGCGACGTCGTGATGCCCCTCGGCCCAGTCCACGCCGCAGTAGTTGCTCAATCTGGTCCTCCATCAGGTGTTTCGTGGTGGTTCTTGTCCCTGGCGGAAACGCGCAGCGCCCTACTTACGAGCCTCGATGGGCTGGCCTCCGATGAGCTGTTCGCGATCCCAGCTCACCCGCACGGCGCCGGTCTTTGCCAGAGCTCGAAGCTCACGATTGACGGGGCGTCTGGTCGTGCGGGAGGGCTCGAACCACGAGCTATCCCAGTCGAATACGACGGCCGGGCAGGGCCGACACACCGTGCCGCTGCCCTGCCCGGCCAATACCACAAGGACTCCGAAGCCCTCGAGGTGTGCAGGGGCCGATCCGGCGGCCTCGCCGGCCACCGCCGCATGCCTCAGAGAACTTCACGTCCGAGGTGAACACAAGCGGTCGATGGTCGGCGAGTCGATCGTTTCGGCCGTGGCGCTCGCTGCCTTGCAGGAGGACTCGAGGGTCCCAGGAGCAGCTAGGAGTCGCCTCGGCCGAACCGAGCAACGATCACCAAGTCGGGATCGGCGCCGAGTCTCGCGTCAGACCTCGCAGGCCAAGGAACCAGAAGACATCCGAACTGACAAAGCAACCGTTACCAACTAAGTAGGAACCAGCGCTGTTACGTCCCTTTATGTGCCGCCTGCTCGAACCTGGCGGATATGGGCAGGAAGCGGTGCGCACCTACCGCTTTCGTAGTGGCCGGGGAACTCCTGGATCGGTTTACGAAAGCCGGTCCGGAGGCCACGGGGAATGTCTACGGCGTACTCGTGGCGATGCCGCAGGGACACAGCTGGGCTCCTACTTCGTCGAGCGAAACACAGTGAACACGGGAACCACCCGGTCAGATTCCCCAGCGACGCGGCAATCCGGTTGCGCTGCTTGGGGATAGACGCACCGACAGTCGAACAGGCCGGGTGGGGCGGAGTCGCCGTAGTAGTCCGAGGCCGGGAAAGCCGGTCACATGGCGAAGGGCGGCAGCGGTTTCGAGAAAGGAAGGATGCTGCAATGCCGAAAGACGCGCCACCGAACGGTGACGCCGCGTTGGTGGACCCTGCGGGGCCTCGCCGGCGGGTATCGGAGATGCAGGCCAAGCTTCACCGTTGGGCGGCGGCCGATCCAGGTCGCCGGTTCGATGACCTGTTCAATTTCGTGCACGACCCGGCCACGCTGCTCTTGGCGTTCGACCGGGTCGCGGGCAACCACGGAGCCCGCACTCCCGGCGTCGATGGCGTGACCGTCACCGACGTTGATGAGCGCATCGGTGTTCCGGGGTTCCTGAACGATCTTCGGACCTCGTTGAGAGACGGGGCTTTTCGGCCGTTGCCGGTGCGGGAACGCAAGATTCCCAAACCGGGAGGGTCGGGGAAGGTTCGGCGTCTCGGGATTCCGACGGTGACCGACCGGGTTGTTCAGGCCGCTTTGAAGCTGGTGCTGGAACCGATTTTCGAGGCCGATTTCGAGCCGGTCTCCTACGGGTTCCGGCCCAACCGGCGGGCTCAGGACGCGATCGCCGAGATCCACTATTACGGCACCCGCGGCTACAGGTGGGTGCTGGATGCGGATATCGAGGCGTGTTTGGATGCATGGTCATACTGCTCCTTCACTGATTGTTGGTGTTTCAAACAGGGTGTCTTGTGGGGTGGAAACGTTGATGCGCAGGCCTTTTCGGCGTCCGGTGCGGGTGAGGACGGCTTTGAGTTCGCCGCGCTTGACCTTCTGCAAGACGGTTTGGCGGAAGACGCCGAGGGCGCGGCTGGCGTGGTGCAGGGCGAGCCAGCCGTCGGGGGAGTCGTTGACGAGCATGCCGCGCAGTTCGTCGGTGAGCCGAATCCGCCACGGTGCGCCGGGGGTGATCTGCTCGCCGGCGACGAACCCGTCGTTGAGCCAGCGCAGCAGGGTTGAGGCGGCGATGCCGAGTTGTTTGGCGGCGGCGGACACGGTGAATAATTCTCCTGTCCCGCTTGGTGTTTCGACAGATGTTCGGTAGCAGGGGATCTTGTGGTGTTGGCGCAGTGACTGCACTCTACTGGCGGTGAACGACAATCCCCGAGCGGTGCGGCGGCCTTGCCGGTTGAGGATCCCGGCGATCTTCGCGTCGGGATAGAGGGCGGCCAGGCGGCGTAGCAAGGCGATGGTGTCCTCATCGGTGCGGATATTCGGCTGGGGGCGCCGCAGCGGCACCGTCAGTTCGGTGAGGGTGCCGCCCTTGTATCGCAGCAGCAGATCAGCGTGCGGCTCCTCGGCGGTGCGGTAAACACTGATCTGGACTTCTTCGAGCAGTGTGCGCAGCAGTTGTTTGCGGTCGCGGTCGGTGGTCGTCGGCGCCGACCAGACACTGCCGGGATCGTCGGCGAGCGCGAGGATCGCTTGTTCCTCGTGCGGTGCAAGGGTTTTCGGTCGCTTCATTTCGCGGCGGGTGAGTTCGGTTTCAGCATCGGCGACCGCTTGCAGAGCGATGTTCCATTCGGTTTCCAGCCCGCGGGCCACCAGGCGGTTGTCCGGATCGACAGCACGGTAACGGCGTTCGGCTTTCAACGCGATGTAGCAGGCCTGTTCGACCTGGCGTCGGTACTGGTCCAGGGCGGTGTCGTAGCCGGTCTCGAGCTGGTCAGCGGCGGTGAGAGCGGCCTGCACCGCTGCCGGTGTCACCGCGGTCAGGAACGCCTCGGCGACGGCGGAGTCGATGGCTTGCCCGCCGACGTTCATATGCCGCGACCCACGGCCCTCGACCAGCTCGGCTGAGCCGTGGCAGTAGTAGTTCGGCACCGATTTCGCCGGGCCGCGGTAGAACACGGCGAGTTTGCGGCCGCAGTCGCCGCAGGTGGCCAGGCCCTGCAGCAGCGCGGAGCCCTCCCTCACCGCGCCGGTGCCGGGCTTTCTGGCCTCGGGTCGGATGTTGGTGTCGGCCCTTCATGCCCAGCAACATACGATCGTTGAACAGCCCTGGGTGGTAGACGCCGTCGGCGTCGGCGACCAGGGTGTCGCAGGTTCCGGCCAAATCCAGCAGCCGATACCAGGCGGCATTGTCACGCGCCAGCCGCGATACCTCCAACGCCAGCACAATCCCGACCTGCCCCAGGGCGATATCGGCCACCAACGACTCGAACCCGTCACGCTGCCCGAGCACCGACCCGGACACGCCCAGGTCGGCGTCGACTACCCGGACCTGCTCGCGCGGCCAGCCCAGCGCGACGGCCCGTTCACGCAGGTCATACTGGCGGGCGGTGGACTCGCCGTTACGTTCCAACTGGGCCAGTGTCGACTGACGCACATACACGACCGCAGATCGGACACGATGTGACGCAGTGATTTTCGTGTGTTCACTCATCGCAGGTCACCGCCTGCGTCGCGGTCGCCGCTTTCACGATCAGCCGTGCCAGCAGCCGAACCGCCTCGGCCACACTGTCCTCGGGAAGCTCGGCGGTCACCTGCTGCGGCGGCGTCGGTATCTCAGTCGCCAGCAAACTGAGCTGAACAGGCTGCATTCTGGTCCTCCTCGCACGTCGATTGCGAGGCACCCTGCTCCCCGGCCTGGCCAACCAGTGCCGAAATCAGCACCGTCAACGCCGAAAAGTCCTCGACCCCACCCAAGGTCGTCACCGTGCCGGCATAAATGGGGTCCTCACCGGCATCGGCGTCGGTCCACACCTGCGGGATCAACCGCTTACGCCCATCCGCCAGCACCACTAGCAGATCAATCCGCCCCTGCCGGCGGCGCCACCGCCGCAGGACCCGAACCTGCTGCCCCTCCAACGGATCACGGCTCCGTGTGACGGTCACGCACTCTTGTTGGTTATCGCCGTAGGTAGTGTGTCGAGCGCTCGTTCGACGAGCTGGCCCACTCCGCGATCATGGAGCGGGTCCGCACACGCATCGTCGATAAACGTGTCCTGGCGCTGATCAAGGCGTTCCTGAAGGCGGGCATCATGTCCGGCGACGGGACGGTCAGCAACTCCGACACGGGCACGCCCCAGGGCGGCATACTCTCACCGCTTGCTGGCCAATATCGCTCTAACGGTGTTGGACGCGCATTTCGTCGCGAAATGGGAGGCACACACGACTCCCTATCAGCGCGAGGCGCACCGCAAACGCGGCGGTGCCACCTATCGAATCGTCCGCTACGCAGACGATTTCGTGATCATGGTGGCCGGGACCGAAGCGCACGCGGAAGCGCTATGGGACGAGGTCGCGCAGGTGATCGACCCGTTGGGGCTGCGCCCGTCGGTCGAGAAGTCCCGGGTATGTCACCTGGACGAGGGGTTCGACTTCCTGGGGTTCCGCATCCAGCGGCGCCGGAAGAAGGGAACCGCCAAGATGAGTGTCTACACCTATCCGTCGAAGAAGGCTCTGGCCTCGATCATGGCGAAGGTGCGGGCACTGACGAAGAAGGCACGTCATCACGGCCTCGCTGACCTTCTCGGACGCCTCAACCCGGTGCTTCGAGGATGGTGTGTATTTCCGCCACGGGGTGTCGAAAGCGACGTTCGGGTATCTCGATGCCTTCACCTGGCATCGGGTCACTCAATGGTTGCTCAAGCGGCACAAGCGAATCACGTGGTCGGAGCTCTACCGGTGGTTTCTGACCGGCAGGCCAGGCAACCGTCCGGCAGCAGACGGGATCGTCATGCTCGACACCACCACCGTCGCGGTCACCCGCTATCGGTGGTGGGCGAACAACATCCCCACACCATGGTCGGGCACCGCGGGAACCACGGTTCCCGCATAGCAGTGGCAGTCCGTGGAACGCCGGATGCGCTGAGAGTCGCGGAGGGCGGACCAGGGAAACGGACCAGGTGCAATCGTGACACCGCCACAATCCGACCCCTACGGGCTGGCGTTGGGAACCGAAAACAGTGTACCTGCAACTGCTCTCGATTCCCGACTGCTTCGACGGTCCGGATGCGCCGGAGAGCGTCGCACGGTAGTGCCTACTTCAATGTTCAAGGCCTCCGTTACCAGCCATATGGTCCGAATCTCCCCCATGCGATCACCGCAGCCACCAGGAACATGACTGACACGATCGCGACCCCCGAAGCCTCGCGGCGGCGAAGGTGGAGAATTGCGGCCAGCACCGCGAAGACCATCAGCCCCACTGCCGCAATGGGCGTCAAGACAGAGGCAATTCTGGTGGCGGCCGGCCCTATTAGACCCGCTGCGCCGATGACCTCTACCGCTGCGATGGACCGGATGCTCCCTTTGGAAACGTTTTGCATCCAGGGATACGTGTTGACCAGCTTATCTCTCGGTTGTACAAGCTTGCTGATGCCGGACATGACCATCAGTGAGGCGAGACAACCCTGAAGGACCCACAAGAACGTGTTCATGTAACGCTTTCTGTCTATTATTTCCGATACGCCAGGACATCTGAACGGGCGCAAACCGAGAGCTGCCGACCGGTGGACGGCCGCAAACGCTGTTCGGACTGGGTTCTGTTTCCTTTCTTCTCGGGGACGATGTCGGCGAGTCCGAAAGCCAACACGGTGACCGGCCGGTGTCGTCTCTCGGCAAGCGAGCCCGAACTCGGGTTCGACTTGGTCACTACAACCGACGAAACAGCTCCCCGAAATGTCAGGCGGGTCGATGCGGGATGGACGACCGGCGAAGCAGCGGGTGCATGGAAACGCGGCTGAGCCACAGCTCGCTCTGGACGGTTACGGCGCGGAGCGTTGAATGCTCCAGCTAAGGACAACGGGCGAGTGGTGTTGTCGGCGCTGGCCAGCGTGCTCGGCCCACGCCCAGGTCGTTCGGGGCGTGGGCCGAGCGCGGCAGGCAGACACTGTGAGGTGCAATCTTCGCGCTGATATTGAGCAGCTCAAACTGTTCGTTCCATTGCGGCGCGGGGTTTCGGCAACCCGGCAGCCGCGCAAGGTGCGTGGCGCGGCGGACTGGAGCCGGGTCACGGTCGCCGCTGTCAGCCCACCTTCCTGGCTTGCCCCGAATGACAGTCCGTTTTCCGAGGCAAAGAGAACACTAGGGCAAGCTTCGGGGCCGGTAGTTCGGCGGCGATGAATCGGTAGCTGACAGCCGGGTCGTCGGCGTGGAGGTCGAGTGCGGCGTTGATCAATGGATGTCGTCCCAATCCCGTTGCGAGACAGAGCATTTCTTTCCAATTGTAGAATGCTGGGTGGAGAATTCGAGTACCCGGTAGGTCGCCGCGAAGGGATTCCGTCAGCGGCCGGGTCTCCGACCAGCGGGTAGCTCATTGTGGGTTGACGTCACGTGCGCCGCAGGCGACCGCGCACCGCATGACCTCGGCTTCTTGTTCCAGCTGCCGGATCCGTTTACGTGCTTCGCGCAACTTCGCGGGTGGCGCCGGGCTGATGTCCGTCTTCGATATCTGCTTGTTTGAGCCAGTTCTTCACACAGCTTTGCGAGATCCCGAAATCCTTGGCGATCTGGGTCAATGAGATCTTGCCCTCACGGCGACTGCGGCCACTTCGTGGCGGACCTCTGGGGATACGGCTTCGGCATGGTGAGCATTCTTCCAGCGAGGCGGATCCTCACAGGTCAGGAGCCAATCAAACAGGCGCAGTCGCCCGCGCCCGCAAACCGATGTGCCCAACCGTTCTACGACCGATATCACCAGCCACACCGGATCGCCGCCCCTCAATCATTTCCTGATATCCGAAGCCAACAAGAACTGCTGATTATGATATATCTGACGAAAACTTTTGGCCATCAACACATCCTCACCCACCAAATTTCATACCTGTCGGCACAACCAACCAGCATTCCGGGGTGGTGTCAGCGCTCTTTGAATATCGGGCCGGGTGCGCTCTTGGAAGATCGGCCACTTGATGGTTGATGGTTAGTCTGCCGTGCCGTCGCTGCGATGGCTTGGCAGTGTGTCGATTTCAGTGTTTCTGAGTCGGTAGCTGTTGCCTTTCAGGGTGAGGACGTCGGCGTGGTGGACGATGCGGTCGATCATCGCGGCGGCCACAACGTGGTCGCTGAACACGTCTCCCCAGCGGGAAAACGGCAGGTTGGAGGTCAATATCAGCGATGAGTGTTCGTAGCGGCTGGACACCAACTGGAAGAACAGGTTGGCCGCGTCCTGCTCGAATGGGATGTAGCCGACCTCATCGACGATCAAAACGCTGTAGCGGCGCAGCTTGGCCAGCTCGGCGGCCAAGCGGCCGTGCTGGTGAGCGGCCTGCAGGCGGGCGACCCACTCGACCGCGGTAGCGAACAACACGCGATGGCCGTGGTGCGCGGCGGCGATGCCGAGGCCGATCGACAGGTGCGTTTTGCCGGTGCCGGGCGGGCCGAGTAGCACCACGTTCTGTGCTTTGTCGATGAACGCGCCGGTCGACAGGTGCGCGATGGTGTCGCGTTTGAGGGCGGGTTGGTGGTCGAAGTTGAACTCCTCGATGCCTTTTCGTGCGGGGAAACCCGCGCCGCGGATCCGCATCTCGGCCCCGGAGGACTCTCGTGAGGACACTTCCCGTGACAGCACCGCGGCCAGGTATTCCTCATGGCTCCATCCCGAATCACGGGCTTGCTCGGCCAGCCGGGCGGCGCTGTCGCGGATCCTGGGCGCTTTCAACGCGTTCGCGTAGTACTCGATCTGTTTGATCGTGTCTTTCGGTGCGGCCATCACGCGACCCCTTCACCGTCGAAATCGACACCGAAACGTGCATCGTAGTCTGCGAGATTGCGCACCAAACCGGCCTCGTCGTCACTGGAATCGGTTGCCGGCGTGGAGTGTTGGAACGTCGACCGCAGTCGTGCCGCGGTCTCGACATGGCCGGGATCGGTGATTGTCCGGTGCCGGGTCCAGGCCCGCGGATGCGTCGCGACCAGGGCGCCGTCGCAGCGGGCGGTGACCGTGTCGAGATCGGCATGGACATCGACCATTCGTCCGATCACGGTCGGGTCGATCGAGTAGTCGTTGCTCAACACCCTCAGGTAGTAGTCACGCGGCAACCGTGTCTTGGCGGTGAACCCGACCGGCGGCGGGATCGGCGGCAGCTGGTGCATCGCCGCGCGATCGGCCTCGATCAACTCGTTCGGGATCGCGTCGAGGCTGCGGACCCGCCGGGAGTTGGCCTTGACCAGCCACTCCTGCAACTGGGAGTTGAAATCGGCCGGCGAGACGAAGCTGCGTCCAGGCAGGAACGAGGTCTCGAAATAGCCGTTCATCCGCTCGACGATGCCCTTGGACTCCGGATCATAAGGCGGCAACTGCACAACCTTGGTGGCCAGTATCCCGGTGAACGACACCACCGCCGCGACCAGCCGGCCACTGCGCCCGATTCCGGATTCGTTGTCCCACAGCAATCGTCGCGGCACCGCACCCAGCTGACCGTCCAGCAGTGACCACATGCCCGCGACCAGATCCGGCGTGGTCCGGGTCGGGATCATCCGCGCGGTCACGAACCGGGAGAACGACGCAACCACCACCAACACCGGTGGCGAATCAACCTGACCGGCCCCCAGCGGAACGTCCACCGGCGGGAACCACAGATCGCACTGAGCCTGATCACCGGGCCGATACGACAGCCGGTCGGCCGGATCCTTCGGCGCATACTCCGGCCGCAGCCCGGCGATCTTCTTGCGCCACCACGACTGCGACCCCGACCAGCCCACCCGTTCGGCGATCACCGACGCCGGCATACTCGGGAACTGCGCCAACAACTCCCGCACATACGGCTCGAACGGAGGTCAAGTCCAATTGCGTGGTGTATCGGGGTGATTGCCGCGTGATCCTGGTCGGTCAGGCGGTCAGTGCTGGGGTGTCCTCCTGTTCGCTGGGGTCG